>NZ_CAUFJQ010000001.1 GCF_959025735.1 uncultured Streptococcus sp.
TCTTCTCTGTAATATAGAGAGAAACCTCGCTTTTTACCTCTATTTATGGTATAATTCCGAGAAGAGGTTTATGATGAAAAAATTTCGTTTATCGTTCATCCATTATGTGTTAATTGGTTTTATTTCATTTGCAATTTTAGCAATTTTTTTAAGAATCTTTGGCAAAGGCTATGTAACTCTCATTGCAATTTTTTTAGTCTTAGCTGGATTGATTGCTTTATTTGAATACCAGTTACAAATTTCAGAGTTAGATGAATTAGAACAAATACAATACGTTAACCATCAGGCAGAAAGCGGATTAGCATCCCTCCTTGATAAAATGCCTGTTGGAGTTATCAAAATTAATGAAGAGACAAATGAAGTAGAGTGGTTCAACCCTTATGCTGAATTGATTTTTTCAACAGATGATGGGGACTTTGATGTTGAATCCTTGAAAAAGTTACTCAATACTCTGTTTGAGGATAAAGGTCATTATGTCACTGTAGCCGATAAGAAATATTCTGTTTACTTTGATCAGACGTCTAGTGTTGTTTACTTTTTTGATGTTTCAAGTGAGTATGAAGCAACTGTGGGATTGGTGACAACTCGTCCCGTTATCGGTATTATTTCTGTTGATAACTATGATGATCTAGAAGATGTCATTTCAGACTCTGATATTAGCAATATCAATAGTTTTATTGCCAACTTTGTAGAAGAGTTTACAGCTCATTACCATATGTTTTACAGACGTGTGGGGATGGATCGTTTCTATTTATTTACAGACTACACGGTCTTAGAACAGTTGATGGAATCAAAATTTTCTGTCATCGATCAATTCCGTGAAGAAGCTAAAAATCGTGAGCTACCTATTACCTTAAGTATGGGATTCTCGTATGGTGACGGGGAGCATGATGAGATTGGTAAAGTGGCTCTCTTGAACCTAAACCTTGCGGAAGTTCGTGGTGGGGATCAAGCAGTAGTCAAAGAAAACGATGAACAGAAAAACCCTATTTTCTTTGGTGGTGGAACAGCTTCTGCTGTGAAGCGGACGCGGACTCGCACACGCGCTATGATGACAGCTATTTCGGATAAGATTAAATCCGTTGATCAAGTTTTCATTGTTGGGCATAGAAACTTGGATATGGACGCTTTAGGAGCGTCTGTGGGAATGCAGTTTTTCTCTAGCAATATTTTGGCTTCCTCTTATGTGGTCTATGACTCGCATGCAATGGCTAGTGATATTTCAAGAGCAATTGCGAAACTAGAAGAAGAGCAGGTAACGAAAATCCTTCCCCTAGAGGAAGCCATGCAAATGGTGACGGATCGCTCTTTGTTAATTATGGTTGACCATTCTAAGACAGCCTTGACCCTTTCTAAAGAATTTTATCAGGAATTCCAACAGATTATTGTCATTGACCATCATCGTCGGGATGATGATTTCCCTGAAAATGTTCTGATCACCTATATTGAAAGTGGAGCAAGTAGTGCGAGCGAATTGGTTAGTGAACTTATTCAGTTCCAGAAGTCGAAGAAAAATCGGTTAACGAAGATTCAAGCTAGTGTCTTGATGGCTGGAATTATGCTGGATACTAAGAACTTCTCCGCACGTGTTACGAGTCGGACCTTTGATGTGGCGAGTTACCTTCGTTCAAGAGGTAGTGATAGTGTAACCATCCAGGAGATCTCTGCGATTCAGTTTGATGAGTACCGCGAAGTGAACGAACTGATCTTGACTGGTGAAAAGATTTTGCCGCATATCATCGTAGCTTGTGCCAATACGACTAAAGCCTATGATTCAGTAACTATTAGTAAAGCAGCTGATAGTATGCTAGCCATGTCTGAGGTGGAAGCAACCTTTGTCATTGCTTGTAATCAAAGTGGAACTGTCTCGATTTCTGCACGAAGTCGAAGCAAAGTCAATGTACAGCGTATCATGGAACAGCTTGGCGGAGGAGGTCATTTCAACTCGGCGGCTTCTCAAATTGAGGGTCAAGATTTAATGAGTATTCGTCAACAACTGATTGAGACTATTGAAAACGAAGTAACTATTGAAAAGGAGAATGTGGAATGAAAGTTATTTTCTTAGCGGATGTAAAAGGTAAAGGTAAAAAGGGCGAAATTAAAGAAGTGCCTACTGGTTATGCACAAAACTTTTTGATCAAAAAAAATCTTGCGAAAGAAGCCAATGCCCAAGCAATCGGTGAGCTTCGTGGAAAACAAAAGTCAGAAGAAAAAGCGCATGCTGAATTGTTAGCGGAAGCGCAAAAGATTAAAGCAAAATTAGAAGAAGAAGCAACTGTTGTTCAATTCACTGAAAAAATTGGGCCAGATGGCCGTACTTTCGGCTCTATTACTAATAAAAAGATTGCAGAAGAGCTTGAGAAACAATTTGGCATTAAAATTGATAAACGTCATATCCAAGTTTCCTCTCCAATTCGTTCAACAGGTTTGATTGACGTCCCTGTAAAAATTTATCAAGATGTTACAGGTGTGATTAATATTCGTGTAAATGAAGGGTAAACACGATCGATAGAAAGGTTTTTTTATGGCTGAGATAGAGGAATTACGAACACAACCTCAGGATATCCAAGCGGAGCAATCAGTGTTGGGAGCCATCTTTATTGATGAGGGGAAATTGGTCTTTGTTCGTGAATATATCGAGCCTGGCGATTTCTTTAAGTACTCGCACCGTTTGATTTTTAAAGCCATGATCGATCTAGCTGACCGCGGGGATGCGATTGATGCGACGACTGTTCGAAATATTTTAGATAGTCAGGGGGATCTCCAAAATATTGGCGGTCTCTCCTATTTGGTAGAAGTCATTAATTCGGTACCAACTTCAGCTAACGCGGAGTATTACGCGAAGATTGTTGCCGAAAAAGCTGTCTTACGTCGATTGATCTCTCGATTAACGGAAAGTATTAATCAAGCTTATGATGGTGCAAGTCCTTCAGATGAAATCATTGCGGGTGCTGAAAAAGCTCTGATTGATGTTAGTGAAAACGCAAATCGTAGTGGATTTAAAAATATTCGAGACATCTTGAATATAAATTTTGGTAGCTTAGAAGCCCGCTCGCTTCAAACCTCTGATATTACGGGTATTGCGACAGGCTATCGCGATTTGGACCATATGACGACGGGGCTACATGAGGAAGAGTTGATTATTTTAGCGGCTCGTCCTGCAGTAGGAAAAACAGCCTTTGCTCTAAATATTGCTCAAAATATCGGGACAAAGTTGGATAAGACAGTGGCTATTTTCTCATTAGAAATGGGTGCTGAAAGTTTGGTAGACCGGATGCTAGCTGCTGAAGGCTTAATTGAATCCCATTCGATTCGTACAGGTCAATTGACGGATGAAGAGTGGCGAAAATATGCCATTGCTCAAGGAAATTTGGCCAATGCGAGTATTTACATCGATGACACTCCAGGAATTCGGATCACTGAGATTCGTTCGAGAGCAAGAAAATTAGCGCAGGAAACAGGTAATCTCGGTCTTATTCTGATTGACTACCTGCAGCTGATTACAGGGACTGGAAGAGAAAACCGTCAACAGGAAGTTTCAGAAATTTCCCGTCAGTTAAAGATTTTGGCTAAGGAACTAAAAATTCCCGTTATTGCTTTGAGTCAGCTATCACGTGGTGTGGAACAGCGCCAAGACAAACGTCCTGTTCTTTCTGATATTCGTGAATCTGGATCGATTGAGCAGGATGCGGATATTGTTGCTTTCTTGTACCGTGATGATTATTATGATCGAGCTGGTGAAGAGGACGAAGATGGAATGCCCAATAATACGGTTGAAGTGATTATTGAGAAAAACCGTTCAGGTGCGCGTGGGACAGTCGAATTAATATTCCAAAAGGAATACAATAAATTCTCAAGTATTTCAAAGAGAGAGGATCAATAAGATGAGTGATGCATTTACAGATGTTGCAAAAATGAAAAAAATTAAGGAAGAAATTAAGGCCCATGAAGGACAAGTGGTTGAAATGACGCTTGAAAATGGACGGAAACGTCAAAAAAATAAATTTGGACGCTTGATTGAGGTCTATCCTTCTTTATTTATTATCGAGTATACGAACGACAATAGTTTACCAGGTGAACCGGCCAATACATACGTGGAGTCTTACACCTATTCAGATATTTTAACAGAGAAGAATTTAATTCGTTATTTGGATTAATTCCTTGCTTTTATCGTCTAAAACAGTTATTATAATAAATACATATGGGAGTCTGTGTACAGTCTGAGAGGAAGTGTAAGCTTCGACCGCACCTGATCTGGGTAATGCCAGCGTAGGAAACAAATGAAATGTATTTTTCGTTATGAGTGACCTTGTGCAATCCGTCTCCTATTTTGGAGGCGTTTTTTATTTGTGAGAAAGGAGGTTACGATGTCTCTTGTAAAAAGATATTCAAAACAGTTGATAGGATTTGCAGGTTTTAGCAGCCTTCTTGTCTTATGGCAGCTAGCAGGATTTTTAAATATCCTCCCCAAATTTGTATTACCAACGCCACTTGAAATTGGGAATGCCTTTGTACGAGATCGAGCTCTCCTGATTCATCACAGTTTGTCTACCCTTCAAGTGGCCTTGATCGGACTTGTTATAGGGGTTCTTCTTGCTGCTGGCTTTGCGATTCTCATGGATAGTTTTCAATGGGTGAATGATCTGGTCTATCCTTTTATGGTTGTTATTCAAACCATTCCGACGATTGCCTTGGCCCCCATCCTGGTTCTTTGGTTTGGTTATGGTATGCTTCCAAAACTAGTTTTGATCATTATTACGGTGGTATTTCCCATCGTAGTCAGTCTGTTAGATGGTTTTCGGCATTGCGATCAAGATATTCTGAGATTGTTTCAGATTATGCAAGCCAATCGCTTTCAGACCTTAGTTCATTATAAAATTCCTGCAGCGCTTCCTTATTTTTTTGCAGGTTTACGTGTGAGCGTTTCCTATGCTTTTATCAGTACGGTAGTTTCAGAATGGTTAGGAGGTTTTGATGGATTGGGGGTCTATATGATCCAATCGAAGAAGTTATTTCAGTATGATACGATGTTTGCGATCATTGTATTGATTTCTGCTATTAGTTTACTCGGTATGTTTCTCGTTGACCAATTAGAACGAACCATTCTGAAATGGAAAAAGGATTGACAAACTTGTAAATGGTGTAAAATTTAAATTGACAAAAATGTAAAAGAGGTATAGCTAATGAAAAAGTCAATAGGTTTATTTTTCTCAATAATATTGGGATTTGTTTTCTTGAGTGCTTGTCAAAATTCTGTCAAGCAATCGTCAAGCGATTTGAAAAAGATTGATTTTATTCTAGATTGGACCCCGAATACCAATCATACGGGTCTCTATGTAGCAAAGGAAAAAGGGTATTTTAAAGATGCAGGACTGGATGTAGATATAAAACTTCCGCCGGAAGACAGTAGTTCTGATTTGATTATTAATGGGAAAGCTCCATTTGGTATTTATTTCCAAGATTCTATGGCCAAGAAATTGGATAAAGGTGCGGGGATTACCGCTGTTGCAGCTATCGTCGAACACAATACGTCAGGGATTATTTCAAGAAAAGATGCAGCGATCACAAGTCCAAAAGATTTGGTTGGTAAGAAGTATGGTACCTGGAATGATCCGATTGAGTTGGAAATGATCAAATCGATGATGAAAAAAGAGGGGGCTGATTTTAATCAAGTAAAATTGGTTCCAAATAGTGATTCAAATTCCATTACTCCGATTGAAAATAAGGTCTTTGATGCTGCTTGGATTTATCACGGTTGGGATGGAATTTTGGCTGAGCAAAAGGGAATGAAGACCAATTTCTTCTATATGAAAGATTTTGTTCCTGCATTTGACTACTATTCGCCTGTTATTATTGCTAACAATGACTATTTGAAGTCTCATAAAGAGGAAGCAAAAAAATTCATTCAAGCGGTGAAAAAAGGCTACCAATATGCTATAGAGCATCCGGAAGAAGCTGCGGATATCTTGATCAAACAGGCCCCTGCCTTAGCTAACCAGCGTGATTTTGTACTAGCTTCTCAAAAATATCTTTCCAGTCAATATGCTTCAGACAAGGATAAATGGGGGCAGTTTGACTCCAAGCGTTGGAATGCTTTTTATGCTTGGGCAAAAGAGCAAGGATTGGTTTCAAATGACTTAGAAGACAAAGGTTTTACAAATGAATTGGTAGGTGACTGATATTTTAACCGTAAAAGATGTAAGTTTCTCTTTTGGAGATAAAGCAGTTTTAAACAATGTATCACTAGAAGTGCAAAAAGGAGAAATCGTCTCTATTCTAGGTCCAAGTGGGGTAGGGAAATCAACCTTGTTTAATTTAATTGCTGGGATCTTTCCCTTACAAAAGGGCGCTATAGAAGTAGATGATGCCCCGATCTCCTTTGGAAAAGTCAGCTATATGCTACAAAAGGATCTTTTGTTAGAACATAAGACAGTATTGGGAAATATTATTCTTCCCCTTCAATTAAAAAAGATTCCTAAGGAAGAGGCAACATCTACAGCTCTAAAATTGTTAGATGAATTTAAATTGGGAAGTATTGCCAACCTTTATCCCAATGCCCTGAGTGGGGGGATGCGGCAACGGGTGGCGCTATTGAGAACCTATCTTCTGGGTCATTCTGTCTTCCTATTAGATGAAGCTTTTAGTGCCTTAGATGAATTGACAAGGCAGGATCTTTATCACTGGTATCTAGACAGTAAGGAACGTCTTGGTCTCACCACTCTAGTGATCACTCATAGTATCGAAGAAGCTTTGACATTGAGTGACCGGATCTATATCTTAAATCATAATCCCGGTGAAATTATTGCAGATCTTCCTTTAAAATGGGATCCAGCAACGGATAGAGACTGGCAACAATTGCAATATAAAAAACGAATCATAGAATTATTGTCTGAATTTCATTGAAATTGTTTTGAAGGACTTTACAAAGTTTCTATTCCGTGATAGAATAGAATTCGTGCGAAATGACAGCAGGACAAAATGAAGCTCGTCAACAGGAAGTCAGCTAGAAAAGTAACCTTTGCTGTTTGGGCGAAGGCTTTCTGAACGAATCAGGTTTGTCTAAAACGTTATTTCCTACAAAAATTATTTTTATAGGAGGACATTTTAAATGTCACGTTATACAGGACCATCTTGGAAACAATCTCGCCGTCTTGGCTTGTCACTTACAGGTACAGGTAAAGAATTGGCACGTCGTAACTACGTACCAGGTCAACACGGACCAAACAACCGTTCAAAATTGTCAGAATACGGTTTGCAATTAGCTGAAAAACAAAAACTTCGTTTCTCTTACGGACTTGGTGAAAAACAATTCCGTAACTTGTTCGTACAAGCTACTAAAGTTAAAGAAGGAACTGTCGGTTTCAACTTCATGCTTCTTTTGGAACGTCGTTTGGATAACGTTGTTTACCGTCTTGGACTTGCGACTACTCGTCGTCAAGCTCGTCAATTCGTTAACCACGGTCACATCCTTGTTGACGGAAAACGCGTTGATATCCCTTCATACCGTGTAACTCCAGGTCAAGTGATCTCAGTTCGCGAAAAATCAGCTAAAGTTCCAGCTATTCTTGAAGCTGTTGAAGCTACAGTTGGACGTCCAGCATTCGTATCATTCGATGCTGACAAACTTGAAGGTTCATTGACTCGCCTTCCAGAACGCGATGAAATCAACCCAGAAATCAACGAAGCACTTGTCGTTGAATTCTACAACAAAATGCTTTAATTTTAAGATATACCTTACAGAAAGCCTACAACAGTGGGCTTTTTGTTTTGTCTTAAAGGGTTGATTTCTGGCTTTGTTCAGTTACAAATTTTCTAAAGCTGTTTCATTAAATGAGACAGTTTTTTGTTTTCTTAAAACCTAAACCTGCTAATAAAAAAACTCCTGATCTAGATCGATCAGGAGAGACTGTTACCGTAACATTTTCATTAAAAATTCAGCCATTTGTTGAGGGCTTTCTTTTTTTCCGCGAGAAACCCACATTTGACAGACTCCGAAGAAGGCATTGGTCAGATAGACAGAACTGTAGACTCTTTCAATATCTGTTAATGATTTATGACTATAGCGCTCTTGCAAACTATCAACCAGAAGAATCTGTAATTTATGTCGTAAGAAGGTTTGGATCTCTTTGGTTCCATTCTCTGTCAGAAGAACTGCAAAGAGTGGCTCCTTGGTTAGGAATTCGAACACTTCTGTAATCGCTTGGCGCTTGTCGTCTTGGTGTTTGTCAAAGATATATTCAAGCTTGTGAAAGAGTGCTTGTTGGTAGCGCTCGATCATATCGTACTTGTCTCGATAGTGGGTATAAAAGCTAGAGCGACTAATGCCGGATTCTTGTGCTAACTCAACCGTTGTGATTTGGTCGAATGATTCCTTTTCTAGTAGTCGAACCATCGCCTCCTCGATATTTCGTTTTGTTTTTAATCGTTTATTGCTCTCAGTCATCTGTTAATCCTTTTTGCACAAAATTATACACAGTGTCTAAAAATAAAGATTTCCTACTTGTGAAAATTTCTAGAAACTGTATAATCTATTATATCAGAAATTTAGACAATGTGTATAAAAAGGAGACAAAAAATATGATGAAAGAATGGAAGGCTATTCTTAAAAAGCCAACATTTATCATTGTCATGATTGGAGTTGCTTTGATTCCAGCTCTTTATAATATTATTTTTCTATCTTCCATGTGGGATCCATATAGCCAAGTTTCGGATCTTCCTGTAGCGGTTGTCAATAAGGATCAATCTGCTACATATAATGGACAAAAAATGGAAATCGGGAAAGACATGGTGTCCAATTTGAAGGACAATGACTCACTTGATTTTCATTTTGTAGATGAGAAAGCTGCGAAAGATGGTCTCAAAAATGGCGATTATTATATGATTGTAACCCTGCCTGAGGATCTTTCAAAAAAAGCTAGCTCCATCTTAACCAATCATCCGGAACAGATGACCATTGATTACCAAACATCCAGTGGTCATAGTTTTATCGCAGGGAAAATGAGCGACACTGCGATGACAAAAATGAAGCAGTCAGTGGCTGAAAAAGTGACCAATACGTATACAACAGCTTTATTTTCCAAAATGGGATCGCTTAAAACTGGTATGGGGACAGCGGCAGATGGAAGTGCTAAATTAGCAGATGGTGCAAGTAAATTGGAAGATGGTGGTCAAACACTATCTACTAATTTGAATACATTGGCTCGTTCAAGCTTAGCATTTTCAGATGGTGCGACTACTCTTCGTACAGGTCTAGCAGCCTATACAGATGGTGTTGGTCAATTAGGAAATGGTCTCAATCAAATGGCTGGTCAACTTCCAAATTTGGTATCTGGCGTCAATCAATTAAATAATGGGTTTGGTACTTTTAATACAGGCTTGATGGCTTACGCTACCGGAGTGGATCGATTAGGAAATGGTCTCAATCAAATGGCGAGTCAAACCCCTCAGTTGGCTTCAGGAGTTGGTCGGTTAACCAGCGGTATGGGGACCCTCAATGACGGTCTTGGGAATTATACCAATGGCGTGCGTCAATTGAATTCGGGTCTATCTAACTTTTCAAATGGTTTAGTGACCTATACAAATGGCGTTGCTACTTTATCAGAGGGAGCAGGTCAATTAAGTAGTCAATCCGCTACTCTTCGAAATGGGGTTTCTCAATTAGAATCAGGTATTCAAACATTATCAAGTCAGCTACAAGCTTCTACAAGCCAATCAGCTCAGATTGATCAATTGGCAGCTGGTTTGAACCAATTAAATGCAGCGATTCAAAATGCTTCGGTAGATACCAGTCAACTTTCATCTGGCTTGACGAGTATTGCGAATTCAGCTCAATCAATCCTTGCTTCAGCCCAAGCGGATCGTGCAAATGCCCTTGCAAGTGTACAAGGGACAGCAGCCTATCAAGCAATGACAGCTGACCAACAAGCGGAAATCAATGCGGCGATCTCATCGAGCCCAAGCTCGAGTGAAACGGCGGCTCAAGGAATCTTGACTACGATTCAAACGATCCAAAGTAGTTTGAATACAGGAAATAGCTTGACACAACTGCAAACGGCAGCCAATCAAGTTTTACCAACAGCTTCTTCTACCTTGACAGACTTGTCAAGTGGCTTGTCTAAGATCCAATCCGCAGTTAGTGGACAATTGTTGCCAGCTAGCCAAACCATCAGTCAAGGGATCGGCGCTTATACAGCTGGTGTCGATAAAATCGCTAATGGAGCAACCCAACTTCAGACGAATAGCAGTACTTTAACAAATGGGGCTAGTCAGTTAGCAGCAGGTGTTGGTCAACTAGATAGTAAATCATCAGAATTACTTGCAGGAAGCAATCAATTAGCTTCTGGTCTAGGTGAGTTAAATGGGAAGATGCCTGCCTTGACATCAGGCATGAATCAACTGGCTTCAGGAGCGACCCAATTAACAGGTAAGTCGGGTGAATTGGTTGCTGGTGCTGGAAAATTAGCTGACGGTGTAGGGCAATTGAACAGCAAAACTCCAGAGTTGGCAGGTGGTGTCAACAAACTTGTCACTGGTGTCAATCAGTTGACAGAAAAATCAGGTCAATTGGTGACTGGTGCTGATAAACTAGCCGACGGTGCAAATCAAATCTCAGATGGGTCCAGCAAATTAGCAGCAGGTGGCCAAACATTGACAAATGGTTTAGGTGAATTAGCAACAGGAAGCCAAACCTTGAGTCAAGGATTAAACGATGCTAAGGGACAATTGAATGTGGCTACAACTGAAAAAGAAAACGCTAAAACCTTAGCAGATCCTGTCACTTTGTCTAAAACAGACCGTGACAATGTCCCGGTGAATGGTGTCGGAATGGCTCCTTATATGATCTCTGTAGCACTCTTTGTTTGTGCCTTGTCAACCAATATGATCTTTGCAAAATTACCATCCGGTCGTCATCCTGAAAGTCGCTGGGCATGGTTTAAATCTCGCTTTGAGGTCAACGGAACGATTGCGGTGATTGCAGGAGTCTTGGTCTATGGTGCCGTTCACTTAATTGGTTTATCAGCTAATCATGAGATGGCTACTCTCTTCCTTTGTGTGATTGGTAGTGTGGCCTTCATGTCTATCGTGACTGCTTTGACAACATGGCAAAGAAAGATCGGTGCTTTCCTTTCCTTGATCCTCTTGCTCTTGCAATTGGCTTCTAGTGCAGGAACCTATCCTCTGGCTTTGACAAATGGCTTTTTCCAAGCCATTCATCCATTCTTGCCAATGAGTTATACCGTTTCTGGTCTTCGTCAAACGATTTCGATGACAGGAGAAATTGGAAATCAAGTGGCCTTCCTTCTGATGACTATTGTTCTTTTTGCAGGGCTAGGAATGTGGTTCTATAATCCAAAAAAATATGAAGAGGACTAATCTTCGGGAACTCCCAACAGAATGTGTTGGGAGTTTTTTGTTTCATGTGAAACAAGAGGCTGGGACAAAAGTCCTAGCCTCTCAATTGTTTTTGGATTGTCGAGCAAGACGCAGTGGTTGAGTGGGCTCTACTACGCTGATTTCATCAGCTTTTACAGCCCTACTCAACTGTGCGGAGGTGGGACGACGAAATCGAATTCTAACGAATTACCGATTTCTGTCCCACTCTCTTATTATTTAAAGAAAACAACATCAGGATTTGGAGTAATATAGAGAAGTTGGTCGTTTTCAAAGACCAGTTGGATAGTGTTGTTTTTATAGGTGTAAATGGTGTAGTTTACTCCGAATTTAGAAGCTTGTTTGAGATCAACAGCTCCCATCAAAAAGGCGTGAGCTTGTTCCCCTGTGATTTTTCCCTCGTGGTAGAGCCCTTTAATATTTTCTAATTCGGTATTTTCAAAAGATTCGGCAATATAAGCAGGGTCTGTTATTTGTTTCTCTGGATTCCCAAGAATTGTTTGGACAAGAGCGGTGGTATATCCTTCATAATCCGGCGTCTGTGCAAAAATTTTATCGTCATTTCTAGAGTAGGCTACTTTTAGGTTCCCTGTCGCATAAATCTTATCTTTTGGAGCTTCTTGAGCA
The DNA here is from genome assembly GCF_959025735.1 of uncultured Streptococcus sp. GTDB lineage: Bacteria > Bacillota > Bacilli > Lactobacillales > Streptococcaceae > Streptococcus. Next base: position 12,019 of record NZ_CAUFJQ010000001.1, read on the forward strand.
TTTTTAGGGAGTCCTTCGGTCGTGACGATGTCAGAAGAGGTTTCCGTAGTAGTTGAGGGAGAGCTAGAGGAGTTGCTTGAGCTATTTGAACTGGTTGAGCGACTCGGGAGGCTAGAACGACTCGAGCTACTTTTTTTAAAGGTTTTCTTTTTTGAGCTGGTAGCAGTGGGTACTTTTTTAAAGTTGATCTTAAGGTCCGGCACACAGGCTGATAGAAAAAGAAGAGACAGCAAGAGTGTGAACAAAAGAGGTAGTGTCTGTTTTTTCATCATGTTCCTTTCGATAAGCTGATTGAATTTCTATTCTATCATAAAAAAGGCAACAAAAAAAGGTCAGGAAGAAATCCTGCCTTTGTTTGTTATTATTGATGCCCGCCTCCAGGTCCACCGCCTTGAGGTCCGCCACCGCCTGGAGCCCCACCGCCTCCAGGCATGGAGTTGACAATTTCCGTTTGTTTTTCACCGTTGATATAGATGTCTCCGCCAGTGTAGGTAGCAGTACCATCAAAGTCGAATCCAGATTGTCCCGTTAATTTAATGGTTCCTCCGGTAACAGTGATATTTCCATTCGAATCAATTGGATCGGTATCGCCTTGGCCAACTTCAACGTTGAGGGTTCCACCATTCATGGTGAAGAAAATTTCATCTTGGTTAGCATTAGCATTGGCTGCATTGACACCATCATCAGTTGCGTAGATGGTGATATCACCACCGTTGATGGTGATCGATTTTCCTTCGAGACCTTCGACAGACTCTGTTACCTCATAGGTTCCGCTATCGATGATCAGATCTCCAGAAGCATGGATTCCGTCGTCTCCTGCGGTGATGGTCATTTTGTTATCTGAAAGATACATGGTTCCGACCGAAGTATCTTCATCATTATCCACCTTGACTGCATCTTCATCTGCATCGATGGTCATGGTCGTACCAGTGATATTGAGTTCGTCATTGACGTTGAAGGCATCTCCTACAGCCGTGATCTTATAGGTTCCACCTGTGATATGGAGAGTGTCATTGGCCTTGATACCGTTGTTCTTCTTGGCGTCAATGTTGAGTGTACCTGAACCATTGATGGTGAGGTCGCCTTTAGAGAAGATGACCGCATCGGCATCTTCATCATTGTTTGAACTTGAATCAGACAAGGTATTGGTCGTGCCGTCTGCTAGAGTGAGGTAGACATGCCCTGCTTTCGTAGCAGAAATTGGCGCGTTGGTGTTGGTCATGGTAACGCCTTTCAAGACGATGTGAACATCATCTGAGTCACCCGCTTCGACCTTGATTTGAACCCCATCGGATTCACCAGAGATGACATAGGTTCCAGCCTTTGAGATGGTCACAGTTGATCCAGATACAGCTACGCCGTCACCTGATACACTTGCAGACGAACCAGACAGTTTTACAGTAGAGGCTTTGCTTTCATCATAAGAGCTGTCCTTGTCCTTATCTGTAAAATAGTTGGAATTGTTTGTTTTATTTTTTGAAGTAGAAGTAGCGGTTGTTTGTGCAGTATTGCTTTTTGTAGCTGATTGTGATGACGCCTGGGTGCAAGCTGTCAGTAAGGTGAGGGTTGCGGCCCCCGTTAATAAAAATTTCCATTTGTTTGATTTCATGAGCTTTTCCTCTCGTTCAATTGATATACTCCTAGTCTAAAGTTGCTAGCTGAAAGTTTCCTAAAGTTTTTCTGAAAGGAACCTTAACTTTAGTTTTATTTAAGTTTGGCTTAATGACCAGTTAAGAAAGTCCTATTAAACTAGAAAGCACGTAAGTCGTATTCATACTTACTGAAGGTTAGAAACAATAGATCCCCCTTAAAGGAGAAGAAACATGAAAAAAACAATTGAGACAAGTTTCAAACGAATCGAAACAAAATATATCGTCGCAAAAGATGACGTGAAGGACTTGATCAAAGACTTAAAAGAATACGTCGTAGAAGATGATTACCCAACCTCAACCATTTCAAACATTTATTTTGATACAGAAAATTTTGATGTCATTCAAGATGCTCTTGCCAAACAACACCGCCGTGAAAAAATTCGGATGCGGACTTATATAGAAAAACCTCAAGCAGACAGTCCAGTGTTTCTAGAGGTGAAGTCAAAAGATGAAGAAGGAATTGGCCATAAATTCCGCCTAGTCGCCACTTCACAAGCCATTATCAACTTGATGACAGATGGGAAAGTAGATCATCAGATACAAGATCCAGACTTAGTGCAAGAGATTCAGAGATTGCGCAAACGTTATGGTCATCGATTGGAACCACGGATGTTCATTTACTATGATCGCTTGTCTCTCAAAGAAAAGAAATCCATTCAGGGTTATCCTTATCAGAAGATTCGCGTGACAATCGATCAAAACTTAGTCTTTCGAGATCAGGCTGTTAGCCTTTTTGATGGGAAGAAAGGAGAACCTCTACTAGAGGATGACTTCGTGATCATGGAAATTAAGGCTCCTGGGCAAGAACCTAAATGGCTAAAGGATATTTTAGATAAGTACGGACTGGTCAAACAGAAATTTTCAAAATATAGCTGTGCTTATCATAAATCACAAGGCTTGGATTATGCCCCAAGACCAGTTCAAGAAACGGTAGGTGCTGCCTATGTCTAATCTATTTGATTCTATTTTTAATAATGCCACAGCAACGGTGGATCCCTTGCGCTTACTGCTGGCCCTTTTGGTCAGCCTCTTTCTAGGGCTGGCCCTATCTTGGACCTATAAATACCGAACACTTTACACTCGAGAGTTTGTCATTAGTTTGACCTTGCTTCCTTGTATGATGACCTTAGTGATCTTTTTGGTCAATGGAAGTTTGGGAACCTCGATTGCAGTGGCAGGGACCTTTAGTTTGATCCGTTTTCGTTCGGCTACGAGTGGTTCGAGAGAGTTGATTGCCATTTTCTTAGCCATGATTATAGGACTGGCAGCAGGTTCGGGCTATCTTTTATTGGCCATTTTATCAACTCTCTCTTTACTAGGGGTGTGGCTGGTATTAGAGAACAAACAGAGTAAGGCAGACCATCAACGGCGCCGTCATTTGACCATTACCGTCTCAAAACAAGATTCTGTTGCAGAACAAATCAGCCAGTTGTTGGACCAAAGTTGTTCAGAGATTGACTTTATTTCTGTCACAACGGCCCAAGCTGGAGAACAACTGACCTTGAACTACGAGGTAAATATGAAATCGAACATCGATGATTTTGCTCTTGCCAATCTATTGATTAGCAAGATTGAAAATTGTGATGTTGCTCTGACAAAGAAAGCGAAGAAAAGAAAGAATTTATAACTGCTATCCTACTTTAGGATAGTTTTTTAGGGTTTTAAGAACTTTTTAAGAAAAAGTGGTATACTGTTTCTAAAAAATTGAAGGAATCCCTTATGAAAAAGACTGCTATTTTTGAAGATGTCGTCTCTATTATGACCCATGATTCATCTACCATCAAGGATCGAAAAGGATGCGATCCAGAGCCTTTTCGAGAAAACATTACAGATGATATGACAGATGATGCCTTTCTCTATCAAGTTAAGACTTACCTAGCTAGTTTTGGGGTGATCGGGCATATTTCCTTTCGAGATAAAAAGGCCAGTCAAAAAGGGTTCCTTTTGAGAATAAATGGACAGAAATTGTATGTTGAGGAAGCTAATGAAGATACGGGTCTTCAAGTAGGAGATCAGATCCTAGCTCTGGATGGAAGTGACTTGGATCAGATAGCTTCTCTTCATAAAGACTATTTTATCAGCAAGACCCCTGAAAGACACTACCGAGAATGGGCAGATTTGGTCTCTCAGTCAACGAGTGTCACCCTGCTTCGAGAAGGGATAGAAAAGACCATTGAAGTAGTCCCTAGTCGAGAACCGATCCAGGATCATATTTTTTGGAAACGATTAGACGATGAGATTCTTTATCTTCGTCTGGATAATTTTATGGATGAAGGAGCCATTAGTCGGGTATATCAAGAGTGTTTGCCGATGATGACGGAGGTCAAGTTTCTTCTCATTGATGTCCGACAGAACGGCGGAGGGACGGATTCTCTATATCTTCCTCTGTTACATCTAGGCTTAGAGAAGGATCAGGGCTATGATTCGCTTGACTGGGACGATGATGGTATGGAAATTCTCTACACGGAACGTAATGTTGATCTGCGCTTGAAAGACTTTGAGGACTGGATGCAACAGGAAGAAATTAGTCCTGAAACAGTCAAGCTGCTTGGAGATATGAAAGAGGAGTTGCTCCGCCATCGAGGCAAAGGTTATGTACTGTATCAGCAAGAAAGCGAGGAATTCTTCCCAGAGGTTAAAGGTGGCCACTATCCTGAACGGATCTTTGTCTTATCAGATATCTATTGCGGTTCTTCTGGCGACAACTTTGTTCAGATGATGAAGCAGTTTAAGAAGGTAACGGTGGTAGGTAGACCGACTCTCGGAATTTTAGACTATTCCAATTGTTGTACCGTTGATTATGGCGATTATCAATTGATGTTTCCTACTTCTCGTTGTCTATGCGTAGATCAAGGTAAAGGAATGACGGATCAAGGTGTTCTACCCGATATAGAGATTCCTTGGACACCTAGCCATTTCGAGAGAGATGTGGATCTGGACAAGTGTCTGGAGTTGATTCATCAGGGGACTGTGAAATAGAATAGGATTTCAACCAGAAAACTGATTAAAGAAAAATGCTTTCGTTAAACGGCTTGAATGATCTGAAATGATAACGTTTTCTACGACATTCTCACTATGTTTAAAATTGCTTACTTGGTATAAAAAATGGTAAAATAGTGAGTAACAATTAAAATGAAGAGTGAAACTTATGAAACATAAAACACTTTATAAATTTATCGGGCAGACGGTCTTGTATTTCGCCATTTTCCTAGCCCTACTTTATTTCTTTAGTTACCTTGGTCAAGGTCAGGGTGGCTTTATCTACAACGAATTTTAGAAAAGGAGACTCCTAGCCGTGTCAAACCAACCAATTACTGATATGATCGAGACAATTGAACGTTATGCGCAACTACAACCAGACTATCCTGTCTACAATGTCCTTGGTGAGGAGCATACCTATGGCCAATTGAAGGCTGATTCAGATAGCTTGGCTGCCCACATCGACCAAATGGGACTTCCTGAAAAGTCACCTGTAGTGGTCTTTGGTGGTCAAGAATATGAAATGTTAGCAACCTTTGTGGCCTTGACAAAATCTGGCCATGCCTATATCCCAATTGATAGCCACTCTGCCTTGGAGCGCGTGTCTGCCATTGTTGAAGTAGCAGAGCCAAGCTTGATTATTGCCATCAATGAATTTCCATTGGAAAACCCAGCTGCTCCAATCATGTCCTTGGAGCAAGTGCGTGAAGCTTATGCGGCTCAGCATGCCTATGACTTGAAACATCCGGTCAAAGGGGATGATAACTACTACATCATCTTTACCTCAGGGACAACTGGGAAGCCAAAAGGGGTGCAAATTTCGCACGATAACTTGCTCAGCTTTACCAACTGGATGATTACGGACAAGGAATTTGCAACGCCAGAGCGTCCGCAAATGTTGGCACAACCGCCTTATTCCTTTGACTTGTCTGTCATGTACTGGGCACCGACCTTGGCTCTTGGAGGAACGCTTTTTGCTCTTCCATCAGCTATCACTCAAGACTTCAAACAACTCTTTGCGACGATCTTTTCTCTTCCGATTGCTATCTGGACTTCAACACCATCTTTCGCAGATATGGCCATGTTGTCTGAGGATTTCAATGCTGAAAAGATGCCAGGTATCACCCATTTCTATTTTGATGGGGAAGAGTTGACCGTTAAAACGGCTCAGAAATTGCGCGAGCGTTTCCCAAATGCGCGCATCATCAATGCCTACGGCCCAACTGAGGCAACTGTAGCTCTTTCAGCTGTAGCCGTAACAGATGAGATGTTAGCTACTTTGAAACGTCTGCCAATTGGTTACACCAAAGAAGATTCTCCAACCTTCATCATTGATGAGGCAGGAAACAAATTGCCAAATGGTGAGCAAGGGGAGATCATCGTATCTGGCCCAGCCGTTTCAAAAGGTTATATGAATAATCCAGAGAAAACAGCAGAAGCTTTCTTCGAATTTGAAGGTCTTCCAGCCTACCATACAGGAGATGTCGGAACCATGACGGATGAAGGCCTCCTTCTCTACGGTGGACGGATGGACTTCCAAATCAAGTTTAACGGTTATCGTATCGAGCTAGAGGATGTCTCTCAAAACTTGAATAAATCGAAGTATATTGACTCAGCAGTCGCAGTACCGCGTTATAATAAAGATCACAAGGTACAAAATCTCTTGGCCTATGTCATCTTAAAAGAGGGTGTCAAAGAACAATTTGAGCGCGAAATTGATATCACGAAAGCCATTAAGGAAGATTTAGAAAACATCATGATGTCTTATATGATGCCTTCAAAATTCCTCTATCGTGACAGCCTGCCATTAACACCAAACGGGAAAATCGACATCAAAGGGTTGATTAGCGAGGTTAACAATCGATGATCGAGTTTTTGAAACAGCTCCCTCATTTAGAACACTATGGAACACCGATCTATTTTATCTACCTCATTCTAGCCTTTTTACCGATCTTTGTGGGTCTCTTTTTCAAAAAGAGATTTCCGGTATATGAAGGACTGGTGAGTCTGATCTTTATCATTTTGATGCTGACAGGTTCGAATCTCAAGCAAATTTATGCCTTACTCTTTTACGTAGTCTGGCAAATCTTGATTGTATATTCCTACAAGATCTATCGTCAGAAAGCGGACAACAAGTGGATTTTCTATCTTCATTCCTTCTTGTCTGTCTTGCCCCTGATCTTTGTTAAGGTAGAGCCAGCGATCAAGAACGGGCACCAATCCTTGTTTGGATTTTTAGGGATTTCGTATTTAACCTTCCGAGCTGTCGGAATGATCATCGAAATGCGAGATGGTGTCTTGAAAGAATTCACACTTTGGGAATTCTTACGCTTTATGCTCTTTATGCCGACCTTCTCAAGTGGGCCGATTGATCGTTTCAAGCGTTTTAATGAGGATTATAAAGCCATTCCTGAGCGTGAAGAATTATTGGATATGTTGGAGCAAGCTGTTAAGTATATCATGTATGGCTTCCTTTATAAATTTATCCTAGCTCATATTTTTGGCCACTTATTGTTAGGCCATGTGCAGACCTATGCCTTGTCTCAAGGTGGATTCTTCAATATCGGAACGCTGGGAGTCATGTATGTTTATGGCTTTGACCTCTTCTTTGACTTTGCGGGCTATTCGATGTTTGCTTTAGCAGCTTCAAATCTGATGGGAATTAAAAGTCCAATCAACTTTGATCGTCCCTTTAAATCACGTGACTTAAAGGAATTCTGGAATCGTTGGCATATGAGTTTATCTTTCTGGTTCCGTGATTTTGTCTTTATGCGTCTCGTGATGGTATTGATGCGCAATAAAGTGTTCAAGAGTCGGATTACCACCTCAAATGTTGCCTACATTATCAATATGTTGGTCATGGGCTTCTGGCACGGGGTGACTTGGTACTACATCGCTTATGGGCTCTTCCATGGGCTTGGACTGGTTATCAATGATGCTTGGATTCGTAAGAAAAAGACCATCAATAAAGAAAGAAAAGCAAAAGGATTGGATCCTATACCGGACAATCGTTGGACCAAAGCTTTGGGGATCTTTATCACCTTTAACACAGTGATGCTGTCCTTCCTGATTTTCTCAGGATTCTTGGATCAACAATGGTTTCCAAAATTGAAATAAAAGGAGAATAGAAAAATGGATGTAAAATCACAAGTAATTGAAATTATTGACGAATTGTTTATGGAAGATGTCTCAGACATGATGGATGAGGATCTCTTTGATGCGGGTGTCCTTGATAGTATGGGAACAGTCGAATTGATTGTGGAATTGGAAAATCGCTTTGGCATCCGTGTTCCTGTATCTGAATTTGGACGCGATGATTGGAATACTGCTAACAAGATCGTAGAAGGTGTAACGGAGCTTCAGAATGCTTAAGCGTTTGTGGCTGATTTTAGGGCCCGTATTTTGCGCGCTCCTCATGGTAACAGCTTTATTATTCTTTTATCCAATCAATCATAAGCACAACTATACCGAAGAGAAAAAAGCTGCGGTTAGTCTGAATGCAGAAGGCTTCAAGAGTCGTACAAAGAAGCAAGAAGCACTTTCTGATCCACAGCATCGATTTGTTCCTTATTTCGGCTCAAGTGAATGGTTGCGTTTTGATGTGGTGCATCCAGCAGTTTTGGCTGAAAAATATGACCGTAATTACAGACCCTACTTTTTAGGAGAACGTGGTGCGGCTTCTTTGAACCAGTATTTTGGAATGCAACAGATTTTGCCAGAACTTAAGGACAATACAGCTGTTTATGTGGTTTCTCCGCAATGGTTTACCAAGAAGGGCTATGATTCCTCTGCCTTTCAACAATTCTTTAATAGCGATCAGTTGAATAGCTTTATTGCCAATCACCAACAGGATGCTGCATCCCAGTATGCCGCGAAACGCCTGTTGCAACAGTATCCAAATGTCGCCTTTCAAAGTGTTGTGACGAACATTTCTCAAGGAAAGAAAATTTCAAGATTTGATCAGTCTTTGAACCAGCTTGTTTCCCATCTTGTTCAGCGCGAAGATGCCTTATTTAGCAATCTCGCTACTCGTACAAACGGGAATTACGATAAGAAGGTCAAAAAACGTCTACAAGATTTGCCAGATCAATTCTCATATGAGAAATTGGAGGAAATTGCAACGGCTGAAGCAAAAGTCAAAACCAATAACAACGACCTTGGAATCAGCAATCATTTTTACAATACTCGTTTAAAAATGAAGTTGAAGAAACTAAAAGGTTTCCAAAAGAACGAATCCTATGTTCAATCTCCAGAGTACAATGACTTGCAGTTGGTTCTAGACCAGTTTGCTAAATCTCGGACCAATGTCATCTTTGTGATTCCTCCAGTCAATGCCAAATGGATGAAATACACAGGCTTGAGCCAAGAAAAGTATGAACAGGCTGTTCAAAAGATTCGTTACCAATTAGAAAGTCAAGGTTTCACTAATATTGCAGACTTTTCTAAAGATGGTGATCAGCCCTACTTTATGGAAGACACGATTCATATGGGATGGAATGGTTGGCTAGCCTTTGATAAAGCGGTCAATCCCTTTGTCACAAAGGCTGAAAAAGCACCAACTTACCATCTAAATGATCGCTTCTTCAGTAAAGATTGGGCCCAATATAAAGGAACACCAGACGAATTTAAATAATGCTTGATCAAAGGGGGCAGGATCGAATCCTGGCTCCTTGATTTGTGAGGAAAGGGACGGAAAGTCACAAGTAAGCAAGATAGTTATCCACAGGCTGTGGGAAACTTACTTGTAAATGGATGAAAACAGGTCCTGATGCTGATGAACCTTCCTCTTTTAAGGGGAAAATAGGTAAAAGTTATCCACATTTCTGTGGATAAGTGATGAAAAACAGTGGATAAGTCAGCTAGCATGTGAAAAGGAGAAGTAGTGTGAAAAAAATTTGGTTTTACGCAATTGTTCAGGGGATTGTTATCTTTTTTATTGTGGGTGGCATGACCTACGCACTTAGGGGAGATTTCTTTTTCCGTTACTTATCCCCTATTTTTGGACTAGCAGCAGCTGTCTTGAGATTTGGGACAGCGACTTTAATGAAGGTGATAGCCCCCAATCTCTACGATGATCCCAAAAAGAAGGAAGAAGTTGGCCACGATAACTAAAGAAGTTGGTAACTGAAAAAGTTGAGCTAAAGGCCACTTTCTGCTGGTCTTTATGGTAAAATAGAAGGAAGAATATTAGTTTGGAGATTAATTAGAAATGAAACGTTCAATGTATGCTGGACGTGTTCGTGAAGAACACATTGGAACTCATATTACTTTGAAAGGATGGGTTAGCCGTCGTCGTGATTTGGGTGGTTTGATCTTTATTGATTTACGCGACCGCGAAGGAATCATGCAATTGGTGATCAATCCAGAAACAGTTAGTGCAGAAGTGATGGCCACAGCTGAAAGCATCCGCAGTGAATATGTTGTAGAAGTGACAGGTCTTGTGGAAGCTCGTGAACAAGCGAATCCGAACTTGCCAACTGGAGCAGTAGAACTTAAGGTAGAGGCTATTACGGTTCTTAATACTGCCAAAACAACGCCATTTGAAATCAAAGACGGAATTGAAGCCAATGATGATACTCGTCTTCGTTACCGCTACTTAGACCTTCGTCGTCCTGAGATGTTGGAAAACCTCAAACTCCGTGCAAAAGTAACTCATTCAATCCGCAATTATTTAGATGAATTAGAGTTTATTGATGTGGAAACACCGTTCCTTTCTAAGTCAACTCCAGAAGGAGCACGTGACTACTTGGTTCCTTCCCGTGTCAACAAAGGCCATTTCTATGCCCTTCCACAAAGTCCTCAGATTACAAAACAATTGTTGATGAATGCTGGATTTGACCGCTATTATCAAATCGTGAAGTGTTTCCGAGATGAGGATTTACGGGGAGACCGTCAACCTGAATTTACACAGGTCGACTTGGAAACCTCTTTCTTGAGTGATCAAGAAATCCAAGATATCACAGAAGGCTTGATTGCACGTGTCATGAAAGAAACCAAGGGAATTGAGGTAACACTCCCATTCCCACGGATGAATTATGATGATGCCATGTCCTTGTATGGTTCAGATAAACCAGATACACGTTTTGAAATGTTGCTCCAAGACTTGACAGAGCTTGTCAAGGGTGTAGACTTCAAAGTCTTCTCAGAAGCTCCGGCAGTTAAGGCGATTGTCGTAAAAGGGGCAGCAGATCATTACTCTCGTAAAGACATCGATAAATTGACAGAAGTTGCGAAGCAATACGGTGCAAAAGGTCTTGCTTGGGTAAAATATGCTGAAGGTGCTTTGAACGGTCCTGTTGCGAAGTTCTTGACAGACTTGACAAGTGACTTGACAGCTGCTTTACAATTAGAAGACAAAGATCTAGTCCTCTTTGTAGCAGATACTCTTGAAGTAGCCAATGCAACGCTTGGTGCTTTGCGTGTTCGTCTTGCGAAAGAGCTTGACTTGATTGACAACAATCAATACAACTTCCTTTGGGTAGTGGATTGGCCAATGTTTGAGTGGTCTGAAGAAGAAGGCCGTTATATGTCTGCTCACCATCCATTTACACTCCCACAAGCTGAAACAGAGCATGAATTGGAAGGCGATCTTTCAAAAGTTCGAGCGATTGCCTATGATATCGTCTTAAATGGCTATGAATTAGGTGGAGGAAGCCTACGGATTAATCATAAAGATTTACAAGAACGGATGTTTAAGGCGCTTGGATTTACAAAAGAAGCTGCTAATGAACAATTTGGTTTCTTGTTAGAAGCAATGGATTATGGTTTCCCACCACATGGAGGATTGGCGATTGGATTAGACCGCTTCGTGATGCTTCTTGCAGGGGAAGATAATATTCGGGAAGTCATTGCCTTTCCTAAGAATAACAAGGCGACAGATCCAATGACACAAGCTCCTTCTGTCGTTTCTGAAAAGCAATTGGATGAGTTAAATCTTCAAGTAGAAGTAGCAGAGCAAGAATAGGACAAGAGAGAAAAGGGAAAGTCTAGGAATCAGTTGCTCTAAAATTTTCCTTTTCTTCTAATCGATGGATTGAAAATGAAAAAAACTCGCTTTCATAAGCTATTTCGCTATCATGTGCGACGACTAGCTTATAACATTAAATTATTGCGCGTGCTGAAGAGCATCTCCCGTGAGAAATACGATGAAAAAGTGTCAGCTTCCTTGCTGTATGGTTTTCTATCAGCGATTGCCGTCAACTTCTTCTTTCAACCAGGACATGTATACTCCAGCGGTGCAACAGGGCTAGCTCAGATTTTATCTGTTCTGAGCCAACGCTTTATTGGCTTTACGATTCCCGTTTCCTTGACCTTTTATGCCATCAATATCCCTTTGATGATTGTGGCTTGGTATCAAATTGGCCATAAATTTACCATCTTTACCTTTATTACGGTTTCGATGAGTTCCCTCTTTATTCAGTTCGTGCCAGTGATTACGTTGACCAACGATCCGATCATGAATGCCCTATTTGGTGGGGTTGTCATGGGAACAGGGATTGGTTTTGCTCTTCGGAACAACATTTCCAGTGGGGGAACGGATATTGTCAGTTTGACGATTCGAAAACGGACAGGAAAGAATGTCGGCAGTATCTCCTTTTTGGTCAATGGGACCATTATGTTGATCGCTGGTCTGACCTTTGGTTGGAAGTATGCTCTTTACTCTATGATTACCATCTTCGTATCGAGTCGAGTAACGGATGCTGTCTTTACCAAGCAAAAACGGATGCAGGCAATGATCGTAACGAGCCAGCCGGATGCCATTATTGAAAAGATTCATAAAAAATTGCATCGTGGAGCAACCATTATCCACAATGCAGAAGGAACCTATAACCATCAGGAAAAAGCGGTTCTGCTGACAGTTATTACGCGTGCAGAGTTTAATGAATTCAAATATATTATGAAAAAAGCTGATCCTCAGGCTTTTATCACCATTTCAGAAAACGTTCATATCATTGGACGCTTTGTGGAAACAGAAGAATAAAAATAAAGGTCACCACATTGTGGTGACCTTTATTTTGTTGATTCAGTTTCGTGGAGAAGGAGCCAACTATGGGCAGGAATAGAAAGTTCCTTTCCTTTAGGAATAGGCGCTTGGAGGTTGGCATGAGGATAGGCAAATAACAGCTGGCTATCGCTCGGATGTTGATAGGTCTTTTCTTGATCACCGATATTGACGAGAATCGTTATTTTTTCACGATCTTTCTCAATCGTGTAGATCAAATGATGATCAGACAACCATTTGACATCACAGTAGTCGCGAATCTCTTGCCCTTTTTTCAAACGAAGGAGTGGCTGTGATTTCCGATAAGCAATCAATTCTTCAAGAAAAGCAATTTCTTCTTGGCATTTTGAAAGGGATGTCCAGTCCAATTGGTTGAGACTATCTGGCAAGTTATAGGTGTTGTCTTCGAGCCCTTTTGTGCGGTAAAATTCTTGACCAGCATGGATAAAAGGTACACCTTGGGATAATAATACCAAATGAAGAGCGAGGCGTGAGAGAGCTTTTCGCTCCTCTAGACGAATCTCTTCTTTTTCAAGTTGGAAATAATCAAAAACAGTTGCATTGTCATGGCATTCGACGTACTGAATGGCTTGTTGAGGTTGGATGAAATGAGCAGGTCCTACTTTCCCGACATTTGCTGTTAGGATATTAGAAAAATCATTGGCTGGATGTTGACTATCACGACGGTGATCGGCTAAGAGTGTTCTCTTGACCGTATCCCGGAAATTATCACTGAAAAAGCCAAAATCTGGTAATCGTTTTGAGTTGTACTGGTGAGCGAGCTGGTCTTCAGAGAGGCCTGTATCCATCTTCCACCCTTCGCCATAGAGATAGACTTTAGGATAGATTTCACGGAGCTCCTCTGCAATCTCTGTCATGGTTTGAATGTCTAAGATTCCCATCAAGTCAAAGCGAAAACCATCAAAGCCGTAGAGGGAAACCCATTGCTTGAGGGATTGCTTGATATAGTGTCTTACCATGGAACGTTCACTTGCGACATCATTCCCACAGAAGGTTCCATTAGTCCTCTCTCCTTCTATATTATAGCGGTAGAAATAACCGGGTACGATTTGTTCAAATGCATACTCATCGGCCTGGTAGACGTGATTGTAGACCACATCCATGATAACACTAAGATTAGATTGGTGATAGGTTGCAATAGCATCTTGAAGCTCACAAATCCGTGCATAAGGATCGTTGGGGTCACTAGCATAACTACCTTCTGGAACATTGTATTGGACAGGATCATAACCCCAGTTGTAGACTTTCCATTGATTCTCTTCATCAACACTACCGAAATCGTAAACTGGAAGTAACTGTACATGGGTAATGCCCAGTTTTTGAAGGTAATTAAATCCAAGGATCTGGCCATTTAGTTGGGGCGATTCTGTCAAGCCTTTGAACTTACCAGGGTGTTTAAAGCCAGCTTCTTTTTGGACAGAGAAATCACGAACACTCATCTCGTAAATGATCGCTTCTGTTGGATCTAATTGACGAGTGGCACGCCTGATAGGACGTGTGATCTTCTTCCGGTCGATGACCAAGCTATCTCCAGAATTCGCTAAAGAGGATAGAGCATAAGGATCGTGAATCCGACGTTCTAGGCCATTGACACGAAACTCATAGTGGTAGGCAGCTCCTTCCCAATCCCCTTTGAGCACGAGTTCCCAGACACCGTTTTCTGTACGATTCATCGGATAGACCTGATCTTCGATATGAAGGGTCACATTTTGCGAAATCGGTGCCCAGAATTTAAATTGTGTCTGACTTGGTGTGTAGAAACTTCCTAGATCCTCTCCACTATAGGTGAAGGTTTGATCAAAAATGGGTTTGCGAACAATTTGACGATAGTGGAGAATAGAAGAATTTCCAGCAGCATCGTAGATGGTGTACTCTTCTCCCAGTTCAAGCGGAATCGGGCTTAAGAAATAGTCTCCTGTATCAGTCGCTCCACTTGACGTTTTGACAGGGATTAAGGCAAGACGACCTTGGTTTGTTTCCAAATAAAAAGGAAGGATATGCTCCTCTCCTTTTTGGATACGAATCAGGTCTTGGTCATCTAAATAAGCAGTAAATGTAGACATAAAGACTCCTAAAGTTTCGTAATGGTATGGTCAATCAATTGACGGTAGCAAACGGTTTTTCCTTCTTTGTGATCCTTGATAATTTGTAGAATTGTCCGAACAGACTCACGTCCGAGTTCCACTGCATTGATGTCAATATAGGCTTCAATATCGAGTCGTGGCTTAATCGAATCAAAGGAAATAATCGGGATTGTCAGCTGGTGTTCTAATAGGTATTGGCGCACCCCTTCAGCAACGAGAATATCGGTTGTCATGATGGCATCTAACTCTGCTAGGGGAAGGCTCTCCATCATTTGATAAGAATTGTCTTCCAACATAAAACCAAATGAGAAATGAACCAGTTTTTCATCGAGAGGAATCCCTGCTTTTTGGAGGGCTTCTTTATAACCTTCGTAGCGGTCTTGAGATACGAACAGTTCTTTGTTTCCCCCGATAAAAGCAATTTTTCGGTAGTTTTGTTGAATGAAATAATCCGTCGCATCAAATGCAGCCTTGATATTATCATTATCCACTAGCGATACAAAAGGTGAAGCTGCCTTTCCGAGAATGAGGAAGGGGAACTTGTCTTTGATCGCAAATTCAACGAGGGGATCATTCGGGTTGGAATAAAGGAAAATCAAACCATCTACACGATTTCCGTAGATGAGTTGTTTGAGGTTGTCGAGCCGCCGTTCTTCATTTTGCCCCGTACAGATTTGGATGGCATAATCATTGTCTGACGCGATCTGGGTAATCCCTCTTAAAACAGTTGGGAAGAAAGGATTCTGGTAGAAGACGTCACTGTCGATTGGTAGGACCAAAGCAATGACTTGACTAGATTGGCTGACAAGGCTGCGAGCATTAAGATTGGGATGGTAGTCCAATTCGACCATGGCCTCACGGACACGTTTTTTTGTTTCATCACTAATCGTGGATTTGTTTTGGATGACGCGCGTGACAGTTGAAGGCGCGACGCCAGCGAGTTTCGCCACATCTTTGATGGTAACACGCATGAGAAAACCTCCTAGCGGTGATAGTCTGGATCACGGAAGTGGGTCTTATAAAATACCATAGCAAGATAGAGTACAAATAAGACATTTTGGATCATGATCGTCGTAGTAAATACTTGATGGAATAGTAAACTGATGAAGACACTCAGTAAAATAGGGAGTCCCAAGCAATTCAGAATACAATTGAAACATTCCTTGAAAGTTTGTAGTGAAAAGAGTCGAGATTTTCGTGTCAAGTAGAGGAAGAAAGATGCCCCTACGATGAGAATCAAATAATTGACTGTCGATAAGAAGCCAGAGAAAATCACGAGAAAGAGACTGACAGGGAGTCGATTGTCGCGAAACCAATCGCTAGAGATAGCTTGAGTGAAGCTTTTTTTATCCCGAAGGCTCTCTTGATTAATAGCCTGGTATGAGACTGTAGCGAGTTCTTTATTCTCTTTTGAGATAATCAATTGTTTGCGATCAAAATGGAGTGTTAACTCCTTGCCTTCACTAGCCTTTGCCTCTTGGCCTAAGATAACCTGTCCTTTTGAAGTCTTGTGTACAGGGTTAGTCCCTGTATAGGTGAGCTCTTGGTCTTTGATCACGACGTGTTCTTGGATATCTTTCATAACGTCTGTTGATAAAGGATCAAACACATCGCTGACAAAGGTTGTCAAAGGATAGGTTTTGAGTTGAGCATTTTGCAGAGCCACAGGTAATAGTGTGATAGAGATTAGAAAGAAAGAAGTAAAAATCATTTGGAACCAGCTCAGTTTTTTGCGGTTTGCAAAAGAAGAGCGGAAATTGAAGATACTTGCGAAATAATTAAAAGGATAGGGCATAAGATGACCTTTCTAAATATAAGAGTATCAGAAATGCAAAGAGAAATCTCTTTGCATTGATTTTATTCTTAACGAAGGGTAGTAAAGCATCCACCATACTACCCTCAACTTAAAAATAAAATGTGCTTGAAATAAGATTCTATTTTATCCTTTATCTCCACCAGCTGTCAAGCCTGAAACAAAGTTCTTTTGTAGGAAGAAGAATAAGATACAGATTGGAACCGCGATCAAAATAGCACCGGCTGCAAAGAAGGCGATTTTTTGATTTTTTTGGTCACTGATAAAGGTTTGAAGACCAACGGCTACCGTATAGTTCACTTCGTCACGAAGCAAGAATTTAGACAAGATATAGTCTCCGAAAGGCCCCATGAAAGCCCAAAGTGCTTGAACGGCAATCATTGGACGAACAAGAGGAAGGACGATTTGCCAGAAGCGACGGAAGTGTCCAGCTCCATCCAATTTCGCAGATTCATCGAGGGAAATTGGAACAGTATCAAAGTATCCCTTCATCAACCAGGCATTCATTGGAATACCACCACCAACATAAAGGAAGATCAAGAACCAAGGTTGGTTCAAGGCATTCAGCATCAAAGCCATAACGAAGAAGGCTGTGAGGGCTGCCATGGTTGGGACCATTTGAATAATCAAGAAGAAGACCAAACTTTGTTTACGCGCCAAGAAATTGTAACGGCTGTATGCGTAACCTGCGAAGGTAACGATACTTGTTTGTACAATCATGGTGATAATGGCGATAACCAAGGTGTTCATATACCAAGTGCCATAATGGGTTTCAGAGAAAAGTTTTGAGAAGTTATCAAAACTAAGATTGCCACTAAAATCAAGTGTAAAGGCACTGACATTCCCTGATTTGAAGGCTGATAGAACCGTAATCAACAATGGATAAATGATAACGATTGAAAGAACCACCATGTACAGGTAAGTCAAGAAATGATTGAGGCGGCGTTTAAATTGAACTGAATTTTTCATTTTATACATCCTCCATATCAAATGCATGTAGTTTCTTGAAGGCAACCATAGAGATTGAGATCACAATCACAGAGATAATCAAGGTTACCGCTGCAGCCATTGAATATTGAGGAGAAGAATTGGTTGTCAACTTGTAGATCCATGAGATCAAGATATCTGTAGATCCGGCGTTTCCTCCGACAGAACCAGGTCCCCCATCGTTAAACAAGTAAATGATGGAGAAGTTATTAAAGTTGAAGGTATATTGACTGATCAAAGTTGGAGCTGCAACAGCCATAATCATTGGGAAAGTGATGCTGCGGAATTTTTGCCAACCGTTGGCACCATCAATATAAGCAGCTTCGTAAAGATCGTTTGGAATAGATTGAAGAATCCCTAAAGTCAAGACGTAGATGTAAGGGAAGCCGAGCCAACCTTGCATCATAATCAAAGCAATTTTTGTCCAGGTAGGATCTGTTTTCCAAGGAATCAAAACGCCATCTAAGAATGGGAAGATCTTCGCAAACAATGGGATAACTTGTGCATTGATAGCACCGACACTATCGTTAAACATATTTGAGAAAGTTAGGATAGTGATGAAGGCTGGAACAGCCCAAGGAAGCAAGAAGATAACCCCAAAGATTCGTTTTCCTTTTACGAATGGTTGGTTTGCAACAATAGCGGTCAAGATACCGAGTACGATTTGAAGAGTAGAAGCTGCGAGGGCCCAAATCAAGGTCCAGCCAAGAACCGATGTAAAGGCTGAGCGGAAGGTACTCAAGGTCCACATATTAGTGAAGTTTTGGAACCCGATCCAATCAAGCAAGGTTGTTGGAGCGGTATGTTTGAAGTCGTAGTTGGTAAAGGCGATCATCAAAGTTACTAAAACTGGGAAGATAATCGCAAATGTCATAGCAATGTATGAAGGAATAATCAATAAATATGGGAAGCCATTTTCATAGATGGCTTGAACCATTTCTTTCAAGGTTTTTGGAACGGCAATCCCGTTGTTGATGCGTTTAGCAACTGTTCCAGCATCCTTAATATTTAAGGCATAAAATAGGAAGTAAACAACAGTGATGATCAAGTGGAAGGCGCCACGAATCAAGATAAAGAGAGAATTATCTTGTCCACGGACGGTTCCAAGTGTAACCAATTTCGCTAATTCTCCAGCTCCAATTCCTAGGAAATAGGCGAGAAAGAGAATGGTTACGGCAAGAAAAATATAGCCTTTGGTTTTTTGTTTGTTATAAATTTGCCCAAGACCCGGGATCAAAGAGAGCCACATAGCCTTTTTAGGGTTTTGTTCTGTAGTCATTCAAATCTCCTTATAATGTCCTTGCTAGAGAGCAAGAAGACAAGTCAGACAGTAAGTTGTGCTTGAAAATTGAACATAAGAGGTTGGGACTTTGTCTCCAACCTCTTACTCACACCTAAAAACTGTCTTATTTGCTACCGAATTTTTGTTCGATGGTTTCTTTAATCAATTTCACTGCATCGTCAGCAGATGCTTTTGCAGATTTTTTACCACTTACAGCATCGAAAAGCATAGTAGCAGCTGGATCCCAAACAGCACTCATTTCTGAGATATTTGGCATTGGTTGAGCATTCTTGAATTGATCAACAACGGCAGTTGTCAATTCATCGTTTTTGCTAACCGCATATTTACGAGCTTCTGTGTTAGCAGGAACCTCATTTGTCTTGTCAAACAAAGCTTTTTGTTGGTCAGTACTTGTCAAGAAGTCAATGAATTTTTGAGCGCCATCAAGGTTTTTCGCACCTGCAGGGATAACCCAAGCTTTACCACCACCAAAGGCAGAATATTGTTTTCCGTTTGGAAGAGTTGGAATAGTTGCGACACCATAGTTTACTTTAGCTTCTTTCAATGAAGCAGCTTTCCAAGGACCATCGATGATAGCAGCTGTTTTACCTTCTTGGAATTGTGTTTGGATGAAGTTAGCAGCACCTTTAGTATCTTGCAAACCTTTTGGCCATTTAGCATACCAAGTTTTCGCATATTCGATACCGTCGATAGAACCTTGGTTGTTCAATCCAATATCTTTAGGATCTGTACCATCTTTACCAAATACATAACCACCATTACCTGAAAGCAAACCGTAAGCATAGTAGAAGTTTGTCCAGTCAGCTAAGAAGGCAGTTGTTTTACCAGGTTCGCTAGCGAAGTCGTACTTGCTATCTTTTGCAAGATTTTCAAGATCACCAAATGTTTTTGGAGCTTCGCTTACAAGATCTTTGTTATAGTAGAGAACCAATGTTTCGATGACAGCAGGTGCACCGTAAACTTTACCACCGTTTGTTACAAGAGCTTCAGTTGTTTTATCTGTATGGCTATCTTTGTTTAATGTCACTTCAGCCAATTGACCATCGCTACCAAGACCACCTACACGGTCGTATGGAGCCATCATTACGTCTGGAGCTTTTTTAGATTGGTTATCAAGAGAAAGGTTATCCAATCCACCAAGAGCATCACCAGTCTTGATGTTAATTTTTACGCCATTTTCTTTTTCAAAAGCTTTTGCAGCTTCTTCAACATAAGATTTGTAGCCTTTGTCTACATAGACGTTGATTTCTTTACTTGCCTCAGAAGAACCTGATGAGTTATTGCTACAAGCAGCAAGTAAGAAGCCGGCAAAACCAACTGTACCAAGTACAGCAGCACTACGTAAAATTGTACGTTTCATGATTTATTCCTCCTAAAGAATAAAAAAAGATAATAATTAGAAACCGTTTTAGACAAACGTTTTCCTAAAACGTCTTAAGTATATCACAAGGCGAAAACGTTTGCAAGTAGTTTTAAACAATTTTTTTAAAAATATTTTAATTCCGAACTTTCTTCTATAAAATGCATCAAATTTGTTGACATTAGCCAAAGGAAAGAATACACTAAGGGGGTGAGGACATTCTGAAAAAAGTTAAAAAAGTTTTTAAGAAATCCCTTGCAGAAAATAGGGAAAAAGTTTATAATAACATGGTACGCAAACGTTTTCGCAAAAATTGCGTAAACTGAGTTGCGCCTGTTCGATTTTTAACAAAGAGTAGAGCCGCTTGAGAGCTGGATACGACTCTGCAACGATACCCATACCGTGCACCGAATCGCAGGCTTCAAAGAAATAAAAAAAGGTGGTAACCCATGAAAAAACGTCAAAGTGGTGTTTTGATGCACATTTCTTCCCTTCCTGGACAATACGGGATCGGATCATTCGGTCAATCAGCATATGTTTTTGTTGATTTCCTCGTTCGGACCAAGCAACGTTACTGGCAAATCTTGCCGCTTGGTACAACTAGTTATGGAGATTCTCCATACCAATCTTTCTCAGCTTTTGCTGGGAACACTCATTTTATTGATTTCGATCTTTTGATCGAGCAAGGTTTGTTGACAGAAGCAGACCTTAAAGGAGTGGACTTTGGTCAAGATCCTACTCAAGTGGATTATGCAAAGGTTTTCGAACAACGTCGTCCCTTGCTTGAAAAAGCAGTTGCGAATTTCTTAAAATCAAGTGATCAAAAAGAATTCCAAGAATTTTGTGAAGCCAATGCTTCTTGGTTGGAGCTCTTCGCAGAATACATGGCTATTAAAGAACACTTTGATTTGAAAGCTTGGACAGAGTGGCCAGATGCAGCTATTCGTGCGCGTGAACCAAAAGCTTTGGCTAAATACCGTGAAGAATTGGCTGATAAATTGACTTACCATCGTGTAACTCAATTCTTCTTCTTCCAACAATGGTTGGCCTTGAAAGCTTATGCCAACGACCACCACATTGAAATTGTGGGAGATATGCCAATCTATGTAGCGGAAGATTCAAGCGACATGTGGGCTAATCCTCATCTCTTCAAAACAGATGAAAACGGAAAAGCAACTTGCATTGCAGGATGCCCGCCAGATGAGTTCTCAGCAACTGGTCAACTTTGGGGGAACCCAATCTATGACTGGGAAGCAATGGACAAAGATGGCTACCAATGGTGGATTGAACGCTTGCGTGAAAGCTTCAAGATCTATGACATCGTTCGGATCGACCACTTCCGTGGTTTCGAATCATACTGGGAAATCCCTGCTGGTTCTGAAACTGCAGCACCAGGTAAATGGGTCAAAGGTCCTGGCTACAAACTCTTTGCAGCCGTGAAGGAAGAACTCGGTGATTTGAACATCATCGCTGAGGACCTTGGCTTTATGACGGATGAAGTTATTGAACTTCGCGAACGTACTGGCTTCCCAGGAATGAAGATTCTTCAATTTGCCTTCAATCCTGACGATGAAAGTATCGATAGCCCTCACTTGGCACCAAACAACTCTGTGATGTACACTGGAACACATGATAACAACACAGTTCTTGGATGGTACCGCAATGAAATCGACGATCCAACTCGTGAGTACCTTGCTCGTTATACCAACCGGAAAGAGTATGAATCTGTTCCACATGCTATGCTTCGTACCGTCTTTGCTTCTGTCAGCTTCATGGCTATTGCTACGATGCAAGACTTGCTTGAGTTGGATGGTTCAGCTCGGATGAACTTCCCATCTACTCTCGGTGGTAACTGGTCATGGCGGATGACAGCGGATCAATTGACTCCAGCTGTCGAGCAAGAATTGCTTGATTTCACAACGATCTATCGTCGTGAAAACAAAGACTTGAAAAAAGAAGTTAAGAAAGCAGAAAAATAATCTTTCCCCCTTATTAAAATTGTTGAAACAAAGGAGACTTTAAAACATGGAATCATTACAAAAATATGTGATTGATCATCACCAAAAAACAATTGCAGAATGTTCAAATGAAGAATTGTACATTGCCTTGCTAAATTACACCAAGCAAGCAAGTGCCCAAAAGAAATTAAATACTGGTAAGAAAAAAGTTTACTATATCTCAGCTGAGTTCTTGATTGGTAAACTCTTGTCTAACAACTTGATCAACTTGGGTCTTTACGACGATGTTAAAAAAGAATTGTCAGATGCTGGTAAAGACTTGATCGAAGTAGAAGAAGTGGAATTGGAACCATCACTTGGTAACGGTGGTTTGGGACGTTTGGCAGCCTGCTTTATCGACTCTATCTCAAGCCTTGGTTTGACAGGGGATGGGGTTGGTTTGAACTACCACTTTGGTTTGTTCCAACAAGTATTTAAAAACAACCAACAAGAAACCATTCCAAACGCATGGTTGACTGACCAAAGCTGGCTCGTTCGTTCAAGTCGTAGCTACCAAGTGCCATTTGCACACTTCACATTGACTTCTACCCTTTATGATATCGACGTCCCTGGTTACAAGATTGATACCAAGAACCGTTTGCGTTTGTTCGACTTGGATTCAGTTGATTCATCTATTATTGAAGATGGTATTAACTTTGACAAGACAGATATCGCTCGCAACTTGACCCTCTTCTTGTACCCAGATGATAGTAACCGTCAAGGGGAATTGCTCCGTATCTTCCAACAATACTTCATGGTATCAAATGGTGCACAATTGATCATCGACGAAGCCATCGAAAAAGGAAGCAACTTGCATGACCTTGCTGACTATGCTGTTGTCCAAATCAACGATACTCACCCATCAATGGTCATTCCTGAATTGATCCGTCTTTTGACAGAACGTGGTATTGGAATGGATGAAGCTATCTCTATCGTTCGTAGCATGACGGCTTACACTAACCACACAATCCTTGCAGAAGCCCTTGAAAAATGGCCACTTGAATTCTTGCAAGAAGTGGTTCCTCACTTGGTTCCAATCATTGAAGAATTGGACCGCCGTGTTCGCGCTGAATACAAAGATCCAGCTGTTCAAATCATCGATGAGAATGATCGTGTACACATGGCACACATGGATATCCACTATGGATTTAGCGTAAACGGGGTAGCAGCACTTCACACAGAAATCTTGAAGAATTCTGAGTTGAAAGCTTTCTACGACATTTACCCTGAAAAATTCAACAACAAAACGAACGGGATCACTTTCCGTCGTTGGCTCATGCATGCTAACCCAACCTTGTCACACTACTTGGATGATATCCTCGGACGTGACTGGCACCATGACGCATCTAAATTGGAAGACCTTCTTTCATATGAAGATAAAGATGCAGTCAAAGCAAAATTGGAAAACATCAAGTCTCACAATAAACGGAAATTGGCTCGTTTCTTGAAAGACCATCAAGGTGTGGAAATCAATCCAAATTCTATCTTTGACACCCAAATCAAACGTCTTCACGAATACAAACGTCAACAAATGAACGCTTTGTATGTGATCCACAAATACTTGGACATTAAAGCTGGAAATATCCCTGCTCGTCCAATCACTGTTCTATTTGGTGGTAAAGCAGCTCCTGCTTACACCATTGCACAAGATATCATCCACTTGATCCTTTGCTTGTCTGAAGTGATTGCAAACGATCCAGCGGTAGCTCCACACTTGCAAGTTGTTATGGTAGAAAACTACAACGTAACTGCTGCAAGCTACTTGATCCCAGCTAGCGATATTTCTGAGCAAATCTCTCTTGCTTCGAAAGAAGCTTCAGGTACTGGTAACATGAAATTCATGTTGAATGGTGCATTGACACTTGGTACGATGGATGGAGCTAACGTGGAAATCGCTGAATTGGTTGGACGTGACAACATCTATATCTTCGGTGAAGATTCAGAAACAGTTATCGATCTTTACGCTAAATCAGCATACAAATCAGCAGACTTCTATGAACGTGAAGCCATCAAACCATTGGTAGACTTCATCGTCAGCGATGCCGTTCTTGCTGTTGGGGACAAAGAACGTTTGACTCGTCTTCACAATGAATTGATCAACAAAGACTGGTTCATGACTCTTCTTGATTTGGAAGACTATATTGTAACAAAAGAACGCATGTTGGCTGACTACGAAGACCGTGATGCATGGTTGGATCAAGTCATCGTTAACATTGCGAAAGCAGGATTCTTCTCATCTGACCGTACGATCGCTCAGTACAACGAAGATATCTGGCACTTAAACTAATCACTAGTTATTAGACCAAGGTTCTTAGGACCTTGGTCTTTTTTTATAGAATTGGGGGAGGAAATTGGAAAGGACTAGAGATTGGGAGGAGCGTAGCTACAGATGGTGCATGAGTGTGGGAGGAGATTTTCTTTCAATTTGCCCTTGATTTTCATGCTTCTTTCTGAAATAAAGTGAAGGAGACATCGAAAAAGAAAAAACGATGTGCCCGTTTTTCGAAATAAAAGGGAATAACCGCCCCCAAAAAATAGCTCTAACTAAGGTCTAGGTAAGGGGTTTCAAGCAATGGCTGATTCCTTAAAATTTGTTGTTTTTTTGAATTTTACGGACCTAAAAAGGGAAAATGTTACATAATTTTTCATTTCAACCTTCAAATCTAATCTATTGGTATAAAAAAATACTTCCCCTAAAAAAGCCTTCCGGTGAAATTTAAAAAAAGAGAAAGCGGCTTGAAAACCTTTGAAAATAAAGGTTTTTTCAAACCTGTTTACATATATTTTCAACCAAAAGATGAAGAAGAACTTGAAAGTTTGGCGTTTCAAGTTGTTATATCTTTAAAGTAAAATAAAAAATTAAATCAACAAATATTTTAAAATGGTTGATTGTGATACAATAGATTTAACTGAAAGTAGCATATTTTTGCCTCTACAGTGAGATTTTTTTAAACATAAAAAGGAGAGTTTTGAAAATGAAAAGCTATCGTGAACATGTTTCGAAGCAGGAAAAATTTTCAATTCGTAAGTTATCAGTCGGTGTTGTTTCATTAGCCATCGCTGGATTGGCTACTGTCAATACCTACGGAGCAGAAGTGAAAGCAGATGAGGCAACAGCGCCTGCAACTGAAGCGACTACTACGGATACAGCAACAAGCGATGCAGCTGTTGCAACAAGTTCTAAGTTGACATCTACAACTGTGGTAGAAGGAAATAAAACAGTTACAACGACTTATGTAGAATCACCAGAACTTGAAAAAGCAAAAGCTGATGCAGCTACAGAAGGTGTGACCGTTACAGAAGAAGCTGAAAAAGTCCAACCATCTATCGCAGTAGCAGAAGCAGATAATAAAGCCCAAACAGCTGAAATCAACACAGTCGTTGAAAACTACAAAAAGGCAAAAGCTGAGTATGAAGCGAAATCTCAAGAAATCACATTGATTGAAAAGAGAAATGCGGAAGCAGAAGCGGGTTACAAAAAACAAGTAGAAGACTACAATACCCAACAAACAGCTTATAAAGCAGCCTTAGCAGCATACAATCAGGAAAAAGCAGCTTACGATGCTAAAGTAGCAGAAAAAGCAGCAGCGGATAAGGCCAATGCAGAAGCAAAAGCTAAGTATGAAGCAGAAATGGCTGTTTACAATACAGCTAAAGCGCAATACGATAAAGATTTACAAGAATACCAAACTAAGAAAGCGCAATACGATAAAAATAAAGCAGCTTATGATCAATTGGTAGCGAAGAAAGCAGAAGAAGATGCTGCTAAGGCTAAGTATGAAGTTGAGCTTGCAAAATACAATGTAGACCTAGAGCAATACGGCAAAGATTTTGCTACTTATCAAACAAAACTTGCTGAATATCAAACAGCTTTGGCACAGTACAAAGATGCTAAAGCAGCCTATGATAAGTACATGAATGATAATGGTTTCCAAGATCTAAAAGATGTAGAAACTGTTCAAGATTTGACCTTCCAACGTGAAGGTGGAGCCATTCATACCATCAATGGCATCAGCGCTTATCTCACTCGTGATGCTCAAGCTCGTTTGAATACAAGCAATGTCCATCAGTATGATTCCAATAAATTGGAAGCTTCAGATATTGTAGCAACTAGTCCTTGGGCCAATAATGAAACTGAATTTATTCAAATTAAGGAAGGTGACAAATTTGTTGTAACCTATGACAATTTGAATCAGTCAAGCATGCGTGAAAATACGGATATGCATCCAATCAAGCGAGTGATATATCGCTATGAAATTTTGAGTCTTCCATCAAATGACGGTAAAGGAATTGCAGCCGTTAGCTCAGACCCAACTGTAACACTAACAGTCGGTGCTTCAACAGACCAAAATAAACCCGTTAAAGTTGCTGTAGATGTTGAATTCTATGATGGTAATGGCAATAAGTTTGATTTGACACAACACAATGCGATTGTTGCTTTGAACTCTCTTAACCACTGGACAGGTGCTTCTTATGTAGATAGTGGGGATAAACCTCGTGCCCTTACAGTAGAAGCCAAGGATAAAGATGGTAAGACTGTTCGTGGAACTTGGGATCCGTATGCAGATGGTTCATCAATGAGCATTGAAAACAATGCGGTTGTTGTTAAAAATGGAACAGCTGACTTTGGTACTGCTGATGTCACTATCTCTGCTGAAAATCCAATCAAGATTGTGGCGCAAAAAGCAACGTGGAATGGTAGTGAATTTACAGTTAGTGAAGAAACTGTGATTGATGCAACTGCAGTCAATGCTTCAGGTGCTGGGAACGGTCACTCTATTGGAACAGATGAGTTCACTTTAGATGGTAAAGATGATGTTATCGGTTCTTATACAATTGATCCAACTTCAGGACGTATCATCTTTACTCCTAAGAAGAAATTTGAAAATGTAGAGCACCAAGAATCTGTAAATATTGGAAACAATAAATACATTCCAATTCCAAATTCAAGTGTTTCTTATGACTCTGCTACAAAAGAGGTAACATCATTTAAAGATAACCAATACATTGAACATGGGTCTATCTTTAATGGTGAATCTTCAACGACTCTTGAAGGTTGGGATAATCCATCTTCTCCATACCTCTATTATGGTGGAGCAGGCTTGAAGATGGCTGATGGTCACTTGGTATTTACGGCCAATGGAGCTAATGCTGCTGGTCAACCAACAGTATATTGGTTTGCGATTAACTCAAATGTTGGTATTCCAAAAAATCCAGGTGAAGCGCCAAAAGAGCCAACAAAACCAACAGAACCTAAGGCACCAACACCACCAACGATTACAATTGAAGTACTACCTGCGGAACCAAGCAAACCAGAAGAACCTAAAGGTCCAACGGCTCCAAAAGAACCTAACTACACTGTGATTACGGTCGATGTGAAGGAACCAAAGGTTCCAACTCCACCAACAGAGCCAACCCCACCGACTCCTGAAGTCGTTCCAAATCCGGTGAAACCGGAAAAAACTGAAGTGAAATGGCATAAGAATAAAGTGGTAACGGAAACAGATATTCCAACTCCGCCAACCCCAGTGCCACCAACTCCACCAACTCCATACAACCCACCAACACCAATTGTTCCACCTACACCAATCGTTCCACCAACTCCAGAGGTTCCAACCGAACCAACTCCTGAAGTTCCGGAACAGCCTGTACAACCTGCGCAACCACAAACACCTGCGCTTCCAAATACAGGTACAGAAAGCTCAACTGCAGCTGTTCTTGCAGGTGCGATGGCTGGATTGCTTGGATTGGGTCTTGCACGCAAGAAAAAAGAAGATTAATTCTTGTTTCTTTCGTTCATTCATCTAAATAAAGAAAGTCAGAAGGCAAGTCCTTCTGGCTTTTTTGATGGAGTGATGACCAAATAGTTGAGAAATAGAACAGAATAGTTTTTGGATAAGGAGAGGAAATGGCTTTTATAGACCAAATCGTGTCCAAATGAAGCAGAATAGAAATGGATGACACAAGAAGAAGAGAATGAGGTATACTGGTGGTGTTCGAATGAAAGTTTATAGGACTCCGTTATATCTCTAATCATTCCAGTGATACAGTTGCGATGGCTTTTCATCTTTTGCACACATTACTTTTCCAAATGAATTTCATTTGAACGTATCAGTGATCAGGCAAGTGCTTCCACGGTTTTGAGGTGCTTGCCTTTCTATCTGTATCGCGATATAATAGGGTGTAAGAAATGAAAAGGAGTTTGTATGAAAAAGAAACCTATCTATCTTTACATCCTGTTATTTTTCTCTACGGTTGGAACCCTAACTTCAGCTGTTTCAACCTTTGGAGCTTCAAAGAGTTTTGAGCTGACAGATGATTTTGCGAAACAACTTGGTTTAACAACAGCTCAAGACAAGGCTGACTATGTGACATATTATGAGAAATCAGCCCAACTCAATCAGTCTCCATTAACCTTTTTATTTGTTTCCCTGATTCTGATTGCTTTGCTGGCAACTTTCTATTTCCTCTTTATGAAGCAGGATCTGTTAACAGCACATTATACTTATATGGGGCAGATTTTGTTAAGTCAAGCCTTCTCTTGCTATAATTATTTTGCAGGGCGTCCACTATTAGCTAGTTTTTCAAACTCAGCGCTTCGCCAACGATATCTGGCATCTTCGTCCATTGCTTTGTTACTCTTGACTGCTTTATCCCTTCTCTTCCTTGGAATTGTTTTGTATAAAACCTTGCGTTTGAGAAAAGCTCAAGCTACGGCATAATAGATAAGTTTGAATAGAGCTCTCTTAGAGGATAAGAGAGCTTCTTGATTGGAGAAAAAAGATGAAAGTATCCTTTGTTTATATTAGTCTGAGTGGGAATACAGAGAGTTTTGTCCGCCGCTTAAGTGACTATTTGCTGGAAGCCCATCCCGGACTTGAAATCGAGAAAGTTCATGTGAAAGACCTGGTCAAAGAGGGCCTGCCCTTCTTTGAAATGACCAATCCTTTTATCACTTTTTTGCCAACCTATTTGGAAGGTGGAAATGGTGTCGACAATGGCGATGTGGAAATTTTGACGACAGATGTTGCGGATTTTATTGCTTATGGAGACAATGCCAGCAAGTGCTTAGGAGTGGTTGGATCAGGCAATCGGAATTTTAACAATCAATATTGTTTAACCGCTAAGCAATACAGCCAACGTTTTGGTTTCCCTATGTTAGCCGATTTTGAAATGCGGGGGATGTTGGGAGATATTAAAAAAGTAGCCGCCATTGTAGAAGAGTTGTATCATCTTTAAAATAAAGAGAGTGGGACAGAAATCGGTAATTCGTTAGAATTCGATTTCGTCGTCCCACCTCCGCACAGTTGAGTAGGGCTGTAAAAGCTGATGAAATCAGCGTAGTAGAGCCCACTCAACCACTGCGTCTTGCTCGACAATCCAAAAATAATTGAGAGGCTAGGACTTTTGTCCCAGCCTCTTATTTGTTGCGACTGAATAGAAGAGGAGTCACATTTTATATGACTCCTCTTCTATGGCTTATTTTAATTTTTCTGTGATTTCTTTAGCAAGTAGGAGTCCCAATCGATAGTCTTTATTGATGGCATGGATGACATCGTTGATATTGTCGGTCTCTTGGATTTTTTCCTTGATGCTATCTTTGAAAGCTTGATCTTTCAAGAGTTGCTCTTGTAAGAGCCGTTGTAGTTTTTCTCTTTCGTACTTGTTAAATAAAAAGAGGACCACTAAACTGATGAGGATTAAGATGTAAACGGTTTGATTCATAGATTTCTCCTGTATATAAAGGATCTGAAAATATAGAGAATGAAGGGCATTGGGCATGAGAAAAGGAGTGAGAAAGAACTAAATTAAATCGCATTTAGTTTCTCCTCTCACTCCCATAAGAGATGTTCTACTTATCCATCATAGATAAGAAATTACATTTTCTCAGGGGCATCGACACCAAGTAAGCGAAGGGCTTCTTTTAAGACTACTGCTGTTGAGTAGCTAAGAGCAAGACGGCTTTCGCGTTCTGGGCTTTCATCCAAGATACGAGTGTGTGCATAGTATTTGTTGAAGGCCTGAGCCAAGTTGATGGCATATTTTGCGATCAAAGATGGATCATAGTTTTCAGCGGCACGTTTGACAACACGAGAGAAGTCTTGGAGAAGCTTGATGATTTCCCAGCTTTCAGGATCGCTCAAGCTGTATGTTGCATCTGTAGATGGTGTGAAGTTGGCTTTGCGAAGGATTGATTGGATACGAGCGTAAGCATATTGAACGTAAGGTCCAGTTTCTCCTTCAAAGGATACCATGGCTTCGAGGTCGAAGTCATACCCATTGCGACGGTCTGTCTTCAAGTCGTAGAATTTAACCGCACCAACACCGACTGCATGTGCCACTTCTTCCTTGTTTTCCAATTCTGGATTCTTTTCTTCGATCTGAGCTTTGGCACGAGAGATAGCTTCTTGAAGAGTTGGTTCGAGAAGGATGATATTTCCTTTACGAGTTGACAATTTTTGGCGGTTTTTTGTTACCAAACCAAAGTCAACGTGAACCATATCGTCGCTCCAGTCAAATCCCATTTTCTTCAAAACAGCTTTCAACTGACGGAAGTGGTTGGATTGTTCTTGACCTACAGCATAGATGTTTTTCACAAAGTTGTAAGTCCGTGCACGGTAGATAGCGGTTGCGATATCACGCGTGATATAAAGAGTGGCACCGTCTGATTTTTTGATCATAGCTGGTGGAAGGTTTACATCATCGAGCTCAACGATGCTAGCTCCCTTAGACTCTTTCAACAAGCCTTTGTCTTCAAGGATTTGAACCCCTTCGTCCATCTTGTCGTTGTAGAAAGCTTCCCCGTTTAAGCTATCAAACTCAACACCGAGGAGTTTATAGATACGGTTGAATTCCACCAAGCTTTCGTCACGGAACCATTGCCACAATTCAGTTGCTTCTGGATCCCCATCTTCCAATTTTTTGAACCATTTACGTCCTTCTTCATCAAGCTCAGGATCGTTTTCGATTTCAGCGTTGATTCGAACGTAAAGTTTTAGCAATTCATCGATTGGGTTGGCTTCGACAGCTTCCTTGCTACCCCATTTTTTGTAGGCTACCATCAAGAGACCGAACTGTTTACCCCAGTCTCCCAAGTGGTTGATTTTAATCGTGTTGTAGCCCATTTTGCGGAAGATGTTTGAAAGAGCATCCCCGATAACGGTTGAGCGCAAGTGACCAACTGAGAATGGTTTTGCAATATTTGGACTTGAAAGGTCGATGGTAATGTTTTGGCCATGACCTTCGTCTTGTTGACCGTAGTCTGCACCTGCTTCGATGACGGATTTGATTACCTGATCAGAGATCTTAGATTTGTCTAAGAAGAAGTTCACGTAAGGTCCAGTTGCAACGACTTTTTCGAAGGCACTTTGGTCGATCTTTTCAGCAATGTCTGCAGCGATTGCTTGAGGAGCCTTGCGTTCCACTTTTGCAAGTGAGAAGGCTGGAAAAGCAATGTCACCTAGATCAGATGATTTTGGTTGTTCAAGCAAATTTAAAATAGCATCTTGGTCAAGAGAGTCAATCACTTTGGCCAATTCACTAGCAATGAGTTCTTTATTATTCATATTAGCTCCTTAGTCCTTTTAACTATTATTTTAACACAATTTCGAGCGAATTTTCAATTTTTTTGGTATAATTTAAAGTATATTTATTCAAAAGTGGAGGTCCAATGAAAAAGACAGAACGTCACCTTTTGATTCAACAAATGATTCGAAATGAAAAATTGTCGACTCAAAAAGAGATTCAGGATCGATTAGAAGCAAAAGGAATTGCTGTAACGCAAACAACTCTGTCACGAGATTTGCGCGATCTGGGTCTAGTTAAGGTGAAACGAAAAGACCAGTTGTATTATATTTTGCCCAATGAGCCTGAGGTGGCAGAGATTTATATTATGTTGTCTAGCCATGCCAAGTCAGTCTCACGAGCAGAATTCACTTTGGTTTTGCGGACAGAACTAGGAGAAGCAGCTCTCTTGGCCAATGGTGTAGATGAAATGTCAGATGAGCGTATTTTGGGAACAGTAGCAGGGGCCAATACCCTCTTGATTGTCTGCCGTGACCAAGAGGCAGCCATTGAAATTCAAAATGAAATTTTAGGGATGATGCAGTAATCAAGCCCCGTTGGAGAGAAAGAGAGATGTCAAAAGGAGGAAGATAGTGAGCTATCTACTCCTGTTTTCATCTATGGGGCTTGCGTCAGAAAATGATGCAAGAGTAAGGAATAAAGAAGTATGGCAGTAGAGAAAATATCCCCTGGAATGCAGCAGTATCTAGATATCAAAAAAGACTATCCGGATGCCTTTTTGCTGTTTCGAATGGGAGATTTTTACGAATTATTTTATGAAGATGCAGTGAATGCAGCTCAAATTTTAGAGATTTCCTTAACCTCACGGAATAAAAATGCAGAGAATCCAATTCCTATGGCGGGTGTTCCCTACCACTCGGCCCAGCAGTATATTGATGTTCTCATTGAACAGGGCTATAAGGTCGCGATTGCGGAACAAATGGAAGACCCCAAAGAAGCTAAGGGGGTCGTTAAACGTGAAGTCGTACAGGTGATTACGCCGGGTACAGTGGTGGATTCGACCAAGCCAGATAGTGAGAACAACTTCCTGGTTGCTTTGGATCGTTCAGGAAATGAGTATGGGCTAGCCTATATGGATCTGGTGACAGGGGAGTTTCAGGTGACGACCCTCAATGACTTTAGCATGGTTTGTGGAGAAATCCGCAATTTACGTGCGCGTGAGGTGGTCCTGGGTTATGAGTTGCCAGAACAGGAAGAGCGTGTGTTTATTAGCCAGATGAATCTCTTGTTGTCACATGTAGAGACGGCGCTCGACGATGTTCAACTCTTAGGGGATCAGTTGAGTGAGCTAGAAAAGAAAACGGCTGGAAAACTTCTCCAGTATGTCCACCAGACACAAATGCGGGAATTGAGCCACCTCAAAAAAGCCCATCATTATGAGATTTGCGATTTCTTGCAGATGGACTTTGCGACCAAGGCTAGTCTTGATTTGACAGAGAATGCACGGACTGGGAAGAAACATGGTAGCTTGTATTGGTATTTGGATGAAACCAAGACGGCCATGGGAGGTCGTTTGTTGCGATCCTGGATTCAGAAACCCTTGGTCGATTTGAAACGGATTCGAGAGCGCCAGGACATCATTCAGGTCTTTATGGATCATTTCTTTGAACGGAGCGATTTGACCGACAGTCTCAAAGGGGTCTATGACATTGAACGCTTAGCGAGTCGGGTTTCCTTTGGTAAGATCAATCCTAAGGATCTCTTGCAGCTAGGAGATACTCTGGGGCATGTGCCGACGATCAAGTCGATTCTACTGGGGATTGGTGATCCAGTCTTAGATGTCTTGATTGCACGCTTGGATGAGCTTCCTGAGTTGCACCGCTTGATTACCTCAGCTATTGCTCCGGAAGCGTCTGCTGTTATTACAGAGGGAAATATCATCCGAACTGGGTTTGATGAGCAATTGGATCAATACCGTGTCGTTCTTCGGGATGGTACTGGTTGGATTGCTGAGATTGAAGCCAAGGAGCGCGAAGCCAGCGGCATTACAGGTCTAAAAATCGATTACAACAAGAAGGATGGCTACTATTTCCATGTCACCAATTCTCAATTGAGTCACGTTCCTGCTCACTTTTTCCGCAAAGCGACCTTGAAAAATTCAGAACGCTTTGGTACGGAGGAATTGGCACGCATCGAAGGAGATATGCTGGAGGCGCGTGAGAAGTCTGCAAATCTGGAATATACGATTTTTATGCGGATTCGGGAAGAAGTTGGCAAGTATATCCAACGTCTGCAACAGTTAGCTCAGGCGATTGCGACGGTTGATGTTTTACAAAGTTTAGCCAGTGTCGCTGAGTCGCAACAATTGAATCGTCCCTTCTTTCATGAAGAACGACGAATCGCGATCGACAAAGGTCGCCATCCAGTTGTCGAGAAAGTCATGGGAGCCCAGTCCTATATTCCTAATAGCATCTTTATGGATGAGGAACGGGATATTCAGCTGATTACGGGGCCAAATATGAGCGGGAAGTCTACCTATATGCGCCAATTGGCGATCATTGTGATTCTTGCCCAAATTGGCTCCTATGTTCCAGCGCAAAAGGCCGAGTTGCCAATCTTTGATGCGATTTATACTCGAATCGGAGCTGCTGATGACCTGGTATCGGGTCAGTCTACCTTCATGGTGGAAATGATGGAGGCCAATCACGCCATTCGCAAGGCAACGACCCAGTCCTTGATTTTGTTTGATGAGTTGGGACGGGGAACGGCGACCTATGATGGGATGGCCCTCGCCCAATCCATCATCGAATACATTCACGATCGTACTGGCGCCAAAACCTTGTTTGCGACCCATTACCATGAATTGACGGCTCTTTCAGAAACCTTGTCTCGCTTGGAAAATGTCCATGTTGCGACCTTGGAGCGAGATGGTCAGGTTACCTTCTTACACAAGATTGAACCTGGCCCGGCGGATAAGTCCTATGGGATTCACGTGGCCAAGATCGCTGGTTTGCCAGAAGCGTTGCTGGAGCGGGCGGATGCGATTTTGACCAAGCTTGAAGGACAAGCCCAGCAAGTACCGCTTGCGGATACAACTCCTAAAAAGGAAGTGTCTTCGCAGGTTGCTGAACAAATGTCCCTCTTTGAGGAGGAGGCAGAAAATACAGTGATCACGGAATTGAAGAATCTGGATCTCTACAATATGACTCCGATGGAAGTCATGATGGCAGTCGCCGAATTGAAAAAGAAATTGTAAAAAAAGATCCTCGTAGCATTGAGGATCTCAGATTGAAGACAAAGTCATCTTAGAAACTTTCCTTAGGTGAGTCCGGACGTCAGCGAACTTCTACGAAGTTCCATGACTTAGTTTTGAGCCTAAGGTCTCAAAACTCCCGAGTTCCTGAAACGTTTGTGTTTCAGGAACTTTTCTCACAGAGGAAAGTTTCAGTAGATGATTGAATAACTATAACGAGTATAATTTTTATAGAATTTATTAGATTTGTATAAAAGAACAGCTTATCTTCACTTTCAGATCCTCGTGACGGCGAGGATCTTTTTTAGTGGTTAGTAATGCTTTGATTGATTTCTTGAACTTGTTTTTTATAAAAATGATGGGAGACCAACCAGATGATCACGTAAACAAGGGTGAATTCGACAACGAGTGAGAGGTAAAAGCCGAGTCGTGCTGGAAACCAGCCGGCCAAAGTAGCTAGGGGAATAAACCCAAGTAACATGAGTAGGTAATGGCTCAGAGTAGCCCGTAAGAGGCTCCAGTCTTTTTGAAAGAGGAGACTTCCGAAGCTAAAGAGGACTCCAATTGCACCCCAAACGAGAGCACAATAGAGCATGACCAGTGAGCCGTGAACATGATGCAAGAACATCCAGCGGCCGACTGCAGAGTTGGGACTTAAGGGAAGGTACAACTCAGGTGAGAAGAGATAGGAAAAGAAGATGGATAGGATGAGCCCGATGAAAATCCCTTTTAGGGCGTCAGAAAAAGATTGTTTTAGCATGATAATTTCTCCTTAATGGCTTTCAAGTAACGACGGGAGGAGTAGGTCAGACTCCCGTTTTTAAGATAGATTTGCACGGATCCCCCACTGGTAAAGTGCAGGTGATCGATTTCTTTTGTGTTGATAATTTCAGATTGGGAAATTTTGAGAAAGCAGGTCGGCAAGTCTTCAGATAGCTGATAGAGTGGTCCAGTCAGAATAAATTGATCTGTCATGGTCTCGCCAATTACTTGCCGATTTTCAATGTAAAAACGTTGGAATAGTTGGCTTTCGATCAGGTAAGCTTCCCCATCCTTTTTGGCACGTAAGCGCCCTTTTTGATCCAATTCTTCCACAAAGTCACGGATTTTCTCTACACGCGCAGACAGTGCAGGTGCTGTGATCATCACCGCTTCTTCTTGGAAGTGGGAATCAATGTGTACTTTAACTTTCATAAGATCGTTTCTCCCTCCTTTGGGTAAAGTCGGTTGGCCTGCTAGCCCGGCTCCTTCTTTACACTACTATTAAACACTTTTTCCAAAGGGAAGACAAGGGGATTTGTCTATGTGGTCATTTTCTTTGCCTATGCGGTTTTTAAGGAAGAAGATGGGCCAGCCTCTATTTTTTAAGAAAGGGAGTCTTGTAGATCTGTGGTATAATAGAGCTACATGTATCGGTGAAAAAATAGGTAAAGGAGCAGACATGTCACAGATTATTGAATTGCCAGAAGTCCTAGCCAATCAGATTGCGGCAGGTGAAGTGATTGAACGACCTGCTAGTGTGGTCAAGGAATTGGTTGAAAACTCGATCGATGCTGGGGCTAGCCAGATCGTTGTTGAAATCGAAGAAGCAGGATTGAAGTCGATTCGGATTACAGACAATGGGGAAGGAATTGCGCACGATGAGGTCGCTTTAGCCCTCCGTCGACATGCGACCAGTAAGATCAAAAGTCAAGCGGATCTTTTTCGTATTCGAACGCTTGGTTTTCGTGGTGAGGCCATGCCTTCCATTGCTTCTGTCAGTATTCTAACCCTTCTAACGGCGCAAGAAGGAGCTGCCCACGGGACCAAATTGGTCGCAAAGGGTGGCGAAATTGAGGAAGTGGAGCCAGCGACAAGCCCTGTCGGGACCAAGATCACAGTAGAAGATCTCTTTTTTAATACACCTGCTCGTCTCAAGTATTTAAAGAGCCAGCAGGCAGAGTTGTCCCATATCGTGGATATTCTCAACCGCTTGAGTTTGGCCCATCCTGAGATTGCCTTTACCTTGATCAATGATGGAAAAGAAATGACCAAAACAGCGGGGACTGGTAATCTCCGGCAGGCGATTGCGGGCGTCTATGGCCTCGCGTCTGCCAAGAAGATGGTGGCCATTGAAAATCGCGACCTAGATTTTGAAGTGACGGGCTTTGTGTCTTTGCCTGAATTGACTCGTGCCAATCGCAATTACATCAGTCTCTTTATCAACGGCCGTTACATCAAGAATTTCTTGCTCAATCGAGCTATTTTAGACGGCTACGGCAGTAAACTCATGGTGGGTCGCTTTCCACTTGCGATCATTAATATCCAGATCGACCCTTACTTAGCCGATGTCAATGTTCACCCGACCAAGCAAGAGGTTCGTATCTCCAAAGAACGAGAACTGATGGCCTTGATTTCCCAAGCGATTGCGAATGCGTTGAAAGAGCAGGACCTGATTCCGGATGCTCTAGAAAATCTAGCCAAGTCGACCATTCGCCGAACAGAAAAGCCAGTACAGACGACCCTGCCTTTAAAAGAAAACCGCCTCTATTATGACCGAGAAAGTCAAGATTTCAAACTTCGACAAGAAGTGGCAGATCCTCAACGGCCTCTAGCAGATGAGCTAACTGCTGATTCTACAAACCAAGAAAACACCGTAGAAAAACCAACAAGCGCGATCAAGTTTGCGGAAAGAAAGACTGCGGTTTATGATGAACTGGATCACCCAGAGTTGGATCTGGCTAGTCTAGACAAGGCCTATGATAAGTTGGATGGGGAAGAACATTCGACCTTCCCAGAGTTGGAATATTTTGGTCAGATGCATGGAACCTATCTCTTTGCCCAAGGAAATGGGGGCCTTTATATCATTGACCAGCACGCGGCCCAAGAGCGGGTCAAATACGAAGAATACCGGGAGAGCATCGGGAACGTAGACGGCAGTCAGCAACAACTGCTGGTGCCTTATATCTTTGAATTCCCTACAGACGATCTGATCCGC
Source organism: uncultured Streptococcus sp. (assembly GCF_959025735.1). Classification (GTDB taxonomy): domain Bacteria; phylum Bacillota; class Bacilli; order Lactobacillales; family Streptococcaceae; genus Streptococcus. Next base: position 49,972 of record NZ_CAUFJQ010000001.1, read on the forward strand.
CTGCAACAGCGCAAACACCTCCTAGAAGAAGTGGGCGTCTACTTAGAAGAGTACGGAGCCAACCAGTTGATCTTGCGGGAGCATCCGATCTGGATGAAGGAAGAAGAGATCGAGTCGGGTATCTACGAGATGTGTGACATGCTCCTCTTGACTAAGGAAGTGTCCATCAAGAAGTACCGGGCTGAATTGGCCATCATGATGTCCTGCAAACGCTCCATCAAGGCCAATCACACCCTGGATGATTACTCCGCACGGGATCTCATCTATCAACTGTCCCAATGCGACAACCCTTATAACTGCCCTCATGGCCGTCCGGTCTTGGTCAACTTCACCAAGTCCGACATGGAAAAGATGTTCCGACGCATTCAGGAAAATCACACCAGTCTGCGGGAATTGGGCAAGTATTAAATAAAGAATAAAGGAATCTTATGTACGAATACATTAAAGGAATCTTAACGAAAATCACCGCTAAATATATCGTGTTGGAGACAGCTGGGATCGGTTATCTCTTGCATGTGGCCAATCCCTATGCTTACTCTGGTAAAATGAATCAAGAGGTGCAAGTCTATCTGCACCAAGTAGTCCGTGAAGACGCCCACCTGCTCTATGGCTTTGCGACCGAAGAAGAGAAAAAGCTCTTTTTGAACTTGATCTCAGTCTCTGGAATTGGCCCAGTCTCAGCTCTGGCTATCATTGCTGCGGATGACAATGCTGGGCTTGTCCAAGCTATCGAAAGCAAGAACATCACCTACTTGACCAAGTTTCCGAAGATCGGCAAGAAAACAGCCCAACAGATGGTCTTGGATCTAGAAGGTAAGATCAATCTTGACCTAGAAGATGCACCGGCTCAGACCAATGCCAAAGTTTCAGAAGAAAACCAAGCCCTTGAAGAAGCTATGGAAGCCATGTTGGCTTTGGGCTACAAGGCAACCGAGCTTAAGAAAATTAAGAAATTCTTTGAAGGAACGACGGATACTGCTGAGAACTATATCAAGTCTGCCCTTAAGATGTTGGTGAAATAATGAGCATTGCTCGAATTAAACTAGATGAAGCAAGAAGCAGTAACAACCATATCAAGATAATGTTTAAGAATGGGAAGATTAAAACAATATGGATACACTGTAAAGTTTTCCCTTTATTTTGTAAAAATTGTCAACAGAGTCAGACAGAATTATTTTTGCATAATGGATCTCGCTATGGTCAAGTTGGCTCAATTCCTTGTGAATTTTGTGGTGTGAATATTGCCATAGTGGATAATGACAATATAGTAGATAGTATAAAGGTGAATGATGAATCTTGTTCTTTCGAAAAACTCTATCTGTTAAGTGCAGACTACATTGAATGGTTTCAAGAACGGTATGGAATAACATTGGCTCGCGAAAGCTTTTTTGAAGGTTGGACTGATTGGATAACTGTAGACCAACTTCGAGAACAGATTGAAACATTAACTGGAATAGAAACAGATGATGGTGTAAGGTATCAAACAGACGAGAGATTTAACCCTCTGCCACCAGATATTAATCGTTGGATTAATCTATTGGATAAGTCTACTGTTCCCTTGCCTGACTACGTTTCAAAGATAGGAGAAGAAGATGCCAAAACGTTGTAGCTGGGTCAAAATGGACAACCCGCTATATGTAGCCTACCATGATGAGGAGTGGGGACGTCCCCTCCATGATGACCAGGCGCTCTTTGAGTTGCTTTGCTTAGAGACCTATCAGGCTGGCCTGTCTTGGGAGACGGTGCTCAATAAACGCCAGGCCTTTCGAGAGGCTTTTCATGGCTATCACCTTCAAGGTGTTGCAGACATGACGGATGAAGAACTGGAAGCTTTGTTAGACAATCCAGCCATCATCCGCAATCGTGCCAAGGTCTTTGCGACACGAGCCAATGCCCAGGCCTTTTTACAAGTTCAGGCGGAATTCGGCTCTTTTGATGCCTATCTCTGGTCTTTTGTAGATGGGAAAACCATCAACAATGATGTCCCGGATTACAGTCAAGCACCAGCTAAGACGACTTTATCTGAGACATTATCTAAGGATCTCAAAAAGCGTGGTTTTAAGTTTACAGGCCCCGTTGCGGTCCTATCCTATCTACAAGCAGCAGGCCTGGTCAATGATCACGAAAATGATTGTGAATGGAAAAGTAGAAATGAGTGACATTAGATGCCTAGAACATCGGAGAATACAGAAAAAGCTGAGAGTCTTATCTCAGCTTTCTTTGTTATAGTCAAAGCGAATGACTTGCTCCGTTGCATCTACATGGGCGTGTACTCCGAAGGGGACAATGGCTCTTGGAGTTGCGTGTCCGACATTCAGATTATAGACAATCGGGATATTGCTATCAATGATATCCAATAGTG
>NZ_CAUFJQ010000002.1 GCF_959025735.1 uncultured Streptococcus sp.
ATTATACCATAAATAGAGGTAAAAAGCGAGGTTTCTCTCTATATTACAGAGAAGAAAGACCACTAAAAAGCTCTTCCTCCGCTTCACTACTTTGTAAACAAGGTTTACAACTGTGTAAATAGTAACAACAAATTTCAATCCATAAAATTGAGGCTGAAACATCATCTCAGCCCCATTTTATTAGTGGTTTGCTTTGTTTTTGGAGATGCTCCGAGATTTACCTTCCAAGTAAACCATTAAAATAGAGATATCCGCTGGATTGACACCTGAGATACGACTTGCTTGACCAATCGTTTCTGGATTAATTAATTTAAATTTTTGACGAGCTTCGGTTGCGATGGAGTCAATATCATCCCAGTCAATATTCGCAGGAATTCGTTTTTCTTCCATACGCTTCATTTTTTCGACTTGGTCCATTGCTTTTGAAATATAGCCTTCGTATTTAATTTCAGTTTCAATCAATTCAATGATTTTATCATCCAGTTCTTCAGCTGCAGGACCGATAAATTCTACTACATCTTGGTAAGAGACTTCTGGTCGTCGCAAGAATTCTTTAGCAGTGACAGCATCTGTCAATGGTTTAAAGCCCATTGCAGCAACCTTTTCATTGGTTTCCTTTACAGGCTTTAACTTAATGCTATCTAAACGCTTCATCTCGTTTTCAAACTGATACTTCTTGGTTTCGAAACGTTGCCAACGTTCATCATCTACCAATCCAATTGCTCGTCCCATTTCTGTCAAGCGCATATCGGCATTATCATGACGCAAAATCAAACGGTATTCTGCACGGCTTGTTAACAAACGGTACGGTTCGATCGTTCCCTTTGTTACCAAATCATCGATCATGACCCCAATATAACCATCACTGCGTTTCAAAATGAGTTCTGGTTTTCCTTGGATTTTTAGAGCCGCATTGATCCCTGCAATAATCCCTTGACCAGCGGCCTCCTCATAGCCAGACGTTCCATTGGTTTGGCCAGCTGTAAAGAGACCTGAAATTTTCTTAGTTTCCAAAGTTGCGCGCAATTGATGAGGCAAAACCATATCATACTCAATTGCATAACCCGTTCGCATCATTTCTGCCTTCTCAAGTCCCTTAATAGAATGGACGAGATCCCGTTGAACATCCTCTGGTAAACTCGTTGACAGCCCTTGAACATAGACTTCTTCTGTATTTCGTCCCTCAGGTTCTAAAAATAGTTGATGACGCTCTTTGTCAGCAAAACGGACAATTTTATCCTCAATGGACGGACAATAGCGAGGACCTACTCCCTTTACAACCCCTGTAAACATAGGTGCCCGGTGTAAATTATTTTGGATAATCTCATGGCTATGCCCATTCGTATAAGTTAACCAACAAGGAACCTGATCCTTTACATAATCTTCATCACGCGATGTATAAGAAAAATGATTTGGAGCTTCATCTCCGGGTTGAATTTCCGTTTCGTCATAATTAATTGACGACGCCTTTACACGAGGTGGCGTCCCTGTTTTGAAACGTCCAATTTCTAATCCTAGCTCTTTGAGATTATCGGCCAAATTGATAGAAGCTAGACTATGATTAGGTCCTGACGAATACTTGAGATCTCCAATGATAATTTCTCCGCGTAAAGCTGTCCCAGTAGTGACAATAACAGCCTTTGCTCCATATTCTTGGTGAGTTGCAGTCCTTACACCAACAACCTTACCATTCTCCACCAAAATCTCATCAATCATAGTTTGGCGAAGAGTTAAATTTTCTTGATTTTCAACCGTTTTCCGCATTTCTTTTGAGTAAAGTTCTTTGTCTGCTTGAGCCCGAAGTGCACGAACCGCAGGACCTTTACCAGTATTGAGCATTTTCATTTGGATGTAGGTCTTGTCGATGTTCTTCGCCATTTCTCCACCGAGGGCATCGACTTCACGCACGACAATCCCCTTAGCAGAACCACCAATAGAGGGATTACAAGGCATAAAAGCCAGCATTTCAATGTTAATAGTCGCAAGTAAGACCTTACAACCCATACGGCTAGCAGCTAGAGAGGCTTCTACTCCCGCATGCCCCGCACCGATTACAATGATATCGTATTCTTCTATAAAGTTATAATTCATTCTATTTCTCCTATTTTTCAAGATGGATGTGTCGTAATTTTCCGTCCCAGTCTGGTAGGGCTGATTTTAAAAAAGCCGGTTTCAGGTCAACAGTATGTAAATCATCTAAAGCAATCCAACGACAAGGTAATTGCTTTGTATCTTCCTGCATGACCAAAGGTGCATCTTCCAGTAAGTCCACCAAATAATGAAATTCAATGTTATGGTAGTGGATTCCAGCTTGTTCAAAGTGATTTTCAACCACGAAAGCTAGTGGACCTGCTTTAGATGTAACACCAAGTTCCTCTTTGACTTCCCGAACTACAGCATCTTCTGTAGTTTCATTGACTTGAATAGCACCTCCGATTGTATAACAGCCGTCCTCATCTTCTATGACGAACAAGCGATTATCTTTTACAATCAAAGCAGTCGCTCTCACACCAAAAACAGTAGAACCTATTTTCGTCCGAAAATCCTGTTGCCTCATTATTACTTCCTTTCGAAATCACACAAAAATAGTCAAAACTCTGAGAAGTGCAGGACAAAAAAGCCTGCAACATCCATGAGCTTTGACCATCATTTCTATTGCTTTTATTATTGTAGCAAATTGAGAAAATTTGTCAATTTAAATATACTAAGACTGACGGATTGCTTCAAAAACTCCTTTGTCAATCTCAACTGGATCAGAGAATGCATCTAGAACAATCCCTCTCACTGGAAACTTTCCTATCCTTTCTGCAGTAAATAAACAGTCCGTAAAAGGTATTTGCAGCCAAGAAAAACGATCGTAATAATCTTTAGGAATATCCTGTTCCGTCAAGAAACAAGGATAAAAGTAGTCGTCTCCCTTTCGTAGAATATCCGGTTTTAGACGAACACCTTCTTTTTCGTCACTCCCATCCATTAAAGAAGCATTAAAGGGAACCCAAACTTTAGATTGCTTCAATTCCCTGAACAAAGCTTCAATTGACTCCGTCGTTTTCTCCCTCAAATACTGTTCCTTATAGTCAGAGATAGTCTTTGTGTTCTCTATTTTTTTCTTAAAGAACTGAAACACTTTCGTTCCTCCTAGAAAATTCTAAATATACTGACAAACTTTACCATCCCGATAAGCATTGTCAATCAAGCCACCGCCTAGACACTCTTCACCATCGTAAAAGACAACAGCTTGTCCTGGTGTAATGGCTCGTTGAGGTTCTGCGAAAATCACTTCTGCCTTGTCACCTTTAACGTGTACAGTCACCTTGGAATCTGGTTGACGATAGCGGAACTTAGCTGTACACTCTAATGTAAACTCTTCTGGCATATCTCGTGTAAAGTGAACTTGACTAGCCTGTAAACTTGTTGACATCAATGCTTCATGATAGAAGCCTTGACCAACATAAAGAATATTTTGACTGAGGTCTTTCCCAACTACAAACCATGGAGCATTGTCTCCACCTTGTTGGCCACCAATTCCAAGTCCACCCCGTTGACCGATTGTGTAATACATCAAACCAGCATGTTCACCCATATCTCGTCCATCAATGGTCATCATTCGACCTGGTTGGGCAGGAAGGTAGTTCCCTAGAAATTCTTTGAAATTCTTTTCTCCGATAAAGCAAATCCCAGTTGAGTCTTTCTTTTTAGCTGTTGCCAATCCAGCTTCTTCAGCTAGACGACGAACCTCTGGCTTTTCCAAATGTCCCAATGGGAACATGGTTTTTTGAAGTTGTTCTTGTGACAGTTGGCTTAAGAAATAAGTTTGATCCTTCCCGTTGTCAACGCCACGTAACATATGGACAATGCCATCCTCATCACGCGACACGCGCGCATAGTGCCCTGTCGCTACATAATCGGCACCGAGTGTCATAGCATAATCTAAAAAGGCCTTAAATTTGATTTCCTTATTACACATGACATCCGGATTTGGTGTTCGACCAGCTCGGTATTCAGCAAGGAAATATTCAAAGACACGATCCCAGTATTCTTTCTCAAAGTTGACAGAATAGTAAGGAATGCCAATTTGGTCTGCAACCGCTGCTACATCTTTGTAATCTTCTGTAGCTGTACAGACGCCATTTTCGTCTGTGTCGTCCCAATTTTTCATGAAGATACCGATGACATCGTAACCCTGTTGCTTTAATAATAAAGCTGTTACAGATGAATCCACACCACCACTCATACCAACAACAACACGTGTTTTCGAGTTATCACTCATAGATTTCTCCCATCTTTTCGTTTCTCACGATTGAAGGTCGTGGTTTGCTTCAACGATTGAAGGTCGTTTTGAGCAGTTACCATTTTAACACGCTTTATATTAGAAAACAAGCATCTTACTATTCTTTTTGTTGATCAGGATCGATGGGTTTACAAGTCTGTAAATTTAATACCAGCCATTTGCCAACCAGAAATTTTTAGCTGCTGACCATGATCCATAACGGTTGACAACATATTGATTGGCCACTTTTTCCTGGTTTGCAGGTGATAAATCACCATTCAAATAAGTGATAGTCAATTGGTAACGACCATAATATTGGCCATTTTGTGCTGTATAACTACCACTTGACTCTTTTTGGGCAATCCATTCCTTAGCAGCCGCATCTTCCGCACTCAAGCCATCTGAAGCAGAGACAGTAGTTGTTGCTTGTGTAGTATCAGTTTTACTAGCAGGAGCTTGCTCCGTAGTTTTCTGCGTTGAATTTGCATCTTCAATCTCAAGAACTTGACCAACTGAGATAAGATTCACGTTACTAATCTTATTTTTCTTAGCAATTGCATCAACCGTTGTGTTCTTCTCTTTAGCAATAGCTGATAAAGTATCACCTGATTTTACAGTATAAGAATCTGCATTCGCTACAATTGGAATGAAAAGTCCTGCAAGTAAACTAAGTCCAATCATTCGTTTCATCATTTGTTTTTTATTCATTATTATGTACTCCTTTATTGGTATACCTCTATACTACACAAGAAATATTTCATATTTATTGAAATAATGTGTCAAATATTTCAGTCAGATGTTAGAAATACTAAAAATCCAGGATAATATAAATGCTTTAAGCCCCCTTTAAGATTTCTCAGATATTTCGGGAAAAATAGAAGAAATCATCAGCCATATCTGATATAATGAAGTAAAGTGATCACAAAGGAGCAGAGCATGAACTCTTTAAAATTCCAATCAGTTTTTGATATTATTGGACCTGTGATGATCGGCCCATCCAGTAGTCACACTGCAGGTGCTGTTCGAATTGGTAAAATTGTTTCTTCTATCTTTGGAGAGGAACCAAAAGAAGTTGAGTTTCAATTATTTAATTCCTTCGCAAAAACCTATCGTGGTCATGGAACAGATTTAGCCTTAGTAGCGGGCATCTTAGGAATGGACACAGATGATCCTAGAATACCAGATAGTCTAAAAATTGCACATGAACGAGGCATTCGGATTGTTTGGTCTATTCAAAAAGAGAGCAATGCTCCTCACCCAAACACAACGACTATTACTGTTAAAAATGATCATAAAACGATTTCTGTTACTGGAATCTCAATTGGTGGTGGGAACATACAGGTTACTGAGTTAAATGGCTTTGCTATCTCGCTAAATATGAATACTCCAACCATTATCATTGTTCACCAGGACGTCCCTGGGATGATCGCTCATGTGACAGAAGCTCTTTCTCGCTATGATATTAACATTGCACAAATGAATGTGACGCGGGAAAAAGCTGGAGAAAAAGCGATTATGATTATAGAAGTTGACTCAAGGAGTTGTGAAGCAGCTATCGACGATATCCGTAAAATTCCTCATCTTCATAATGTCAACTTTTTCAAATAAGGAGTTCATATGTTTTATTCAATTGTAGACCTCGTAGAACAAGCAAGCGCGCAATACGAAGGAAACGTCGCAGAGTTAATGATTGCGACTGAATTTGAACTAACTGGTCGTGAACGAGAAGAAGTCCTACGATTAATGACCCGTAATTTAGAAGTGATGATTGATTCTGTAAGGTTAGGGTTAAATGAAAACCACTCTCGTAGTGGGTTAACCGGTGGGGATGCCGCAAAATTAGATCGCTATATCAAATCAGGAAAAACGTTATCTGACTTGACCGTCCTAACCGCAGCGAAGAATGCTATTGCTGTCAACGAACACAATGCTAAGATGGGACTGGTCTGCGCAACACCCACTGCAGGATCTGCTGGCTGCCTTCCCGCAGTTCTCACTGCAGCAACTCAAAAATTAGGGTTAAACCGTCAGCAACAACTAGATTTTCTACTGACAGCTGGAGCTTTTGGTTTAGTCATCGCCAATAATGCTTCTATTTCAGGTGCAGAAGGTGGTTGTCAAGCAGAAGTTGGTTCTGCTTCAGCTATGAGTGCGGCTGCATTGACACTTGCTGCTGGAGGAACTCCTTATCAAGCGAGTCAAGCAGTCTGTTTTGTCATCAAAAACATGCTTGGGCTCATTTGTGATCCAGTAGCAGGACTCGTGGAAGTTCCATGTGTCAAACGAAACGCAATGGGAGCCAGCTATGCCTTCATTGCTGCTGATATGGCCTTAGCAGGTATTGAATCAAAAATACCTGTTGATGAAGTGATTGACGCCATGTACCAAGTTGGTTCTAGTCTTCCGACTGCCTTTAGAGAAACAGCTGAAGGAGGATTGGCAGCAACACCAACCGGACGTAGATTACAAAAAGAGATATTTGGAGAATAACATGCAAGCCTTATTTTTTGATTTAGATGGAACATTAGTTGACAGTTCCAAGGGAATTACAGAGAGCTTTCAACATACATTCGATACTTTGAAGGTTCCTCAACCCGATCTCAAAACCATCCGTAGTTTTATGGGACCACCTTTGATTTCTAGTTTTGAAGCTACCCTTCCTGAAACTTTGGTAGATCAAGCCGTAACTATCTATCGCCAGTATTATCATGAAAAAGGTCAATACAAATCAACTCTGTTTCCTCAGATAGTAGAAGCTTTGAAAGCATTACAAGACGAAAACATTCCTCTTTATGTAACTACTTCAAAACATGAACCGGTTGCTTTACAGATGTGTCAAGATTTAGGTATCGCTAAATACTTTAAAGGAATTTATGGATCAAATTCAGATCGTATCCACAAAGCCGATGTCATTCGATACGCCTTGTCAATCAATGACCTTCCAAAAGAGGAGACAGTGATTATTGGAGACACAAAATTTGACCTCATTGGAGGTCAAACAGTGGGCATAAAAACCATGGCAGTCACTTGGGGATTTGGAGATCTTGAAGAGCTACTTCTTTACTCACCAGATTTTATTTGTCACTCTCCACTTGATATTCTTGAGACATTAAAAAAATAGGTTTACAAATTGTAAACCTATTTTTTAATAACCCCAAGCTGATAAACCTTGTGAGCTATATGCATTGTATGCAGACTGGATTTGATCATCAACTGTTGCAGTTGAACCCCAACCTGGCATTGTTTGGAACAACCCACTAGCACCAGAAGCATTTGCTGCATTTACTTGACCATTTGATTCACGGGCAATAATTGCTTCCCAAGTAGAAGCAGGTACGCCAGTCATTTCAGCCATACGAGCAGCTGCATAAGATCCTTGTTCTCCAGCAGTATTCCCATTTGGTAGAACAATTCCACCATTTGTTGATTGTGCAGAAGTCACTGCAGCATTTGCTGCATAAGTTGTTTGTTTTTGAGCAGTTTGTGCTGTTGCAGTTGCTGTAGGTGCACTTTCAGCAGGTTTTGCTTGCTCTTGTGGAGCAACTTTATCAATCATAGATTTAGAACGCTCACCTAACTCAATAATTTGTCCTGCATAGATCAAATCTTCATTAGTCAGATTGTTAGATGCAATAATATTTTCTACTGAAGTGTTATTTTCTAGTGCAATTTTTGATAGAGTATCTCCAGACTTCACTTCGTAAGTTTCAGCATTCACTGTAGCAATACCAGAAATGAAAAGTGATGCTGCTGAAAGTAGGGAAGTGACTGTCCATTGGAACTTTTTACTGTTCATGAATTCTATTCTCCTTTCGAACATAATTCTATCATACACACAAAATGTTACAGTTTATTGTAGAATATATTACAAATGTTACAAGAATATGTGAATTTAATGTAAAAAGCGCTTTGTATAGCGCTTTTTCCTTATTTTTGAACCAATACAACTAGCTCTATCCATTTTTTAGATAAAAAACTATCAACATGAGACACAGAATAACGAGCAATGCTAGGGTATCTTTTACTCCCCACTGCAGAGTCCGATAGCGTGTTCGTCCCTCACCGCCTTTGTACCCTCTCGCTTCCATCGCAATTGCTAATGCATCTGCGCGTTTAAAACTAGAAGCAAATAGAGGAATGAGGATCGGAATAAAGGAACGGATCCTTTTTAATAGATTTCCTTCACCAAAATCAACACCACGCGCCCTTTGCGCATTCATGATTCGATTCGTATCATCTACTAAGGTTGGAACAAAGCGCAAACTCATAGATAGCATTAACCCAATCTCATGAGCCGGAACCTTAATAATTTTTAGTGGTGTAAGGATCTTTTCAACAGCATCTGCTAAACTCAATGGTGTCGTCGTCACTGTTAAAATCGTCGAATAAAAAATAATTAAAATAAATCTACAAAATATGATGGCGGCTTGCATCAATCCTTGGTCGGTTAATTTAAAAAACCACCATTGATACAAAATAGTTCCTTGAGAGGTCGCAAATAATTGAAAAATAGTTGTAAAAGCAATGATAAAAATCATTGATTTTAAGCCTTTAATATAAAAACTAACCGAAATCCTCGTTAGATACATTAAAACAAAAATAAAACCAAAGAGAAGAACATTTGTCTGGATATTATTTGCCCAAAACAGAAGAAATATGAATAAAAACATTGAGAGCAACTTCCCACGAGGATCTAGTTGGTGGATAATGGAGTTTCCAGGAATATACCTTCCCAAAATCATATTATTCATGAAGTAACAGCTCCTTTAGTTCCTCAATTTTGATTGGTAGTCTGTCCAGGGAAAGTCCTCTTCGTTTCAATTGAAGAGCAAAATTCGTAATTTGTGGGACTCCTAATTGAAGTTTTTGTAAATACTCAACCTGTTGAAATACTTCCCTGGGGGATCCGTTTAGGACAAGTTTTCCCGCTTCTAAAGCAAATACGGTATCAGCAAAATTTGCTACATCATCCATCGTATGAGTTACCAGAACTAGGGTCATCCCATTTTTATGTAATGTCTCAAACAGTGCCATCAATTCCTTTCTTCCAGCAGGATCTAGCCCTGCTGTCGGCTCGTCCAATACTAAAATCTCTGGTTCGATAGCTAAAATACCCGCGATCGCAACTCGCCTCATTTGTCCACCAGATAGTTCAAATGGACTTTTATCATAGATAGACTCTTCTAAACCAACGATCGCTAATTTTTCTTTGGCTATTTCCTCCGCTTTGTCCTTAGGTACCCCAAAATTCTGTGGTCCAAAGGCTACATCAGCTAGAACGGTTTCCGCAAATAGCTGACTTTCTGGAAATTGAAAAACCAAACCGACTTTTTTTCTCAGGTACTTCATTTCTTTTGGCTCAGAATGATTATCTAAAACAAAATCTTCAAATTGAATCGTTCCTGTAGTCGGACGCAGTAAACCATTTAGTAATTGCAACAAAGTAGACTTGCCACTACCAGTATGCCCGATGATGGCTGTATAAGATCCATTTTTTATTTCCAAACTAATATCAGAAAGCGCCTGCCCTTCAAAAGGACTTCCCTCTTGATAAGTATAATAGACATTCTTTAAAGAGATTCCCATAGTTGGTCTAATAACTCACTTTCTGTTAGATAATCCTGTTTTAGCGGAAAATGTGAGCTGAGAGATTCTTGAACCTGCTTACTAAAAGGCTTATCTAATCCAATCTCATTCAGATCATTTCTTGAAAACAATTCCCGCGGTGTCATAGAAGACTCTAGTTTTCCTTTTTGAAAGACGAGTGTTCGATCACTTAAGGCAATTTCGGTTAAATCATGGGTAATAGAAATAATTGTTAATTGAAACTTTTTCTGAAGTTCTCTCATTACCGCCATTAGATCCTCTCTACCTTCTGGATCTAACATACTAGTTGCTTCATCAAGGATAATAATAGTTGGTCTCAAGGCGATAATACCTGCTATGGCCACCCGTTGCTTTTGACCACCTGACAAACGAGATGGTTCGCGATCTTTAAACTCCAGCATACCGACTTGCTCAATAGCCTTCTCCACACGTTGAAGCATTTCTTCCCGTGGAATTCCTTGATTTTCTAAACCAAAGGCAACATCATCTTCTACTGTCGCACCAACAAATTGGTTGTCAGGATTCTGAAATACAATCCCAATTTTACTACGGATTTCCCATATGGTTTCACGAGTCAGTTGTTTTCCATCAACGTAAATCTCACCAGACTCAGCTTCCAAAAGGCCATCAATCAGGCGTACAACTGTAGATTTCCCACTACCATTGTGTCCAACAATCGAAAGCCACTCTCCTTGTTTCACGTGAAACGAAACCGTGTCAATTTGATACTCTTCTACTGTTTTATCGTATCGAAAGGATACATTTTTTAGCTCAATCATCTGTTTCATTTATTTAAATGTGTCTTTAAAGAGATAGCTACTTCCCTTAAAGTAGTCGTAACCAGAATAAATTGTGAAAATCAATGCAATATAAAGCAACACTTGCCCCGGAAGTGTCCAATGGCAAAGCAAAAAGATAATGGCAAACATTTGGCTAAAGGTTTTAATTTTTCCTGGCATGGCTGCAGCAAGAACTGTACCACCTGTCTCAACAAGTAGAAGACGCAAACCAGTAACAGCTAACTCACGACAAATGATAACGGCTGCAATCCAAGCAGGAACCATTTTTAATTCAATCATCATGATAAAGGCTGACATGACCAATAATTTATCTGCCATTGGATCGGCAAATTTACCAAAATTACTAACTACATTCCATTTTCGTGCAAGAAAGCCATCTAAATAATCTGTAATACTAGCAATTGCAAAAATAACTGCCGCTACAATATGTCCTAAGTAAGAGTGACTTAAACTTAAAATGGCAATAAAAATAGGAATCATCACAACCCGAAATAATGTCAATGCATTAGGAATATTTTCTTTTTTCATACTTCCTCCAAAAAATAAACTATCTTTACATCTATTTTACAGATGCTGTAAACTCATAAAAATATACGATATAAATCACAAAGCCAAGAATGGCAAAACTAACTAGTAGATAATACAGGATTGGTAACCAGCTCGCTTTCTGTCTTACTTTTCTTGAATGAAGCTCTTCGTCATCTACAAGTATTTCTTCATCAAATAACAATTCTTTTCCTTCACGAAAAGCTGTCAATAGGATGGACTCATCTAATCCCAAAGCCCATGCTAACTTTTTAAGATAGATCTGAGCGTAAAAGGGACTCGGTAATAGATCAAACTCATCGTTTTCCAACGCTTCTATATAAGGAATTCCAATGGCTGTTTTATTTGACACATCCTGTAAACTTAAGTGTAAATTTACTCTTGACAGTCTTAACACTTGACCAATCGTTCTCTTCTTCATGTTTTCCCTTCTTGATACATTGTTTACTACTTTTGAAAAATCATATAGTCAACCATCTCAGCCTGGTCGATGAACTGACGCCCTAATTTGATGATATCTTGTAAACTAATACCTTGTAAAATCTTTGGAAGATCATAAGAAGTGCTACCGTCTGAAAAATATTCAAACTGAGTGGCACTATACTCAAGCGAATTTAAACCTTGTAAGAAATCACCAAACATTTCGCTTTTAATCGTATCCAAATGTTCCTGATTGACATCTGGATCCTTCTCAAATTGTTTGATTGCTGACCTAAATTGATGAGATAGGGACACCGGTTCTTGAGTATCCATTGTCAAAATAACGAAATGAAATAATTCCTCAACCTCGACTTCAAGTGTCAATGAGTTGTCAATCTTCCCAGCTTCATATAAACTTTGAAACCGTTGCGAAGTCCAACCAAACATCATCGAAAACAGTAATTTCAACATCAATTTATAACGAAATTTTTCCTCTTCCTTAATGATATCATTTCCTCGAATTCCAATTGCCAACTTAGGAGTAGCAACTTCCATTCTACAAGATTGATTCAATCTTACTTCATTTTTTTCTACAGGAAAACGTTCTAACTCCACAGATGGATGAAGAGGAACTAGATCATATTCCTTTACTACTTGCAATACTTCATCAACATCAAAGTTTCCGATCACTAATAAGTGCATTTGAGAGGGATGATAGAATAGATCAAAGTTTTCACGGAGATTATCTATTGTAATGTCAGAAATAGACTCCCAAGTCCCAGCAATATCATCTGCTAACGGTGTTCCAGGATATAAATTTTCTAAAGCACCAAAAAATAATCGGTAGTCTGGACTATCTTGGTACATTCCAATTTCTTGTTGAATGATTTCTCTTTCCTTAGATACAGATTTTTCTGTAAAGGAAGCCTTTGAAACCATCTCCAATAACAATTGAATATTCTCAGGGATTTTTGAAGTTGTTGAGAAAAGATAACTTGTCTTTGTAAAGCTTGTAAAGGCATTACTTTCCGATCCTAAATGAACGAATTTTTTTAAATAATCTTGACCATTTTCATCTTCAAATACTTTGTGTTCTAAGAAATGAGCAATTCCTGCAGGATATTGCCTTTCATCACCATTCACTATAATTCGTGTATCCACTGAGCCAAACTTAGTTGTGATTATTCCATAGGTTTCATAATAATCTTCTTTGGGAATTAAATGAATAGTCAACCCATTTGACAAGCGTGTAAAGTAAACTTGCTCACCAACTGATTCATAATATTTTTCTTTAATTTTCAATCTTTACACTACTTTCCTTCCATAAAATAAACAGACTGTAAATTAATTGTTTTTGCCACTTCAATAATTTCTTCTCTACTAACCTTATCGATGGACTCTAACCACTCTTCTAAAGAAAGGACTTTCTTTCCTAGGATCGTTTTCAGATATTCCCTTTCAATCAAGGTATTTTGCCGATCCTGTGCTAACAAGGTCGTATTCACTAACATTTCTTTTGTCAATTGAAGCTCTGAATCTGTAAACTTGCCTCGTTTTAAATCATTCAACTGTCTCATAATCAAGGTCATTACTTTCGTGCGAGATTCCTTATCAATGCCTGCAAAAACTCTCATAAAGCCTGTAAAAATATCAAAATAGCTAGAGATGGTATAAGCAAGGCCTTCTTTCTCACGAATTATTTGAAAAAGTCTCGAATGCGAGAAAGCTCCCAGCATCCCATTTAATACAACTAGTGGGATATGGAGAGATTCTCCATACTGGGTAGAAAAATGGTAACCTAATTCTAAAATAGATTGTTGGTTTTGTTTTTGCTCTAACTTTTCTCTTACAACATTTGTAAAAGGTTGTTGATAGGTGACAGACAAATTGTTATCACGTGGCTTGAATTCAAACTGGTTCACTCGATCCACAATAGCGACCTCATTAAAGTCACCTATGAAAAAGAAGTCAATGTTATCTAATTGGAGCATCTGATGAAACTGTTCAAGAGAACTTTGAGCTGTTTCTTGTCTCACTAAATCAACTTTCCCCAATCTTGACATCCCGATTGTTTCGTCTTCAAAAAATAGTTGATTCAATTGCCCATGTGCATAATAATAAGGCTCTTCAATTTCTGACTCCAAATTGGAAATCGTATTTTTCTTTTCAACGTCAAATGTATCACTGTCAAAGTGATCTTCTACTACCAAAGGTGAAAAGAAGATAGTTTCTATAATGTCCAAAACCTCATCAGTAAGAACATTTTTCTTGCTCAAAAAGTCATCGCGCACAAAGGAAATATTCAAATCAACATAATGAACACGACCCCTCTTAGAGACTGAGGTTGACAATTCTACCCCGTATAGACTCGCTAATTTTTCACGGAATAATTGTGAAGTTGGATATTTTTGATTTGCAGTTTCCATCATACAGGCTACTAAAACACGCGCAGCCACGGTATTTTCATCTAATGGCGATGAAAAACGGACCTTAATTTTATTGGTTTTAAATTTTTTTGATTGAAGAAAGTGAAGATTCACGCCCTTTACTAATTCCATTTTCATCCTCGTTCTACTCAATAGTAACTTTCATTATAACACGAAATCACACTAAAATCCTAATTCAAACTGTGAAAAAGCTCCTCAAATCACTCAACATTCTCTACCCTAGAAAAACTAAAAATATGGTATAATAACACGCAAAGAGGTGAACTATGAATTACAAATTATTTGATGACTTTATTACATTACAAGCAATCTTAAAAGAACTCGGTATTATACAGAGTGGTGGTGCAATCAAAGCCTTTCTTCAAGAAAAAGAAGTCTTTGTTAATGGTGAATTAGAACAACGGAGAGGCCGTAAACTTCGTGTCAATGATCAAATTGACATTCCTGAACTGAGCGTTACTATCACCATTCTTGAACCTTCTCAAGAAGAAATAGAAGAGCATCTTAAAGACAAGGAAGAAAAGGAACGTGTTGCTAAACTTGTCAAGCAACTCAATCAACAACAAAAGAAACAACCGAAAAAGTCTAACAAAAAAGAAAAAGCGATTCGCTTTCCTGGTACCTCGTAATGTGGTTAAAACACTTATCCATTCAAAATTTTCGTAATTATCAAGAACTAGAAGTCGAGTTTCATCCTGGACTAAATATTTTCCTAGGTCAAAATGCTCAAGGAAAGACTAATATTCTCGAATCAATTTATTTTCTAGCTTTAACCAGAAGTCATCGAACACGAAATGATAGAGATCTCATCTATTTTGAATCCACCGATTTTAAAGTTTCTGGTCAATTACAAAGAGAAACTGGTCCCCTTCCATTAGAAATTTCCTTGACACCAAAAGGTCGGATAACTAAGGTTAATCATTTGAAACAAGCCAAATTATCGAACTACATTGGCCATATGAATGTTGTCCTTTTCGCACCCGAAGATTTGCAACTGATCAAAGGATCACCTGCAGGGCGTCGAAAGTTTATTGACATTGAATTAGGTCAGATGAAACCTCTCTATTTATCCGACTTATCTCAATACAACCATGTACTGAAACAAAGAAATAGTTATCTAAAAAATTCAGAAAAAATTGATGCTACATTTTTGGAGGTTTTAGATTCACAACTAGCTAGTTTTGGAAGTCGCGTCATCCATCATCGGCTTGAGTTTATTAAAAAATTAGAAGCTAAAGCAAAAGAAAAACATGCTCGACTTTCTGACAACAAAGAAGATCTATCGATTCAATATCAGTCAACTGTTTTTTCTGAAGATGGAAATGATGTAGAAGAACAATTTCTCTCTATGTTGGAAAAAAACCGTCAGAAGGATATTTTTAGGAAAACAACAAGTATTGGGCCTCACAGGGATGATTTGGCATTTTTTATCAATAATATGAATGCTACCTTTGGTAGTCAAGGCCAGCATCGAAGTGTTGTTCTCTCTCTAAAATTAGCAGAAATTGAATTAATGGAAGAAATCACAAGAGAAAAGCCGATTTTACTACTTGACGATGTCATGAGCGAACTTGACAATTATCGTCAACTTCAACTACTTGAAACCATCTCTAATAATATTCAAACATTTATTACAACGACCACTCTCGATCATTTAAAAGAACTACCTGAAGAGTTGAAAATTTTCACTGTTCAAGCCGGTCATATCAAAACAGCATCTTAACAATACTGTCAAGATGCTGTTATTTTTGTTTACAAATGTGTAAATTTATTGTGCCGAGTAGTTAGGAGCCTCGTTTGTAATTTGCACATCATGAGGATGGCTTTCTTTCAATCCGGCACCGCTCATTTCGACAAATTGTGCATGATCATGTAAATCTTGAATGGTTGCTGCACCAACATAACCCATACCTGAACGAATACCACCGATCATTTGGAAGACCATATCTGCTACAGAACCTTTATAAGCAACGCGTCCTTCAATTCCTTCAGGGACCAATTTATTGGCTTCATTGACAGATCCTTGGAAGTAACGGTCGCTAGAACCTTTCTTCATTGCTGCAATAGATCCCATACCACGGTATGTTTTAAATTTACGACCTTGGAAGATTTCTGTTTCACCTGGTGCTTCATCTGTACCTGCAAGCATTGAGCCAAGCATAACCGCATTTCCACCAGCTGCGAGTGCTTTGACAATATCTCCTGAATACTTGATACCACCATCAGCAATGATCGTTTTTCCATATTCACGAGCTACAGCGGCTGCGTCATAAATAGCAGTCACTTGAGGAACACCAACCCCTGCAACAACACGAGTTGTACAGATTGATCCTGGACCAATTCCGACCTTAACTACGTCTACCCCTGCATCAAATAATGCACGAGCACCTTCAGCGGTTGCAATATTTCCTGCAATCAAGGTACGATCTGGGAAGTGAGCACGAATTTCTGCAATCTTACGAAGAACACCCGCAGAATGTCCATGAGCAGTATCGATGACAATAGCATCTGCACCAGCTTCAAAAAGAGCTTCTGCACGTTCAAAAGTATCTGAAGTAACCCCTACGGCACCAGCCACAAGCAAACGACCAAATTCATCCTTAGCCGCATTTGGAAACTCAATAACTTTTTCAATATCTTTGATTGTAATCAAGCCAGAAAGACGACCATTTTCATCTACCAATGGTAATTTTTCAATACGGTGCTCTTGTAGAATGCGTTCAGCTGTTTCCAAATCAGTTCCAACTGGTGCGGTCACCAAATTTTCACTCGTCATATGATTTGAAATGGGTTGATTGTAATCAGAAATAAAACGCAAATCCCGGTTTGTAAGGATACCAACTAATTTACGATTTTCAAGTGTTTCAACAACAGGAACACCACTGATTCGGTATCGTCCCATCAACTCATCTGCTTCTGCAATTGTATGAGACGGAGTCAAATAGAACGGATCAATGATAACCCCATTTTCAGAACGTTTTACTTTGCGTACTTCATCTGCCTGTTGCTCAATTGACATGTTTTTATGGATAACACCAAGTCCACCAGCACGTGCCATGGCAATTGCCATTTGACTTTCAGTCACTGTGTCCATGGCAGCAGTAATGATTGGGATATTCAAGCGTAAATTACTTGCTAATTGTGTACTTAAATCTGCATCATTAGGCAATACGTGACTTTCTGCTGGAATCAAAAGCACGTCATCGAATGTAAACCCTTTTTTTAAAAACTTTGTGTCCCAATTAGACATTAGCTGGATCCTCTTTTCTTTTTATTTGAGCAAGGCTCGAATTTTTATTGTTAATATCATACCATTCTATGGCAATTTGTCAATCATTTATTGGTAAATTATCAATGAACAGTAAGAAATGTTCGCTTTTAATGAAGTCGTTTTATTTTTTAAAATAGGTAATTCCCATCGCAGATTTTACTTCATCCAGTGTTTGAGCTGCTACATTTCGAGCGCGCTCACTTCCTTTTTCAAGAATAGAGTAGACCTCACCCATATCCTTTGCAAACTCAAGTCGTCTTTCACGAATTGGTCTTAATTCACGATCTAAAATTTCTAAAAGATATCGTTTGGTCTTTACATCACCAAGTCCACCACGTTGATAATGTTCTTTCATTTCTGCAATTTCAGCTACATCTTCTGGACGGCCAAATACATCCAGGTAATGAAATACCATATTGCCTTCGATTTTTCCTGGATCCTCTACTTTAATATGATCAGAATCAGTATACATACTCATCACTTTTTTCTTTAAAGTATCTGCATCATCAGCTAGGTAAATGCCATTATTCAACGATTTAGACATTTTAGCATTTCCGTCTAAACCAGGTAAGCGCCCTGCTGCTTCGTTTTCAGGATAAATCCCTTCCGGTTCCACCAAAGTATCTGTGTTGTAAGCATGATTAAAGGAACGAACAATCTCACGAGTTTGCTCAATCATTGGCTTTTGATCATTTCCTACTGGAACAAAATTTGCTTTAAAAGCTGTGATATCAGCTGCTTGTGAAATAGGGTATACCAAAAATCCTGTTGGAATACTCTCACCAAAACCTTTTTGAGAAATCTCGGTTTTTACAGTTGGGTTTCTTTCAAGTCGCGCCAAAGATACTAGATTCATGTAATACATTGTCAATTCCGCTAATTCAGGAATCTGACTTTGAATGAAAATCGTAACTTTTTCAGGATCTAGTCCAGCTGCCAGATAATCCAAAGCAACATTACCAATAGATTCTACAATCATTTTTGGATCTTTTGCATGGTCTGTCAAAGCTTGCTGGTCTGCTAGGAAAACAAACATATTATACTCGTCTTTATTTTGCAACAAGACGCGATTTTTTAAAGAACCAACATAGTGGCCGATATGGAGTTTTCCTGTCGGTCTATCTCCTGTCAGAATGATGGGTTTTGTCATACTCTTCTCCTTAATCGTTATCCCTATCATTATAGCACTTTCTAGTTGAAAATGTTAGTCTATCCTCTATGTTTGTAAGGAATTAACACTTTACTAAACTGTCAATTTAGTTTACATCATTGTAAAAACAAATTGACAGTAAAAAAGTTGAATTTTCCCCTATTTTCTAGTAAAATGAAGACATTATAGAAAGAGGAGAAAATCATTGCTTACAGTATCAGACGTCTCACTACGTTTTAGTGATCGAAAATTGTTTGACGATGTCAATATCAACTTTACAGAAGGAAATACATACGGTCTCATCGGTGCCAACGGTGCTGGAAAGTCAACCTTTTTAAAAATTTTAGCTGGAGATATTGAACCAACAACTGGTCATATTTCTCTTGGCCCTGATGAACGTTTGTCTGTTTTGCGTCAAAATCACTTTGACTACGAAGACGAGCGGGTCATCGATGTTGTCATTATGGGAAATGAAAAGCTCTACAACATTATGAAAGAGAAAGATGCTATCTACATGAAAGAAGATTTCTCTGATGAAGACGGCGTCCGTGCAGCTGAACTTGAAGGTGAATTTGCCGAACTTGGTGGATGGGAAGCAGAAAGTGAAGCATCTCAATTGCTTCAAAATCTAAATATTTCAGAAGACCTTCATTATCAAACTATGAGCGAGTTAGCCAATGGGGATAAAGTAAAAGTTCTCTTAGCTAAAGCCCTTTTTGGTAAACCAGATGTCCTTCTTTTGGACGAGCCGACCAATGGATTGGATATTCAATCCATTACCTGGTTAGAAGATTTTCTGATTGATTTTGAAAATACGGTTATCGTTGTATCCCATGACCGCCACTTTTTGAACAAAGTCTGCACCCATATGGCGGATCTCGACTTTGGAAAAATTAAACTTTACGTCGGAAACTATGATTTCTGGAAAGAATCTTCTGAACTTGCAGCAAAATTACAAGCAGATAGAAACGCAAAAGCTGAAGAAAAAATTAAACAATTACAAGAGTTTGTCGCACGTTTCTCAGCCAACGCTTCAAAATCAAAACAAGCAACTTCGCGTAAAAAAATGCTTGACAAGATTGAACTTGAAGAAATTGTTCCATCTAGTCGGAAGTACCCATTTATCAACTTTAAGGCAGAACGAGAAATTGGTAACGATCTCTTGACAGTTGAAAATCTTTCTGTCAAGATTGATGGAGAAACCATCCTTGACAATATCAGCTTTATCTTACGTCCTGGTGACAAAACCGCCCTTATCGGACAGAACGATATTCAAACAACTGCTTTGATCCGTGCATTGATGGATGATATTGAATATGAAGGAACTGTCAAGTGGGGAGTTACAACTAGTCGATCATATCTACCAAAAGACAACAGTCGTGATTTTGCAGGTGGTGAAAGTATTCTTGATTGGCTTCGTCAATTTGCAAGTAAAGAAGAAGATGACAATACTTTCCTTCGTGGTTTCTTAGGACGTATGCTCTTTTCGGGTGACGAAGTTAACAAGTCTGTCAACGTCTTGTCAGGGGGAGAAAAAGTTCGTGTCATGTTGTCTAAATTGATGCTCCTCAAGTCAAATGTTCTTGTACTGGATGATCCAACCAATCACTTGGATTTGGAGTCTATCTCAAGTTTGAATGATGGATTGAAGAATTTTAAAGAATCGATTATCTTTGCCAGCCATGACCACGAATTCATTCAAACACTCGCCAACCATATTATCGTTCTTTCAAAAAATGGCGTAATCGATCGTATTGATGAAACCTATGATGAGTTTCTTGAAAATGAAGAAGTTCAAGCAAAAGTGAAAGAACTTTGGAGTCAATCATAAAAATAAAGAGCCCTGAAATCATTATTTCAGGCTCTTTCAGTAGAAATATATGAATAAAACAAAGCTAAAAACATCCCTTTTTATAGTATCTTCTTTCCTGATTCCGGCTATCATGATGTTCTTTATTTACCTCTCACAAGGAATCTACTGGAACAGTGATACATCCCCCTTATTAGGAGATGGTTATCATCAGTATGTCATTTTTGATACCACACTTCGAAATATTTTACACGGGACAGATAGCCTATTTTACAGTTTTCAAAGTGGATTAGGCATTAATTTCTATGCACTCAGTAGTTATTATCTAGGAAGTTTCTTTTCTCCTCTTGTCTACTTCTTTAATGCACAATCCATGCCAGATGCTGTTTATCTCATCACTCTTCTTAAATTTGGAGCTATTGGGTTAAGCACTTATATTAGTTTACATGGAATGTTTTCTAAAATTCCTAGATCCCTGGTTCTTACCCTTTCAACCTCATTTGCTCTTATGAGCTTTGCTATCAGCCAAATTGAAATCAAAACTTGGCTAGATGTTTTTATCCTAGCACCATTAATTCTTTATGGATTCAAAAAACTCATTTACAATGAGGGAGAGATTCTCTACTTTATCAGCTTAACCAGCTTGTTTATCCAAAATTATTATTTTGGGTTTATGATGTCTATTTTTCTTATTTTATGGTACTTGACACAACTGTCATGGGACATCAAAGGAATTGGAAAACGCTTCTTTCATTTTGTGATTGTATCTCTTTTATCAGTTATAACAAGCCTTGTGATGTTATATCCAACCTTCTTAGATTTACGCACTCATGGAGAAAGTTTTTCAAAGGTTGACAGTATCTTTACAGAAAAAAGTTGGTATCTTGACGTATTTGCAAAAAATTTCATTGGAAGTTTTGACACTACTAAATATGGATCAATTCCAATGATCTACGTGGGATTATTTCCACTTCTTTTAGCGATTACCTTTTTCTTTGTAAAGTCGATCAAGTTTCACGTGAAACTTTCTTACTTTATACTCTTGACCATTCTTATTTTGAGTTTTCGTTTTCAATTATTAGATCTCCTTTGGCAAGGTATGCACGCGCCGAATATGTTTCTTCATCGATACTCTTGGATATTTTCTTTGACGATTATTCTGATGGCAGGAGAAGTACTAAATCGAATAGAGGAGATCACTTGGATTCGTTTTAGTCTTGCTAATTTCCTCCTTATTCTAGGATTTGGAGCAACTGTCCTTTACAGCAGTCACTATAAATTTTTAGATGCAGTCAATTTCATTGTTACTTTTGAATTTTTAATTGCTTTCTATTTAGTCTGTTTAGGATTTATCCTAAAAAAGATACCGCCTAGACTTTTCTATCTTTCGATCCTGTTTTTCTCCATTTTTGAATTATCGGTGAATAGTTATTATCAAATGGAAGGAATTGCGAATGAATGGGTATTTGCTTCTCGGTCATCCTATGAACGAGACTTAAAAGTCATCCAATCCTTAGTAAGAGAGAAGACAGACTCTAATTATCGGACTGAGATTCTACAGCCCCAAACGGGCAATGATAGCATGAAGTATGGTTATAATGGAATTTCTCAATTTTCATCTGTACGAAATACGGATGCTAGCTCGACATTGGACAAACTAGGATTTAAATCTGAAGGAACTAACCTCAATCTTCGATACCAAAACAATTCTATTTTAATGGATAGTCTATTTGGTGTTCGCTATAATTTAAGCCAACAACCTGTTCAAAAATTTGGATTTAAAGAGATTGCAACCAAAAATGGAGTCTCACTTTCAGAAAACGAATATGCCTTACCAATCGCCTTTCTGTCAGCAAAACCTTATAAAAATACTTCCTTTACGAATTTGACACTGGATAATCAGACACGATTCATCCATCAAATCACAGATGAAAAATATAAATTTTATAAGAAATTAAATATTCTCTCGCCTACTTCACAAAATACTACATCTTCGTTGCAAACTGCAAAAATTGAAGAAGATAGTCATCTTTCCTACGCAAGTATTCAATATGAAGTAACGGTTCCTGCCCATAGCCAACTATATGTCAATGTTCCAAATTTACAATTTTCAAACGATGATCGAAAAGATATTGAAATCAGCTACAATGGACAGACCCAACGCTATACCATTGATAATGCCTTTCCATTCTTTTCGATTGGCCATTTTGACACAGAGGAAACAGTTACTATTCGTATGAGTTTTCCAGAAAATTCGACAGTCTCTTTTGATACACCAGAATTTTTTGCTCTGGATCTTGACCAATACACACAAGCTATCGCTAGTATTCGTCAGCAAGAAGTTGCTATTCACAAAAAGAAAAACAAATTGGTAGCAGCCTATAACGCAAATAGAGACACTACCCTTATTTTTACACTCCCTTATGATAAAGGCTGGTCAGCTAAACAAAATGGAAAACCTATCCAAATTCATCGCATCCAGAAAGGATTATTGGGAGTTCGTGTTTCAAAAGGATCCGGAACAGTCACCTTAACATTTGTTCCCCAAGGCTTCATTGAAGGACTCATTGCCTTTTTCGTTGGAATCATTCTCTTCTTCCTCTACGAATGGAGACAAATAAAAAGACGAAAAAGCTAAGGAATCTAACCATCGTTCACTTATAAATAAAAGGCTAGGATAGTCATTATCCTAGCCTTTTTCAAAACAAAAAAACACCCAAATGGGTGCTATACTAGCTCCGCCAGTAGGACTCGAACCTACGACATCATGATTAACAGTCATGCGCTACTACCAACTGAGCTATGGCGGAATGAGATATAGTCCGTACGGGATTCGAACCCGTGTTACCGCCGTGAAAAGGCGGTGTCTTAACCCCTTGACCAACGGACCATATATTCATTAACAGAACATATCCCATTATATCAAAATTTAACTAATTGTCAAGCACTAAATTCTAAATTTTGCTCTTCAATTAATTTTTTGGCACGTTTGATATTGCTTCTTGAGATTGGACAAGAATACCCTTCTTTCAACAACAACTGTTTCCTTTTCTTATCCATTCCAACGATCATACTTCTATTCACGATATAAGATTGATGGGGACTGAAATATCTCTCCTCCACATCTTTCTCCAAGACATCTGATAAACTTCCTGCAATTTCTTTTTGAAAATTTTTCCCAACTAAGTTTAATTTATAAGCAGAACCAACAGTTTCAATATAAAGAATATCTTTAAATGGAATTTTTATCTTTTTATCCTTAAAGTCATACTCAAAATAATCTGTCAAATCATCATTTCCAATTTGAATAGTTGTTAGGTACTCAATACACTCCTTGATTTTTAATCTAAATAAATCTTCATTCAAATTTTTATCAATAAAATCCAAGGCAGATACTTTATAACGATAGGTAATCGAAGCGAATTCTGATTTTGTAGTAATAAAAACAATAATAGCATAAGGATTTGCTTCTCGTATTTTTTGAGCAATTTCTAGCCCACAGTACTCATTATCTTGGATATGAATATCTAGAAAATATAATTGGTGGATATCCGAATGCTGAATATAATTTTCAAATTCCGTAATTTTACCAGTAGAAATCACATCAAGTTTAATTTCTAATTCCTTAGCAATTTCTGCAATGTGTTTTTCTACCCGTATCTGTTGAGAGAGCTCGTCTTCTAATAAAAAAATCTTCATTCTTGTTCATATCCTCCAATCTTCAAAACTTGTAAAAAACGATTTTCTTGCAATTCTGTTTCTAAAAACATCGTTCCATAATTTGCTAAGATTTTTCTCACATTATTTAATCCTAGTCCTCTATTTTCTCCTTTTGTCGAATAGCCTTCTTCATATATTTTCTTGATATCAAAAGTGATTTCATTTGTTGTATTATGAATCACTAAGTAAACAATTTTTGAAATAGAAAAAATAGCAACATGAACTTTCTTTTCTTCCGCTTCTTTTGAAGCTTCCAAAGCATTTGTCACCAGAATTCCAACAATTCTTACGATATCTAATAAATCAACTGGTAGTTGCTCAATTGGTTCACTTGTTTCAAAGGTCATTTCTACCCCAGCATCTCTTGCATCCAACCAGCCTCGAATCAAAATACTTCGTAAAGCAGAATCTCTGATATTGACCAAGTTGAATCCTGATAATGCTTCTGTGTTGATCTTTTTATAACCTTTTTCCAATACTTCCCTATGGATTCTCTGTATTTCTGGAATATTTTCTTCCTCAATGGCTAAGGACATAGAAATAACTAGATTTCCCAAATCGTGACGAAATCCCCTAACAATAGAATAGAGACTTTGAATTTCAGCCATATACCGACTCATTTGTTGCTCAGAAAATTCTTTATACTCCAGTTCTAAATTTTTACGATACTGATCTCGCTCGATTTTCATGTGGAATAGACTGACTACAAAAGAGAAAAAACAAATCGTTGCCAGCATACTCCCAAAATTTTTAAATTGCGCTTGTTCACTTATCCATAAGGCAAAATTGATCACTATAAATATAGCGAAATAGACCGAAATCAATTTCTTTAAATACTTTTCAAATTCTTCTTCATAAAAAGGAGTAAAATCAAATTCAAATAAGTCAATTAACTTCAAAATGATTCCTAAAGAAAGCAAGCGAATACACATATTATAGACAATTGAGTAAGCTGCTACAACAGCATCCCCCAATACTGAAGAGACAATTATCGTCAGAAATGTTGCTGTTCCTTCAACCGCTAAATAAGTAAAAAAAGAATAAAAAATGGCGCACAAGCGATTCGTCCGATTGGCATAATGATAATAAGGATATAAATAAACCGGCCATAAGAGCATGTTTAAATCAGAGAGTCGAATGTTTGAAAATAAAGTCACATCTAAAAATACTAAGAGACTTTCAAAAAGAAGAACAAAGGTGCTCAGCAGAAAGATAAATGCAAATTGATGTTCCTGATAGATTTTTTCGTCCACTAATGCAAACGTCAGAACAATGATCCCTCCTAAAAGAAAAGATAAGACTAATGACTGAATCACACAAACTCTCCCACTTTATTTTCTATTTTATTATACTCTAGTGTTATTATAAAAAAATAAATTTTTATATACAAAAAATTATAATATAAAATAGCCTAAAATTAAAGGGAATGGGGGAAATTGTAATCTTTTTAATGTTTTTGTTACATGAATGAAAACTATTTTACACAATTTATATAATCTATAATTTGTACTATATAGGGATTATTAGTTCTTTTTTAAAATAATTCTAATAAATCATTCCATTTCTATTTGTATATAGTAAAGTATACAAAAATTAATAGATAATGGAAATTTATACATTTTTACAAAAAAAGAAAAGATGCAACAAAAACTGCATCTTGCATTTGATCCCAGCAGGATTCGAACCTGCGACCGTTCGCTTAGAAGGCGAATGCTCTATCCAGCTGAGCTATGAGACCTAACTTACTTTATTTTAGCAGAAAAAAGAAGGAGCGTCAAGGTTATTTATGGTAGGGGCTCCCCTGTTGAATCATGAAAGCACGATAGATTTGTTCCACCAGGACTAATTTCATCAACTGATGAGGAAGAGTTAATTGACCAAAGCTCATCAATAGATTTCCTCTTTTTTTCACTTCTGGAGACAGCCCAAGACTGCCTCCGATAACAAAAGTAAGATTTGAATAACCAGATGTCATAATCTGGTCGATCGTTTGACTAAATTTCTCTGAAGGAAATTGTTTTCCTTCAATGGCCAATACAATCACATATTCCTTATCTGAAATTTTAGAGAGAATTCGTTCCCCCTCCCTTTCAAGGATTTGTTGATTTTCGAGTTGACTAGCACGATCTGGAGTTTTTTCATCAACTAACTCAACCTGTTCTACTTTCGCAAATCGACCAAGCCTTTTAATATACTCCGCAATTCCATCTTTTAAATATTTTTCTTTTAATTTTCCAACGGTTATCAATTTAATTTTCATTCCCCTATTGTAGCATAATTCTTCAATTCCACAAATAATCCACAGCTATAGAAAGGAAATCTATTCTATAAAGTCCTTTTTAAAGCCATTTCTCAACTAAATTCTACAAGTTATCCACAATTTGTGGATAACTTTAGTTATTTAAGATATAATTAAGAAAGTTTTTCTATACTTTAGACAATTTGATATCCTTAGGAGGAAAATATGAAATCTTCATCTAATTTACTGAAAAAACTCGGAAACATAACCCTCATTTTCGTTGTAGGTTTTCTAGGTGGGATTCTTGGAACCTTTTTAACCTTACAAACCTCTCATTCTTCTACTTCAAATACTGAAAGTAAGCAAGTACACTCAACCACTGTTAAAACAGCTTATAAAAATACAACCTCAACTAGTGAGGCCGTAGACAAGGTGAAAAATGCTGTGGTTTCTGTGATTACTTATTCTGATTCTTCGAATCAAGGGCTATTTGAAAAAGAAGAAAACTCTGACTCACAAATTTCTAGTGAAGGTTCTGGGGTCATTTATAAAAAAGAAGGAAAATATGCCTACCTTGTTACCAACACCCATGTAATCAATGGTGCTAAAAAAGTAGACATTCTTTTAGCAGATGGGAATAAAGTCCCCGGAGAAGTAGTTGGGTCAGATGTCTATTCTGATATTGCAGTCGTTCGCATCAGTGCGGATAAAGCAAAGGCAGTAGCTGAATTCGGAGATTCAAACCAATTAACGGTTGGTGAGACTGCGATTGCGATCGGTAGCCCTCTTGGAACAGATTATGCTAATTCTGTTACCCAAGGGATTATTTCTAGCCAAGGCCGCAATGTGAAATTGAAAGCCGATAATGGACAAAATATCTCTACACGCGCCTTACAAACAGACGCAGCCATCAACCCAGGAAACTCTGGAGGCCCATTAATCAATATTCAAGGACAAGTCATCGGGATTACCTCAAGTAAAATTTCAAATAACGGACAAACTTCAGTAGAAGGAATGGGATTTGCAATTCCTGCAAATGATGTTGTCAATATTATCAAGCAGCTAGAAGAAAAAGGAAAAGTAGTTCGACCAGCTCTTGGAATCCAAATGATGGATTTATCCAACCTTTCAACTTCTGATTTAAGCCAATTAAAACTTCCTGAAAAAATCTCTGGAGGAGTACTGGTTCGTTCAACACTTGAAAATATGCCTGCTTCAGATAAATTGCAACGTTATGATGTCATCACAAAGATCGATGATACAGATATCGAGTCAACTGCAGATTTACAATCCGCCCTCTATTCTCACCAAATCAATGATACAATCAAGGTCACATTCTATCGTGATGGAAAACAACAAACAACTTCTATCAAGTTGACAAAATCAACTGAGGATCTGAGCGATTAACGTTCACTTTCTTGACATACTTGTAAACACACCTTTACGAATTTGTAAAGGTGTGTTATTCTATTCATAAGATGGAAAAATTAGAAAAAATAGCGGTAAAGGACATTCGAACCAATCCTTTCCAACCAAGAAAAGTATTTGATCAAGAAAAATTAGAAGAACTGGCTCAGTCAATCAAAGAAAATGGCTTAATTCAACCCATTATTGTCAGAAAATCTCCAATAATTGGTTTTGAATTGCTTGCAGGTGAAAGACGTTTTAGAGCTTCAAAAATTGCTGGATTAGAGCTTGTTCCTGCGATTATTAAAGAGTTAACAGATCAAGAAATGATGCGACAAGCCATTATTGAAAATCTTCAACGAGAAGATCTCAATCCAATTGAAGAAGCTATCTCCTACCAGAAGCTCGTTGATCATGGCTATAAGCACGACCAAATCGCTCAATTTATGGGAAAATCTAGACCCTATATCAGCAATATGCTTCGCTTGTTACATCTAGCTCCCTCTGTTCAAGAAGCTGTGATTCAAAATGATATTTCTTCGGCTCACGCGCGTGTTCTTGTTCCTCTTGATGAAGAAGAGCAGCGCTTTTGGTTGGAGCGAATCAAACAGGATCATTTAAATGTTCGAACATTAGAAAGCAAGATCAGTTCAAAAAGAAAACAGAAAAATAAAAAAGCAAAAGAGAGCTTCCTACTAGAAGAGGAACAACGATTGAAAAAAATATTAGGAACAGATGTGACGATACACTCCTCTTCTCAAAATAAAGGAACTATCCAAATTTCTTTTTCCAGTCTTGATGAATACCAACGAATTATCAACAGCCTCAAATAAGGCTGTTATTTTTATTTTTTGTATTGACAAGCTTTTCCACCATGAAAATCTTTTGTAAATAGCAGAAAAATAAGGATATTCTCTAGTTATCCCCACTTTGTGGATAACTTTTAAAAACAATGTGAATTTAAATTCACAACTTGTGGAAAAGTTTAAAACTATAATTTAATTTCATGAAATTTAGCCTGTGGAAAACTATTTTTGTTTGTGGTAGAATAGGAGTACGTATGATTTGATACAATTCAAGAAAAGGAGGGAAGTCTGATAGTGTCACAAGAAGAGCAATTTTGGTCTCGTTTTTTAGAATTAGCCCAATTACAACTAAAAGATAGTGCCTATGATTTTTTTGTCGCCGATTCAAAATTAGTCAAAATCGATGGAGAGACGGCTACCATTTATCTTGATGGGAATTATAAAGAATTATTTTGGGAAACAAATCTAAAAAATGCTTTGATCACAGCCAGCTTTGAAGTCTACAATACAGATTTGAAGTTCCATTTCGTTTTTGAAGATACCGAAGAAATTCCTAGTAGTCATAGCAGTGAGAATAGGAGATTATCTTCAGGTAGCTTAACAACCGAACCGTTGCCTAAAATTGATACAGGTCTGAAATCAAAGTACACCTTTGATAATTTTGTGCAAGGGGATGGAAATATTTGGGCGAAAGCAGCAGCGCTTGCAGTTTCTGAAAATCTTGCAACAACTTACAACCCTCTCTTTATCTATGGTGGACCAGGGCTTGGAAAGACTCACCTATTGAACGCAATTGGAAATCAAATCCTAGAAAATATTCCAAATGCACGGGTTAAGTATGTCCCAGCAGAAACCTTTATTAATGAATTTTTAGAACACCTTCGATTAGGAGAAATGAAGACGTTCAAGAATACCTATCGAAGTCTTGATCTCTTACTGATCGATGATATCCAGTCACTCGGCGGTAAAAAAGTCACGACTCAAGAGGAATTCTTTAATACCTTTAATGCACTCCATAGCGACAACAAACAGATTGTTCTAACAAGCGATCGAAGTCCGGATCATTTAGATAGTCTTGAAGAGCGGCTGGTTACTCGTTTCAAATGGGGACTAACGCAAAATATAACACCACCTGATTTTGAAACTCGGATTGCCATCTTACGGAATAAAATTGAAGATCTAGACTATATTTTTCCTAATGACACACTAGAATATCTAGCTGGTCAGTTTGATTCAAATGTCCGAGACTTAGAAGGTGCCTTAAATGATATTTCTTTAATGGCGAAGGTAAAAAAACTAAAAGAAATTACGATCGATGTTGCAGCTGAAGCTATTCGAGCTCGTAAAAACGATAATAGCAAGACGCTTGTCATCCCCATTGAAAAAATTCAGGAAGCAGTTGGAGCCTTTTATGGAGTCAGTGTAAAAGAAATCAAAGGTTCTCGAAGAGTTCAGAATATTGTCCTAGCACGACAAGTGGCCATGTATCTTTCAAGAGAGATGACGGACAACTCACTTCCTCGAATCGGAAAAGAATTCGGTGGAAAAGACCACACGACTGTCATTCATGCCTATGAAAAAATTAAAAGTATGGTCGACACAGATGATAATCTACGACTCGAAATTCAAAGTATCAAGAAAAAGCTAAATTAATCTGTGGATAACTTCCTCTAAACTTCTAGGGGTTATGCACAATTTTTAAACAAGTAACTTTTTAAGTCATAGATAGGATTCTGAGAGTTTTCCACAACTTCCACACAATCTACTATTACTATTATCTTACTAATCATAAAATAAATAAAAGGAATGACCATGATAAATTTTTCTATTAACAAAACTTTATTTTTACAAGCACTAAATACTACCAAAAGAGCGATCAGTTCAAAAAATGCTATTCCAATCCTTTCCACGATTAAAATTGATGTAACTCCAGAAGGAGTTGCCTTATCTGGATCGAATGGCCAAATTTCAATTGAAAACTTTATTTCTATCAAAGATGAAAATGCTGGTTTATTGGTGACCTCTCCAGGTTCTATTTTATTGGAAGCAACTTTCTTTATTAATGTGGTTTCAAGTTTACCAGATGTTACTTTAGATTTTAAAGAGATTGAACAAAAACAGGTTCTTTTAACAAGTGGAAAATCAGAAATTACACTTAAAGGAAAAGATGCAGATCAATATCCACGTATTCAAGAAATTGCTGCAAGTAATCCATTAGTTTTGGAAACAAAATTATTAAAACAATTAATTAATGAAACAGCATTTGCAGCAAGTGTACAAGAAAGTCGTCCAATTTTGACAGGTGTTCACTTTGTTTTATCAGATAATAAAGAGCTAAAAACAGTAGCAACAGACTCTCACCGTATGAGTCAAAAAGTGATTACACTGGAGAAAAATGGAGACAACTTTGATGTTGTCATCCCAAGTCGCTCTCTTCGTGAATTCACCTCTGTTTTTTCTGATGATATTGAAACAGTTGAGGTTTTCTTTGCTAACAATCAAATTCTCTTTAGAAGTGAACACATTAGTTTCTATACCCGTTTGCTAGAAGGAAATTATCCTGATACAGACCGTCTCATTCCAACAGAATTCAATACAGAGGCAACCTTCAATGTGGCTAACCTTCGATTTGCAATGGAGCGTGCTCGTCTTCTTTCAAATGCGACTCAAAACGGAACGGTTAAATTAGAGTTCAAAAATGGAGTGGTTTCTTCCCACGTTCATTCACCAGAAGTTGGGCGAGTAAATGAAGAGATCGATACGAGCGCCGTTTCAGGAGAGGATTTGTCTATTAGCTTTAATCCAACTTATTTGATTGAAGCGCTCAAAGCTATTGACAGTGAACAAGTTGTTATTCGTTTTATTTCTTCTGTTAGACCGTTTACATTGGTTCCAGAAGGAAATGAACAAGGGTTCATTCAATTGATTACGCCAGTTCGCACAAATTAACAAAGGTGAATCATGTATACGTTAGGTGATTTTGTAGAAATGAAAAAGCCTCACGCTTGTGTGATTAAAGAAACAGGCAAGAAGGCAAATCGTTGGGAAATTACGCGACTTGGTGCAGACATAAAAATCAAGTGTAGCAATTGTGATCATGTGGTCATGATGAGTCGCCATGATTTTGAACAGAAAATGAAGAAAGTACTATAAAAGGTTCAGTCACTTATGTGACCGAACCTTTTCGATTATTTTAATTCTTCAAATTTTCCATTTTTAACTTCTTTGAAACCACCCTGTTTCATCATATCAAAAGTTGATTTGAAGCTGATATAGTCGACTTTTTTATCTTTTTGTGTCGTTACTAATTTCTTTTCAATTAGCTGATCTAAGTCTGCCTTTTCATAATTTAGTGTTGTTTTTTCAACCAAATAATCATCTTTATATTCAGCAGAATGTGTGAATCCTTTGACATCTTTGTATTCTTCATCATATTTATCGATCATTTCCTTTAATTGATCTTTCGTAACTCCCGCCTCTTTGTAATAAATAGTAGTGGTGGTTTGGTTACTGATCGCTTTATCACCTTTATGTTCTAGTGTAATACGAACATCTGTTTTCTTTTCTTGGTTGATTGCCTGAAGATAGGATTTTTGAACAGATTGTTGTCCACAAGCTCCAAGAAGAAAGAGCGTAAAGATAGCGATTAAAGAAAGAAAAATAGATTTCCATATTTGTTTTTTCATCTGAAAAACTCCTTTGTTCATTGTTAAATATAGTATATCATTTTTATCTTTTTAGAACGTTACAGTTTGATGAAAAAATCTAGTTTCAAAGGTCATGAAATATTTTATTTTTCATTACTTGTCTTTTGAATTATGTTATAATAAAAGAGATTGAAATTTGAACGGAGAAAAAAGAAAAATGGCATTAACAGCAGGTATCGTTGGCTTACCAAATGTTGGTAAATCAACCCTATTTAACGCAATTACAAAAGCAGGAGCAGAGGCCGCAAACTATCCCTTTGCAACCATTGATCCAAACGTCGGGATGGTAGAAGTTCCAGATGAACGCCTCCAAAAATTGACGGAAATGATTACTCCTAAGAAGACAGTTCCGACTACTTTTGAATTTACAGATATTGCTGGGATTGTGAAAGGGGCTTCTAAGGGAGAAGGACTTGGTAATAAATTCTTGGCCAATATCCGTGAAGTAGATGCCATTGTCCATGTAGTGCGTGCTTTTGATGATGAAAATGTCATGCGGGAGCAAGGTCGTGAAGATGCCTTTGTTGATCCACTGGCAGATATTGATACCATCAATTTAGAATTAATTTTAGCCGACTTAGAGTCTGTCAATAAACGCTATGCGCGTGTAGAAAAAATCGCTCGTACACAAAAAGATAAGGATTCTGTTGCAGAATTTAATGTTCTACAAAAAATCAAACCAGTTCTTGAAGATGGTAAATCAGCTCGTACCATTGAATTCACGGAGGAAGAACAAAAAGTGGTGGAAGGACTTTTCCTTTTGACTACCAAACCAGTTCTTTATGTAGCCAATGTGGATGAAGATGTTGTTGCAGATCCAGATTCTATCGAGTATGTGAAGCAAATTCGTGACTTTGCGGCAACAGAGAATGCGGAAGTCGTGGTGATTTCTGCGCGTGCTGAGGAAGAAATTTCTGAGTTAGATGATGCAGATAAACAAGAATTTTTAGAGGCGATTGGCCTAACAGAGTCTGGAGTTGATAAACTCACGCGTGCAGCTTACCACTTGTTGGGACTTGGCACTTATTTCACAGCTGGTGAAAAAGAAGTGCGTGCTTGGACCTTCAAACGTGGCATGAAAGCACCTCAAGCTGCTGGAATCATCCACTCTGATTTTGAAAAAGGATTTATTCGTGCCGTGACCATGTCCTATGATGATTTGGTTAAATACGGTTCTGAAAAGGCTGTAAAAGAAGCAGGACGCTTGCGCGAAGAAGGAAAAGAATATGTTGTCCAAGATGGGGACATCATGGAATTCCGTTTTAATGTATAAGAGAGTTAAAAAGATGTAAAGGTTGGAAAAAATATTTCCAACCCTTTTAGTGTTTTGAAAGGAAAGAGATGACGAAATTAATTGTTGGATTGGGAAATCCAGGTGATAAGTATTTTGAAACCAAACACAATGTAGGCTTTATGTTAGTTGATCAAATGGCAAAGTCTTTAAATCTTACTTTCTCCCATGATAAAATTTTTCAAGCTGATATTGCCTCAACATTTTTAAATGGCGAAAAGGTCTATTTTGTAAAGCCAACCACTTTCATGAATGAGAGTGGAAAAGCAGTCCATGCCCTTCTGACTTATTATGGTCTGGATATTGAAGATCTTTTGGTTATTTACGATGATTTAGATATGGAAGTTGGCAAGATTCGTCTTCGAGCTAAAGGATCAGCTGGAGGTCATAACGGAATCAAATCGATTATCAATCATATTGGAACTCAGACTTTTTATCGAATTAAGATTGGAATTGGAAGACCTAAGCAGGGCATGTCAGTTGTTCATCATGTCTTAGGAAAATTTGATAAAGACGATTACATCACTATTCTACAAACAATTGATCGAGTAGAGGAAGCGGTTAACGATTACTTGGTAGAAGAAAATTTTGAAAGAAGCATGCAGAAATACAACGGGTAAGTAGATGAATGTAATTGATTTAGTGAGTCAAAACTCCAACTTTCTATCCTGGCAACAAGGTTTGCAAAAAAATAATAGGGAATTGATCTTAGGATTGTCTGCGACCACAAAGGCTATTGTAATGGCTTCAGCCTTTGATTCTATTGAAAAAGCAGTCCTCATTACTTCCAGTTATAACGAAGCAGAACGATTGGCTAGTGATTTTATTGCTTTACTTGGAGAAGAGAAAGTCCATACATTTTTGGGAGATGATAACCCTTTAGCAGAATTTGTTTTTGCTTCACAAGAAAGGCAATTTTCACGATTAGAGGCTTTGAACTTTTTATGTCAAGAGGATCGTCAAGGCATCCTTGTGACCAATGTGAGTGGTATAAAACTACTATTACCTTCTCCTAAAGTTTTTGCATCTAGCATTTTTCAATTGAAGGTCGGTCAAGAAATAGACTTAACTACTCTGAGTGAAACATTACAGAAGATTGGCTACCAAAAGGTGAGCCAAGTTTTGCAACAGGGAGAGTTTAGTCTACGAGGAGATATTTTAGATATCTTTGAGATCGACCAACTCCAACCCTATCGGATTGAATTTTTCGGAGATGAGATTGATGGAATCCGAATCTTTGACCCAGAAAGTCAGCGTTCTGTTGAAAATGTTGAAGAAGTTCAACTGAAGGCAGTGAGTGATCTATTGTTGCAAGAGGAAGACTTCATCCGTGGTCAGCAGCAAATAGAACAATTGCAAGAACAGAGTGAAAATGAAGAATTTAAATCTTATCTAGCAGAAATTCTGGGAGATATTTCTCAAAGGAAACTCCATCCGGATCTTAGAAAATTTATTAGTTTCTTTTACGAGAAGCAATATACCCTATTCGATTATCTCCCTAAACACACTCCAGTCTTTCTGGATGATTATCAAAAAATAGCAGATCAAATAGCGAGATTTGAACTAGATACAGCTAATCTCTTGACGGAAGATTTACATAAAAATAGAGCTTCTTCTCGCCAAGTGTATTTTGCAGACACCAGTACAACATTACGAAAATATACGCCTGCAACTTATTTTTCAAACTTTCAAAAAGGATTGGGAAATCTGAAGTTTGATCATTTGTATCAATTCAATCAATATCCCATGCAGGAGTTTTTTGGACAATTTGATTTACTAAAAGAGGAAATTGAACGGTATCGAAAATCAAACTATACTGTTATTATCCAAGCAACTTCTCATCACAATCTTCAACAGCTCCATAAAAATTTAGAAGAGTATGGGATTCGATTAGATTATATTGATGGGGATACGATCATTCCTCAAGCTAGTCAATTAGTCGTTGGAGGATTAGCTCACGGTTTTCAATTTGTTGATGAAAAAATTGTCTACATTACAGAATCAGAGATTTATCAGAAAAAGATCAAACGAAAGATTCGCAGGCAAAATATTTCCAATGCAGAACGCCTAAAAAATTATAATGAACTGGAAAAAGGGGACTATGTTGTTCACCAAGTTCATGGTATTGGTCAATATTTGGGAATTGAAACGATTGAAATTTCAGGTGTCCATCGTGATTATGTTTCAATTCAATATCAAAATGGAGATCGCATCTCGATTCCTGTCGATCAGATTCAGATGTTGTCCAAATACGTTGCAAGTGATGGAAAAACGCCAAAAATTAACAAGTTAAATGATGGGCGTTTCCAAAAAACGAAGCAAAAAGTTCAGACCCAGGTGGAGGACATTGCGGATGATTTGATAAAACTTTATGCGGAGCGTAGTCAATTAGAAGGCTTTGCCTATTCCAAAGATGATGAAAACCAAGAGGCTTTTGAACAAGATTTTCCATATATTGAAACAGATGATCAATTACGTTCCATTGAAGAAATTAAAAAAGATATGGAATCGAATCGTCCGATGGATCGATTGCTGGTTGGAGACGTCGGTTTTGGAAAAACAGAGGTCGCTATGCGAGCAGCCTTTAAGGCAGTAAATGATCATAAACAAGTAGCAGTGCTGGTTCCTACCACGGTTCTTGCCCAACAACATTATGCCAATTTTAAGGAGCGTTTTGAATCTTTTGCAGTAGAGGTTGCTGTTTTAAGCCGTTTCCAGAGTAAGGCAGAGCAGAAAGAAACGCTTGAAAAGTTGAAAAAAGGACGAGTGGATATTATTATTGGAACTCACCGACTCTTGTCCAAAGATGTTGTTTTTTCAGACTTAGGCTTAATCGTGATTGATGAAGAACAACGTTTTGGAGTGAAGCACAAAGAAACCTTGAAAGAATTGAAAAAAAAGGTGGATGTGCTTACCTTGACAGCTACCCCTATTCCTCGAACTCTTCATATGTCTATGCTAGGAATTCGAGATTTGTCTGTCATCGAAACACCTCCGACCAATCGGTATCCTGTGCAAACTTTTGTATTAGAGACCAATCCAACCATTATTCGAGACGCTGTGTTGCGGGAGATGGATCGTGGAGGACAGGCCTATTATCTTTACAATAAGGTAGATACAATTGAACAAAAGGTGTCTGAATTAAAAGAGTTGATTCCAGAGGCTTCGATTGGCTTTGTTCATGGCCAGATGAGTGAAGTTCGCTTGGAAAATACCCTATTGGATTTCATTAATGGCGAATACGATGTCTTAGTGACGACAACCATTATTGAGACAGGTGTGGATATTCCAAATGCCAATACACTCTTTATTGAAAATGCGGATCATATGGGACTTTCAACTCTTTATCAACTAAGAGGTCGTGTGGGACGAAGCAATCGAATTGCTTATGCTTATTTGATGTATCGTCCAGACAAATCTCTTACAGAAGTGTCTGAAAAACGTTTAGAAGCGATTAAAGGTTTTACTGAGTTGGGGTCTGGATTTAAAATTGCTATGCGAGATTTATCGATCCGTGGAGCAGGGAATATCCTTGGAGCTTCTCAATCTGGTTTCATCGATTCAGTTGGTTTTGAAATGTATTCTCAATTGTTAGAAGAAGCTATTGCTAAGAAACAAGGCCAAGAGCATCGTCGGCAAAAGAGCAATGCAGAGTTGAACCTTCAAATAGATGCGTATTTACCTAATGAATATATTTCAGATCAACGTCAAAAAATTGAAATTTACAAACAAATTCGTGAAATGAATTCTACAACGGACTATGAATACTTGCAAGATGAATTGGTTGATCGTTTTGGAGAATACCCAGATGTTGTGGCCTATCTACTTGAAATTGGTTTAGTGAAAGCTTACTTAGATCAAGTCTTTGTCCGTCTTGTTGAGAGAAAACAACAAAAAGTGACAGTGAAATTTGAACCTATTGCCAAACAACTGTTTTTAACACAGGATTATTTCAAAGCTCTGTCAATGACACAGTTGAAGGCACAGATTGCAGAAGAAAAGGGATTGATTGAAGTGATCTTTGATATTCGAAAGAAGAAAGATTTTGAAATTTTAGAATCTCTGAAGCAATTTGGTAAAACCTTATTGGAAATTAAACAAGAAAAAGAAGAGGACTAGCAGTTCTTAGCTCATTTTTCGCATTTTATGTATAAAAAATGATACAATACTATGTTAGAGGTGACAGTATGAGATTAGATAAATATTTAAAAGTTTCTCGCATTATTAAGCGTCGTCCTGTTGCAAAGGAAGTTGCAGATAAAGGGCGGATCAAAGTCAATGGAGTATTAGCCAAAAGTTCAACGGATTTGAAAGTGAATGATCAAATTGAAGTTCGTTTTGGAAATAAAGTATTGACGGTTAAAGTCTTGGAAATGTTGGATAGTACAAAAAAAGAAGATGCATCCAAAATGTACGAAATAATTAGTGAAACAAGGATAGAAGAAGATGCCTAAAAATATCGTTCAAATGAACAATAAATATATCAAAGACGAAAGTCAGCGAAAACGTTTTTTAGAAGAAGAAAGAAAAAAACGTAATCGTTTTCTGGGGCTTGTCTTGATATTGGTCATGTTATTATTTATTCTTCCAACTTATAATTTAGCCCAGAGCTATCAATCGCTACAAGATAAAAAAGAACAATACAAACAGTTGGAAAAAGAGTATAAAGAAACAAGTGAACAAAAAGAATACCAACAAGACATCGCTAAAAAATTAAAAGACGATGATTATGCAACAAAATATGCACGCGCTAAGTATTCTTTTTCAAAAGATGGTGAATATGTTTATACCATCCCAGATTTACTTCCCCAATAACCGATGGAAAATATCTTACAAACAGTTAAACAATTCCTTGAATTTTCGGATGAAAAATTAGAGGAATTAAAAAAGAAAAACCAAATGATCAAACTTCAAAAGGATGAAAAGGAAAGGAATACAGGTGTCTAAACGATTTCTGCTCCTATTGTTAGTTCCAATTTTATTTATTGGGTCTCAAGCAGCGAGTATCGAGCAGTCTGAGTCTTCTCAGACAATGGCTCATCCATCAGAACTTTATTTTTCTTCAATTCCAGCGAACCCGAATGTCTATCGCAAAATTTCTGTTTTTTCTGATCCTCAGTTGAAAAAAGAAAAAGGAGAAATTCTTCCCAACACACCGTTTACAATCGAACAACTCTTTGTAAATGATGAAGGGAAAGCTGTATTTAAAATAGCAGATAAAGGATATGTATTAGCAGATTCTTCTGTCATTTTTTCTGATGTTGTACAAGAAACACAAGAAAAAAAACAAGCCATGTGGCTAAAACCTGGTTTTAAAGTGTATGACCGACCCTTAATAAATG
Source organism: uncultured Streptococcus sp. (assembly GCF_959025735.1). GTDB lineage: Bacteria > Bacillota > Bacilli > Lactobacillales > Streptococcaceae > Streptococcus. The sequence goes on from NZ_CAUFJQ010000002.1 coordinate 38,834, forward strand.
GTGCAAAAGAAAAAAATACACCTCTTTCTCCTTATACAAAAGTGACAGTCTTACGTACAGCTAAGACTTTACGAGATGAGTTTGTGGAGATTGAAGGTCAGGGTTGGGTGAACAAAGCATTCGTCACTGAAAAAGATAATCGAATGGAAAAAGTCCAGGACTTGTTGAATAGTAAATACAATTCTCCTTCGTATGGAATCTATGTAAAACAATTAGAGACTGGAAATACTGCTGGAATCAATCCGCAAAAAGAAATGTATTCTGCCAGTGTAACAAAATTACCATACTTGTATTACGTCCAAGAACAGCTCAATAAAAAAGCCATTTCTCCAACTACAACTTACAAATATATTCCAGAAGTCAATGATTTCAAAGGAGGCTATGAACCAGAAGGAAGTGGTAGCCTTTCAAAAACACCAGATGGAAAAGAATACAGTGTTCAAGAATTGGTAGATAAAATTGCAAAAGAATCAGATAATGTTGGACATAATATCTTGAATTATTATGTCACTCATCAATCAGATCAAGACTTCCAAAAAACATTGGATAAAATTGCAAAGAAACATTGGGATGTTGAAAAAAGAGAAGCATCCGCTGAAATGGCTGGCAATGTCATGGAGGCTGTCTATCAACAAAATGGCTCTATTATTGATGCGCTCTCCTCTACAAAATATGATGATCAACGGATTGCGCGTGACCTTCCAGTAAAAGTTGCTCATAAAATTGGAGATGCCTATGATTTTAGACATGATGTTGCGATTGTATATACAAATTCACCCTATGTAATAGCCATTTTTACAGATCATTCGAATTATGATACGATTTCCAACATTTCAAAAGATATCTATGAGGTATTGAAATAATGGAAAAGCGATTTTTAGAGTTTTGTGAAAAACAAGATCTATTTACTCCCCATCGCCGTGTTTTGGTTGCCTTATCTGGTGGATTGGATTCAATGAATCTGTATGAACTTTTATATAAGAATAAAGAACGATTGAAAATCCATCTGGTACTCGCTCATGTCAATCATGGACAAAGACCAGAATCGGATTTAGAAGAAAGTGAACTTCGAACGCTAGCTGATAGGCGAGAGACACGTATCTATGTGGCTCACTATTCGGGTGATTTTACAGAAGCAAAAGCTCGTACCTTTCGTTATGATTTTTTAAAACAGATCATGGAGAAAGAGGATTGCACCGCTTTAGTAACAGGTCATCATGCAAACGATCAAGCTGAAACAACTTTCATGCGCTTGATACGAGGAACAAAATTACGCCATTTAAGTGGCATTCCTGTACGCCAACCATTTGGCAAGGGTGAGCTAATCCGTCCTTTGTTAACTTTTACCAAAGATGAGTTGATGGAAATCCCTCACTTTGAAGACAGTAGCAATGACTCACAGGACTATTTTCGAAATCGTGTACGCCATCAATATCTTCCTGAATTTGAAAAAGAAAATCCTCAAATGCAAGCAAGTCTTCGCTATTTAGCAGAGGAAGTGACTCATTGGCACCAGGCACTGAAAGAATTGACTAGTGGGTTAAGCATTCAAGATTTAGCTTCTTTTAGAACGTATTCTCATTCTGTACAATCATTCTTATTAGAAGAGTATCTGGCACAATTTCCAGATTTGCAACTTGGTAAGGTACAGTTTCAAGAATTATTAGATTTACTGCGAAAAAAAAGAAATTGCGTTCATTATTTAAAGTCGAATTATGAACTACATCAAGAATATGATTTCTTTAAAATACAAAAAATCAGTCAAAAGTCGGATGACCACCCCCTCCCATTTTTGTTAGAATTTGGGAATATCTTTGAAATTGCAAATTATAAACTATCTTTTGGACAACCATTAGTAGGGGAAAATGTAGAAATTCTTTCTGTTTCACGCGAAACTCCCATCTTAATTAGAAGGAGAAAGGAAGGAGATCAGCTACTTGTTAATGGCCACCATCAAAAATTAAGACGGTGGTTTATCAACCATAAAATTCCAATTTCTCTTCGGCAAAAGGCTCTCATTATAGAACAAAATCATAATATTCTTTCTGTAGTGGGATTGGTAACGAGTGATTTGAGTAAGCCCTCAAAAAGTGGTATAATGAAAGATAGTCTTTATATTCAAAAAATAGATAGGTAAAAACATGTTAGAAAAAGATATAAAAAAAGTATTGGTTTCACATGATGAAATTGTAGAAGCAGCAAAGAAATTGGGTGAAACTCTCACAAAAGAGTACCAAGGAAAAAATCCAATTTTTGTTGGAATTTTGAAAGGCTCTGTTCCATTTATGGCAGAGTTGATCAACCACGTGGATACACATATTGAATTGGATTTTATGCTGGTTTCAAGTTATCATGGTGGTACAGCAAGCTCAGGTATCATTAATATTATCAAGGATATCGACCAAGATATTACTGGTAGAGATATTTTATTTGTAGAAGATATTATCGATACAGGCAAAACCCTCAAAAATCTAAAAGAACTCTTTGAAGAACGAAATGCAGCATCTGTGAAGATTGCTACCTTACTGGATAAACCTGAAGGACGTTTGGTTGAGATCGAAGCAGATTACACCTGCTTTACGATTCCAAATGAGTTTGTTGTAGGATATGGTTTAGACTATGATGAAAATTATCGTAACCTACCCTATGTTGGTGTATTAAAAGAGGAAGTGTACTCAAAATAGAGGAGACTAGATGAATAACAGAAAAAATAACGGTTTTGTTCGAAATCCATTTCTGTATTTGTTGATTATTGTAGCGGCTGTGACAGGATTCCAGTACTTTTTTGCGGGTAATGGGGTTGGTCAAAGTCAGCAAATCAACTACACAGAATTGGTTAAAGAAATTAAAAATGATAATGTAAAAACGATCAGTTACCAACCAAATGGTAGTGTGATTGAAATTGCAGGGACCTATAATAAAGCTAAAGAATCAAAAGATGATACGGGAATTCAATTTTTTACCCCAAGTGTTCAAAAAGTATCTCGCTTTACTAGTGTCATCCTTCCATCAGATATCACCGTCAATGAATTACAAAAATTAGCAGCTGACCACAAAGCAGAAATCACCATCAAGCGTGAGAGCTCAAGTGGCATGTGGATAACAATTCTCACTTCAATTGTTCCATTTGTTATCGTCATGTTCTTCTTCTTCTCAATGATGAACCAAGGCGGTGGCGGAGGTGCCAGAGGTGCAATGAACTTTGGTCGTAATAAAGCCCGCGCTGCTAATAAAGAAGATATTAAAGTTCGTTTTTCAGATGTAGCAGGAGCTGAAGAAGAAAAACAAGAACTTGTTGAAGTTGTTGAATTTTTAAAAGATCCAAAACGCTTTACTAAATTGGGTGCAAGAATCCCAGCAGGTGTGCTTCTTGAAGGCCCTCCCGGAACTGGTAAAACCCTTTTAGCAAAAGCAGTAGCTGGTGAAGCTGGAGTGCCATTCTTCAGTATCTCTGGTTCTGACTTCGTTGAAATGTTTGTCGGAGTCGGTGCTAGCCGGGTTCGTTCACTTTTTGAAGATGCTAAAAAAGCAGCACCAGCCATTATCTTTATCGATGAAATTGATGCTGTTGGGCGCCAACGTGGTGTAGGTCTTGGTGGCGGAAATGATGAACGTGAACAAACCCTTAACCAGCTCTTGATTGAGATGGATGGTTTTGAAGGTAACGAAGGAATCATTGTTATCGCAGCAACTAACCGTTCTGATGTCCTTGACCCTGCCCTTCTTCGTCCTGGCCGTTTTGACCGTAAAGTATTAGTTGGACGTCCAGATGTGAAAGGTCGTGAAGCGATTCTTCGTGTTCATGCTAAGAACAAACCACTCGCTCCAGATGTGGACTTGAAATTGGTTGCTCAACAAACACCAGGATTTGTCGGAGCTGATCTCGAAAATGTTTTGAACGAAGCAGCCTTGGTTGCAGCTCGTCGAAATAAAAAAGTAATTGATGCTGCTGACATTGATGAAGCAGAAGATCGTGTTATTGCAGGTCCATCTAAGAAAGATCGGACGATTTCACAAAAAGAACGTGAAATGGTTGCTTATCACGAAGCTGGTCATACAATCGTTGGTCTGGTCTTATCAAATGCTCGTGTAGTTCATAAAGTTACTATTGTTCCGCGTGGTCGCGCAGGCGGTTACATGATTGCCCTTCCTAAAGAAGATCAAATGTTACTTTCTAAAGAGGACATGAAAGAACAATTAGCTGGGCTCATGGGAGGACGTGTTGCCGAAGAAATTATTTTCAATTCGCAAACAACGGGTGCTTCGAATGACTTTGAACAAGCTACCCAAATGGCGCGTGCAATGGTGACAGAATATGGTATGAGTGAAAAACTTGGACCGGTCCAATATGAAGGAAATCATGCGATGTTTGGTGCTCAAAGCCCACAAAAAATGATTTCAGAACAAACTGCTTACGAAATTGATGAAGAAGTTCGTGGTTTGTTGAATGAAGCCCGTAATAAAGCGGCAGAAATTATTCAAGGAAATAGAGAAACGCATAAACTAATTGCGGAAGCTCTATTAAAATACGAAACCTTGGATAGTGTTCAAATTAAATCATTATATGAAACAGGAAAAATGCCTGAAAATTCAGAGCATGAATTAGAAGAAGAAGCAAAACCTCTATCATATGATGAAATTAAGTCAAAATTAGAAGAAAACAACTAATTCAAAAGAAGGAAATATTTTCCTTCTTTTTTTATTAAAAAAGTGTTGACAGAGTAAAAATATTCTGTATAATAGAATATGTTGTAAAAATGGTCCGTTGGTCAAGGGGTTAAGACACCGCCTTTTCACGGCGGTAACACGGGTTCGAATCCCGTACGGACTATCGATAAACTGTCACCAAGTGGCAGTTTTTTTGTGTATTTGGACAAAATAGTTAAAAATAATAACCAAATAGTTAAAAAAACGTGCAGAATAGAAAAAAAGCCCAAAGGGCCTCTTTATTTTTATAAAATACAGATAAAAGTAAAGGAGAGCTTATGGAATTTAATAAAATGTATCAAAAAGTAAAATATATAGTAAGAAAATGTGAAAAAGAGTATTATATTCAATTGTGGGAAAAGGATGATTGGGAACAAGAAGGTCAGCTAACTCTGTTTGAACTTTATCAAAAAAATCCTGAAATTGAAACAAATGAAGAATTACTTTATACATATTTCAAAACAAAATTTAGAAATCATATTAAAGATAAAATAAGACAACAGGAAAGTGATAAGAGAAAAATTAATAGACTTCCATATATTGAAATTGGAGAAATTAGTCACAGAATTTCATCAAGAAAAATATATTTAGATGAGCTGGTTGTTCTGAGAGATGCATTAAAACGTTTTAAAGGAAAATTAACCGTAAAAGAAAAAGAACAATATGAAGCATTACTAACTAACAGAAGATGTCAAGGAAAAGCAAAAATGAAAAAGAAATTAGAGAACTATCTAAAGGATTTTAAAAATACCATTTAAAAACTGAAAGTTAACAGTGTTTAAAAAAACCTTCAATAAAATAAAATTTTTTGAGAAAAAGTATTGACAGTAAGGAGAGGTCATGATATACTAATATAGTTGTCGCGAGAGAGCGACAAAGACCTTTGAAAACTGAACAAGACGAACCAATGTGCAGGGCGCT
>NZ_CAUFJQ010000003.1 GCF_959025735.1 uncultured Streptococcus sp.
TATTTTAGCATATTTCAAAAACTGTTTCCATCATTGCGCTATACGTTTTCAAACGTTGCAAAACCGCGCATATTGTCAAAATATCGTTTTCGTCATTTTTCAATAATTGAAAAAAGTCGTATTCAAAATCGTATTCATTGCCCGCATAATTGAGAGAACGAGCCCAAGGGCTTTTTTTATTGCCGTTACAATAGACAATCTGTAAAATTGCCGTTATAAACACAAAAAAGCCCTCCCGAAAATGGGAGGGAAAATACATTATATAGGAACGCTTTCGAGAGCTTCTACTCGTTTTAGCAAGTTTTGAAATACTTCTTTTGACACGTAAGCCGTGCTAGCTTGGTGGCTAGTAAGGAAGTTATCCCCACCGTTGCGTAGCTTTTCGTCGATCAGTGCGTCAAGGCCCAGCTCAAGGTGCTTATTTTTAATGTTGTTAGTCATTTGAGCTTGTAACGTGGTATACGTTGCAAACGTCTGATAAGCCATTTCTGAGGTCATATACGCGCTCAAGTCGACCACTGGTGCTGTTGGTGCCGGTTTGTTTTCCAGAGCCTCAACGCGCTTTTCTAGTGGTCCTAAATCGAGCGTTTGAACTGTTGGAGCTGGTTTACTTTCTAGTGCTTGGACACGTTGCTCTAGTGGCCCCAGATCAACCGTTGTAGCCTGTGGGCGCGCTTCGAGTGCTTCGATCCGTGCGACTAGTGGCCCGTCATTATACGCTTGTACAGTGTGGCCAGCGAGATAGTTTGCGATCTCATCGCGCAAGCTGACTTTACCAAGATCAACCATCTCCGCTGACTGGTATTCCTCCGCTGACTGGACCACGTCAACTCGGACGCTCTGATCGCTAGGGAATACGTAGCCTCCACAATCAACCTCAACAAGATAGCTCTCAACCGGTAAGACTTTGGGAATCTTAAACGATACTTTTGAACCTTGGACAGTCGCCGAAAAAGTCGCTTTGCCTTTCTTGCTCACAAAGTGGATTGTAGCTTCTTGTCCGTCAAGGTCAATCGGTACCCAGTTTTCGTCATATAATGCAAAACCAAAAAGGGAGGCTGAGTCGCCCTGCTTGACGACTCGACCGCCCTCAAACTGCTTTAAATTGGTACAGTTCGAGCGATTCATTCAATCACCCCTTTTCTACATATCTGTACAGTCGTCCAGATACTTATCCTCTACCCATTGCGAGCTTGCAGGATGGTTGATTCTTGCCCATCCGTTCAGCTTCTCGTATACTCTGACACGGGTGCCTGCAGCAATGAATTCTTTATCCTGACTATCAATGCGAGGGCCTGCCTCTACATAGTAATCAGTAGTGAGTGTGCCTTCGTAGTAAGGCTTATCAGATACTTCAAGACGAGCATTTACATCCAGCTCTTTATCAAATGCACTTTGAGCAGGAGCTGGCGCAGGGGTTCCGCTCTCACGAAATACAATTTCACGAGGACGACCATTTAGATCCCAGATGTAGTTGTAGTCATTTTCAGTCACACCGTCCATGCCATAGTTACAGTGGATAGCGGTACTGTCGCTGGTCATGATTAATACATGTCCAAATGCTCCGAGGGAGCTAGAGCCGTCACGAGGTGCCCAGATAACCACATCACCACGTTGTGCATCAAACGAGCCGTCTACTGCGTCAAAGACTTTAGCATAGCCAATAGCTGGCAATGCTTGTTGCAACGTCTCTGTGTTGTTGTTTAAACTGATTTCGAGCGCATAAGACACTGCAGACGAGCAGTCGAACTCAATGCGCCCGTCGCCGTCGTCATCGTTTCCATAGCGGTCACCCATATCATAATGTACAGGGATCGCTTGCAAGTGACGCATACGTGCGATACTTGATTCAATTTTACTCATAGACAGACCTCCCTTATTTATTCCACTCTTCATTCGCTTTTTTAACTGCTGCTTCAATAAAGGTATTGAGTTCTTGATTTGTCAAATGGATATTTTGCGACTCAAGGCCCTCGATCAAGCTCGTTTTAGCGTGCTCGAGTTTGTCTTTGCCGTGGATATCCAACTTATCCGCGACCTGCTCTGTAGCGTTGACCGCGTTCTTTGCCAAGATCTCAACGATCTCGATTGCTTTCTTACCACCGCGCATTAGTAAGTATTTCTTGATTGCTTGTACCACGATACCAGTTAATACAACTAAAATACTCATTGCTGACGTTGTGATAATGTTTGTAATTTGATCCATTTTATTTATCCTCTTTTATTTCTAATTCCAAAAAGCGCTCGAATAACACTTTAATAGCTCCGTTACCGCCTAGCTCGACGTAACTTTCATATAATTTCGACAGCTCCTCGAGTTCGTGCTGATTTGTATGTCCGCGCTTGAGCGCGTTCTTCAAATTCTCCTGCAATCGAAAACGTTGAAGTCGTTGTAAGCCTTTCCCGATAATCATTAAATTCCGTTGGTTATCTTTTCCGATTTCTTCCACGCTTGATACTGACTTCTCGAGGGTATCGATTTTATTCGATAAACCCTCAAGACGCTTGTCAGCTTCCTTTGAAGTTTTAGTACTTTTGAATGAAAAGTAACTTGGAATGATAACAACTAATACGGGAGTTAATTTGTCAACTAGTGCCAATAGGTCCAATTTTACCACCCCCTATTATGCTACTAGCTTACTGTACCGGTTGAGTTTCAAGCTCTCCCGCTGGTTGAGGTGCGTTCGCTTTTGGTTCAGTCCATTTCCAAACTGCCAGCTTCCCATTTTGTGAGAGCGATCCCTCAAGGTCTGCCACTGTTTCGTTGTTGTAAGTAAATTCTTGATTTACTTGGACCAGTACACGTTGACCCTCACCATATTTCGGAGTGTGGCTTGGATCGTTAACAGTAAAGATTTCATAAGGTTTGTATGTTTTGCCAGCTTGTCCAGCTTCGACCAATTCCAATCCACGCGCATAAAGAGTTGGATCGAGTGGACTTTCTGTGTTAGTGACGGCTGCAAGTACCGCCCAATCTGCCACCGCTTTAGTTTCAGCGATTTTAGTATCCTTTTCAGCTAGATCACTATTAAACTGCTCTTTCTGTTTAATCAATTCCACGTTAAGAGCTTTCACCCCTTCGGCTGGATTGAGTTCTGTAGTCACAAGCCCGATGACCGCTTGGATCAAACTTTCATCGCTTTCGGTTGTGCGGTCACCCTCTAATACACGGTCGTATGCCGTGTAAGGGTCTTGGCAGCGGATTGCTACGAATGTTTTACCTTTTTCTTGCAAAAATTTGTTAACTACTTTAAATTCCATATACTATTTACCTTCTTCTAATTTTTGAAAGGCCTCATCAAAGAGGTCCTTGAGTGCTGAGTCACTAGCTAAAACATCGTTAAATTTAGTTAGCAATTCATTTGTTTGTTCGTAGTACGCCTTATAATTAGCGCACTCAATAATTTTATTCGCAAGTTGGACTGCGACATCGTTGATAATTTTGTCTGTTGTGTTCATTCATTACCTCTTATTTAAAGCCATACTTATCAAGTACCCCTTGAACGTGACCACCAGCAGCTCCACTAATCTGTCCATAACGTTTCATGATACCAAAGCAAGTGAGAAGATCCCATAGATACTGACCTATATCTCGTCCACCGCTTATATAGAAATGTTTTGAATAAATCCCCTCAAGGAAGAAGTCTCCACGTCCAATATAGTGTTTAACGTTATTTTGGTTCATCGGGATGATGTAAGTATTCCCGTCATTAGTATTTCCGTGAAAGTTCCATGGGCTACGATAGCGCCCATTATTATAGATCAGTACACGGTCACCCACGAATTCTGTAAGGCTTTCTTCCGTGCCGTTTCCTTTACCAGACCAAAGCCGAATACCTGCGAACGTTTCATTGTCATGCCGTTCTACCTCTTTAGGGTCTTTGTTGTGATTCGTGCCTAAAACCATGAGTGCAGCATTGCTATCTCTGAATCGTTCTGCGATAAATCCACTCTTTGTTAATTTAATAAATTGCGAGGAATTGGTATCGTCAATCCGTCTGATTGTGGCTTCGTTGTTTAAAACGTTATATTGACTATTTTGTAAGTCAATATACATCTTGCCATTTAGACCTTCGATCCGACCACCTCGAACGGTCATACCAGTTAACGTACCAGCAAGCACGTTACCAGCATTGACATTGATAACGTTGACCTGACTGGCATCGATTGTACCGCCCGTGATTTTATCAGCGTTTAGGTTGGCAATCATACCATCTTTAATGACTGCATTATCAATCTTGGTCTGACCTGTGATATGCGTTAATCGTCCGTCTATTCGGTTCGTGCCGTCCGCCAGTACGTTGATTGAGTTGAGTACATCACCGTTGCTGTTGAGGTTTTTAACTGCCCACGATCCAGCGAGCTGTGTCACTTGCGTCCGTACTGCTTTTGTTTCCTTGAACGCGTCGTCAAACTGACTTGGCTTGTAAGGCCCAGTGCGCGAACCACGGACGAGCATAATTTCTTTAATTTCTACCCAGCCGTTTTTGGTAACATACACATAAAATGGTAAGTTTCTGTGATTGCCGAACTCAAAATCTGAGGACATATAAAACGTCCCTTGAAATTCTTTCCACTCGTCAGAAACGGGAGTATTTGAACGTGCAGCCGTGGCTACGAACGCTGCACGGTTGAGAACGTGGTTTTTAATAATGACGTTAAAGTCATTATCAATCGCACCACGAACGCGGTATTTAAAGCCGACAGAATATGTTTCACCCCGATAAATCTTGCGAACGTAAATCGGAAGTGTGAACCCGGACCAGTTATAAGACGTTGCGCCCTGTGCTTTGATCGTGAAGATTCCATCGCTGACAGAAACATTCACACCGGGCCGATTTTCGTTTACTAAAACGTGCTGATCCATCGTCTCTGAGTTAACAATCAAATTATTGTCACTAGTGACGTACTTCCCGACTTCCGTCTGAAAGATATCACTGGACATAACCAAGCGGGACAGCTTGTCTGGTGCGCCTGTTTCGGACGTTCCAAGGATACGCTCATAGAGTTTGTTACTTTCCGTCAGCTTGTTAAATTCTACGGTTTGCGTTTCAATTTTTTTAGAGAGATTAAGAAGATCGCGTCCTTGGTCGTTTTGGACTCTATCCAAAGCGTCAAACTGACCTATGGTCGCAAAATTCTTTGCTACCTTGGAATACACCTTGCTATAGATCGTATCACCATTGTCCGCATTATTAAACGTTTCCGTGACCTTACGTGATAAATCTGGACTATTTAAAATCAGCGTTTTAATTTGATCCGATAACGTAGCTGTGTCTGGAATCGTTCCAGCTTTAATAAGAGCTTCTTGAGCTTTTGCGTTTGCCTTTTCGATTTCGATAGCAGTTGACTGCTTGGCTTGTTCAAGCTGTTTATCAACCTCTTTCTTAATCTTATCGACATCTTCCGTATCAATACGCTTCTCCCATTGCGAACCGTTCCAGACATACATTCGGTCATATAGACCGTTCTTTTCAAACCAGATATCGCCGATTTTATGTTCTTTGTCATCTGGTCTGTTGTACCAAACCTTGTTACCTTGAGCGTTTAGTAAATAATCTGGCAAGCTATTCTCAAAGTCCTGCTGGGCTTTAGCAATATCATCGACCCGTCCAGCGAGTCCGCTCTGCATGGTCGCTCTTACGTTCGTTCCGATATCACCAAACTCCACGCTCTCATTTCGTTCGTTTACAAAATCGTAAGTGATCGTGGTTATTTTCAAAGTTTCATCGGTCAGCCCGATCTGTGGATAATAGACGGGTACAATATCGCATAATTCGACTTCTTCGATCCAGCCTCGATCCGCATAGTCAAGTGTGCGTGCTAGATCAGCATACTCGATTTTGATGTTGATCTTAGGCTTACCAATTTCATTGCGCTCCATATAATCATTAGCGATTTTACGCAATTTATCGGGTGTTGGGATATCCTTACTCTTGCTATCAGATTTAAATTCGCTTGAGAAATCTACGACTTTAATTCTGCGATGTGCGTAGAGAGCCTTATACTTGCTATCTACATAATTCTCTGGGAGCGTGACTGTTACGGGGTCGGGCTGACTATCACTAGTGTCCCCCTCTGGTTTATCGGGAGTGTAAGTCGCAAAAGGCAGTACACTAGTGTATGCACTCTCGATTGTTTCATCAAGTTCAGCAGATAAGATGTTACGACCATATTCCAGCACGGTTGGAGCGGTACGACCTAACTGCTTATGCAGTCTGACTGTCATGTTGTCAAACTCATACTCTCCGCCATAGATGTCCAAAATAGAGCCTTCTACACCACCAAGGGCTTGTCTTGCATTCTCCATTTTGGAGATGTCAAACACACCCTTACCAGTCGTCTGGATATCAGACCAAACATCAAAACGTAGATCACCAATCGTTGCATTGTGCCAGATTGCGAGAGCAGTAAAGGCAGAACCACTAAAGACCCTGCCATTAACTAGCCCCATGTATTCTAACTTATGACTGATATGCTGACCGTAGATTTTAACAATGTTACTGCTATCTTTTACGATTCGCGAGATCTCAAAGGTTTGGTTTTTAGTTCGCAATCCAGCGTCAGCCTTGAGCTTCATTTCTTTCTCAAGGGTTGCAACCATTGGATCGTTCGCGGGAATTTCTGAATATAGCGTATAATTTCCGTTGCGTTCACGGGTTACAGTCCCCTTGGTAACGTTAAGTTCACCCAGACCGTAAGTGTCAAAAGCCGTCTCATTTTTATTAAACAAAATAGGTCTCATAATTTGACTCCCCAGTTTGGAATAATAAACACCTCAAAATTCCCGTCCCAACTAATCAAGTTACGGCCGTAGTCAAAGTAAGGCATCTGAAATTGAGGAGATCGCACCACTTTATCCCACGCTGGCAGATTGTCCTTAAATACTTGGTTTGCTTGCATATCTAGTGTGATCTTGCCTTGCACACCTTTTAACTTAGTCTTGCGACCGTTAATGGTAAGTGTACAGTCACCCGATCCAACCAGTGTGATGATTGGTTTTGCGTTAACATTGCCCAGGCCATTGATTGCAACTCCGTTTGTCAGCTTTTGAGTAGTGCGCCCCTGTTTATAAAACTTGACTGGATAGGTCAAGAAGTTTAACTTTACTTTACCAAACTGCTTCATAAGGCTCGATACCTCAAAAGTTTCGATAAAAGCTGACCGGTAGATAAAATCTGGGTCCCAGGATAGAGTCAAATCTTTATAACCGTCTACGTTTAGCCAGTTGCTTATATCACTCTCGGCATCTGTGAGCTTACGATTAGAAAGGACGGTACAAGGCAATTCCAGCGTTACCGATTTAAGACGGTTTTTTGAGATCAATAGATCACCATCGCGACCAGGGACCGCTACTGTTTCTACGTCACTACCAGTCGAACTGATAATATAGTCGCTGGTCACTCGTAGACCGTGAGTGGTGCTACTAACACCATTAAAAGTAAAACTTCCCATTATGCCATTCTACCTCCTTCCAAATTTGTGTAGTAAGCAAGCTCACGCAAGAGCCTGCGCATATTCTCCGGACTAAAGAAATTATCATTAGCTGTACCGTTTGCGTTAAGTGTATAGTTGTTTGTAACATTTGAGCTTGAGCTTCCACCGCCTGCATATCCAAAGCGCGTAGCTAGTGTATCAGTCAGACCACTGACAAGATCACCGCGACCTGGCAAGTTAAAACCAAAGCCATCTGTGTACTTTTTGCCAGACTCTACTGTCTTGTTAGCAAGGTCAGTCATTGAGTCGTCTACATAGTAGCCGTATGTTTCAATACGTACTGCCATTCCCTCTGGGGTAGCGCGACCGACTTGATCTCTAAAGACTTTTGATGGCGAGTTGATCCGCAAAGTAGATCGGGCTGCTGCAACCGCGCTACTTGCGATGCTGGCTGCTGCTGCTGCAACCGATCCAGCCATCGCATAGATACCGCTCATCATGCCCTCGCCAATAGCCGTACCTGCGCTATAACCTCCACTATATCCACCAGACATTCCGCTGTGAGCCGATGATTTCAAGGCACTTGACGCACCATGTACCGCGCCGTTTTGGCTAGCGATACCACTAGTAACACCCGTACCAAATTGTGATCCAGCATTTCTACCGTCGTGCCCTAGCGAGTTAACTGACGCATTAATCATCATCTTCATCGCATTAGACGCACCAGTAGCAATACCTTGCGAGGAATTGATACCACCACCGATGCCAGTACCGAATTGTGAACCGTACTGTTGCCCGTTCATGGACATCGCGAGGAATTGAGCCGAAATAGCAAGGTTCATCACAGATGCTGCACCAACTGCTACCTGTTGACCTACACCGATACCAATCGCAATACCAGATCCAAACTCTGAACCTTTAGCCTGTCCATCTGTAGCCATGCCAGCCATCGTAGCAGTAGCGTTTGACTTGAGGGTGTTAGCTGCACCTTGCACGACATCGGACCGGCTCAATACACCATCTCCGACACCCGCACCCAGTTCAGCACCTTTTGCTTGCCCCTCGCCGAACAAGTTAGCTAAAACGCCTAGAGATGCATTTTTAAGGCCCTCTACAGCCCCTTGAGCTGATGCTTGGTTCTCCGTGATCCCTTGGGCATACTGACCGCTTACTTGCGATCCGCTATACTTGGCTTCAGTTGGCAAGTTGTTAAATGCTTGCTTAGATGCCTCTGTGACTTCTGAGGTTGCCTGTTGGACGTCGCCTTTACCAGACCGCATACCCTCACTAATTTTCTGAGGTACTTCACGGCCTTTGACTTCAAAGCCTGCATCAGCGAGTGCGCTTCTAAACTCATCACCGATAGCAGTTACCATGCTCTCGATTTCGGGTGGTAACTCTTGACCAGTTGCCCGGATACCACGGAGGAAGCCTTCCTTGGCTTTATCTCCTGCCTCGGTCCATTTACCGTTGAGTCGTCCTAACTGCTCATCGGACGCATCTACAAGGGCCTGCGTTTGGTTGGCCATTTTAGGACCAGCCTGGCGCATTTGTTCGATAAGACCTTGGTCTAGTCCACGTTTAGCGAGTGTTTCAAGGTTTTGAGACCACTTATCAACCGCGTCGATGTTCTTCTGCAAGTTGGCAGTCATTTGATCTGCAGATAAGGCCGTCTGTTGCTCAATAGCTTGGAACGCGTTCTGAACTTCACCTTTGAGATTAGCAAACTCTTGTTGCATCATCTCTACAGCTTTCTTCTGCTCCTCGTTCATGGTCTGCAATGAGTAGATCACGCGACCATTCGCATCTTCTGTAGACTTGGCCTTGGCTTCATTGTTCTTAACGATCGTATTCGTTAATTCGTTGTCAGAGTCCTCGGTTTTCTTGATATCGTCCTGGAGCTTCTTGACTTCTTCGTTGTATTTCTTCTTAGCTTCTGTCTTGATATTGTCGCGAAGTTGCCCACCAGCGAAGCCGAAATCTTCTATCTTCTCAGTTTTGTCGAGTAGGCCTTGATATTCCTTTTCAAGCTCCTTCATCTTGTCCTTGATTTCAAGGCGCTTCTTGGCATTCTCTACCATTCGCTCGTTTGCAGCTTCAATCTCAGCCGATGCCTTGGCAATTTCAATCTGCTTCCGGATCGCGTCCGTGGTCATATTGATTGTGCCTGTGGCCTTGTCGTACTGGATATTCAAGCCCTCGATACGTGAGTTGAGGGTTTCTGCTGCCGACGCAAGCTCTTTCTTCTGAGCGGCAGTCTTGTTTTCAACCGCGTTCAGTTCGTCGATCTTCTTGACTAATCGCTCGTTGTCCTCGGCTGTAGCTTGGATCTCATTTCTGCGATCCTTATAGGCTTCATTGCCTTTGTTGATACTTTCGTGTAGATCATCGAGGGATTGCTGGAATTCTTTTGCTTTCTCTTTCGCTTTTTTGGTTTCTTCGCTTTCTTGCGTCAACCATGACACCAGACCAGCGATAGCACCAACGACGATAAAGACTCCACCAGATGATAGAGCTGCCAAAGCCCCAGCGAGTCCAGTAGTAGCACCCGTGGCTACAAGTGAGGTACTGGTTAAGGATACAAGGGAAGTGATAAGCGTACCAATTAGGCTACCGATACCTTTGATAATAGACAGTCCCAGCATCGCCCCTTTAAAGAGCAAGACTGCTCCTGCGACACCAGCGAATATTGAGATAAGCGGGTCTAATACAGGTTTGAGGAAACCTAATACACTGACTAGTGATTTAACAACTGGTGTAGCACCGCGAATAACACTAATGATTACATTGAAAGTACTATTTACCGCGCCTTTAATGCTATCAAGGTTCTGGGCAATGCTCTTTCCAGTAACAGCCTTGCTCATCTTGTCAAATTCGGCAATGACGTTCGCGATCCCTTTTGCTACCGCGTTCACGATGTTACCAAAAGAGGTCTTGATACCTTCTGAGTTTTTCTTTGCCATTTCAGCAAAGCCGTTTGTGCCTTTGTTCAACTCAATCAGACGCTTACTAAAATCAGTAAACGTGATTTTTCCGTCTTGCAAAGCCGAATAGAAGTCTTTCTGGGCCGACGCACCAGCAAAACCAAAACTTTCAGCGGTCTTTTGCAATGCGTAAGGCATGGTTTCTTGCAAGGTTTTCCAGCTTTGCATATCAACCTTACCGGCTGATAACATCTGGGTGTACTGTTGCAATCCACGGCTTGCATCTTCTGTAGATGCACCAGAAGCAAGAAAGGCATTATTTAGGGCGATTGTTAACTTGGTAGACTGTTTCAAGTTACCAGTCATTGAGGTTAGTTTTTGAGTGGTACTTACAACTGTATCAAGTGTTGTTGGTAAGCCCTCGATACCCTCAGAAAGTAACTTAGTAGATGCTGCCACATCTTTTGAAGAGTGGCCCAGCGATTTCATAACTTTAGGGAACCGTTGCAAGGTATCGAAGCGGTCAATAGCCTTATCCATTGACTGGCTTACAAGGTTCATCGCTGAGCTGACAGCTTTAAAGGCTACCGCACCGACCGAGAAGTTCTTGATCGCGTCTTTGATCTTGTCAAATTTTGACGCGCTCCTTTCAGCTTGGTCGCCTGTCGTTTTGATGATGTCTTTCAGTTTGACAAAACCGCCCCCGCTTTGAGATGCGACTTGCCCAGCTCTATGTACTAGATCGGCGCTTACCTTAAAACCATTCCCGCCGGTTTTGCTGATCGTGCCAGCTTCCCTAACTTTTTCGGCTGCCTGTTTAAAAGCATCACCGCCAGACTTAGAAAGCGCACCGGCTTCTTTGATTTTAAAACTTGCTGACTTAAAGCCCTCTCCGCCTGTCTTGGCTTCGTTGCCAGATGCTTTTACTTTTTCTGCCGCTTGCTTAAAGCCATCGCCAGACCGCTGGGCAAGATCAGAGCTTTCTTTTACTTTCTCCCCGGCTTGTTTAAAACCAGAACCAGAGCGCCCAGCTAAATCAGAGCTTTCCTTGATCTTCTCCCCAGCGCGACGGAAGCCGTTACTAGAGGTTTCCGATAGTTTCGCACCCTCGGCCATACGGTCACCAGCACGTTTGAAGCCTTGACCAGCTCTTAGAGCTTTATCGCCAGTAGCCTGGATACCGTCTCCGGCGCTTTTGACACCTTGGCCCGATCTACGGGCTTCGGATTCTAAACGCTTCAAGGCGCTTGATAACTCTGACAGTTTCTTGCCGTTGACCTGGACGTCAATTACTATTTTTCCATCTGCCATCTATTCATCTCCCTCCTTTCCATCTAATCTGTATTTGTTTTGTAGCCGTCTCATTTTGGCCTTGTACTCGCTACTATCGTTTTTCGAGGGCTTCCAAGACCGTATCTCTACCAATTGAGATACAGCAGTCCCCTCTGGCATACCATTAAGTAACGCGATAAATTCGGGCCATGTAAGCCGGCCTTGTGCTTCAAAGAGGTTGATATTATACGCTTGCACAAAGCTCGCGTATATTTCCTGCGCGTCTACTTCAAAATCAATCAAACGTGTATCATCTTCTTCGTCCTTGGCTACTGGCATAGGGTTTCCGTGGCGGTCATAAATCACGCGCTCTTTTTTAGTTTTCAAAAAATGCTCGTCGATATATTCCCATACGGCTACTATGTCCTCTGGATTGTCCAAGGCTTCGTCCGTCATCATTAAAACCGCTGTACGCATCTTCTCGAGATTATTCATGACTTCGTTGTCAAACATCTCAAAGACATCAAGCACCAGATCAAAGGAGCAGTCCACCTCATAGGTGCGTCCGTTCACTTCAAAGGAGTTCTGTATAGGCTCATTTAATTTCATGAGCAATCCTCCTTGTTATTTTTTGCTGGTCTTTTTTGTCTTTTTGGCTTTTGCTTTTTTAACAAAGGACTCAGCAACCGCCCCCGATGCCTTAGCCCGTTCTTGGCCTAGACGGTCAAGCTCAGCGCCCAGCAAAGTATCTACCTCATCAAATGCATGATCCAAAGCGTCAAGGTCTGGATAACGGTCATAAAGTTTAGCGAATGTACCATCACCGAATAGCACATCGTACTTGATCTCCGTCATCTTCTTCTGCATCTTAAAGGCTTCGTCAATAACTTCTTTGTTAACAATTCCCTCTTTAAGATCGTCAAATTCTCCGTTGTTGGAGCGTTCAATCAGCTCTAACTGATACTTGTTAAAGCGTTCTGCGATCTCTTCCTGTAGCGTTGCAAGCCGTGAGATATTTTCTAGTGATGTATCAAACTGCAGTTCGATTTCTCCGATATCGATCGGGATAAAGTTGCGTTTTAATTCGATTGAAATAGACATGTTTTTTCCTCCTTTAATGCACAAAAAAGAGCGCTACCTAAACAGATAGCGCCCAATAATTCGATTAGACGACTGCTGAAATTTTTGGAAGTGAATTATACGAGATTTTGCAAGAAAATTCTTCGTATTCTGCAGCAGCGCCCGAACCAGCTTTGATATCAGATACGGTAGCGATTCCGACTGCTTGGTTCTTACCGTCAGCATCTACGATCTTATGCCATACAAGTCGTTCATTACCGAGTTTGTATTTAAGACCAGCGATGTGCTTCATGGCTGGGTCTTCCTTGTCGTATGTGCCTTTGAATGTGTAAGAGCCTTTAACAGATGTAACAGTAGTCTCTTCTGTACCGTCTCCGTCGTAGTAAGCTACAGAAGTTGTAGCCTCGTCTGTATCGTCTGCGATGTCTTCGATCCATTTTGCAAGTTCCAAATAAGCAGATTTTTCTGGTTCTACTTTTGGATCAGTTACAGGAGCGATGAAATGCCCACGTAGGGCGTTTTTATAACGTGCCATATATTAATTAATTCCTTTCTTTTTTCGGTTGGAAAACCGTAATGTTTGCTTGAATATCTTGTAAATAGATGTAGTAGCCTTGCTCGTCTCTTTCATTCAAAAACGGCATTGCCACTTCTAAATTTTCGAACGCATACGATCTGTTAGCGCTTGGAATGTCTACGAATAAATCCGATAAGGCCTCGTTAACTGCCCATAGACAGGTATTAGCCTTTTCGTGATCTTTCGTTTTAACTGCAATTTCAAACGGTAGAGATACATCTCTGGCTTCGTCCATATAGATCTTATTGATCTTTCCACCAGCTAGTGGATAAACCACAAGGCTCTCGTCTTCGTCTAAATAATCCATACGGGATGTAATAGGGAGATCAAGCGAATTGATAAAAGCATTAAGTCTTTCTAAAAAATCATTTTTAGCGATCATAGTCCTAATACCTCCCTTCCCTTATCTGCCCATTTGTCACCATACATTCCTTTAGCTTTCAAGTCCCACCGTGGGCCTGTACCAGGAGTAGTATACTTGCTGAACTTAAAACTACGATGCTTGTTGTAGGACGATCCGTAAAACTGCGCCCTGGCATAGACTGTGTTATATACAATCTGATTGCCAGAAACATGGCCAGAACCTCGAAGATCACCGTCACGGAGAGGCACGAACCTTTCCATGTCCAACATCGCTTGGTTAGCGATAGCATACTCAGCAACTTTCTTTGCATTCGGACCGAACTTCTTATTAATCCGTCCTAGATCAACTGTGATACTAATTCCCATTAGATCACCTCGATTTCATAAGTAAGTATTCGCTTACTAATCGGGTGTCTGTTTGGAATGATCTTAACGATGATGTACTCTTGATTGTCTACAATCAATTTCCCGTCAATATATGATCTATCAATTTCAAAATTGCAATAGTCTGTATCAATATACAGCACTCCAGCGAATTGGTCCGTGCGGTTCTTACTTTTTCCAGACTTCTGTGATTGGACGTGTGAGGTACTCTCATCAAAACGGCAAGGATCGATATATAGATCGCCGCCGAATGTTTCTTTCCCCCACTCATCAATACCAACACGCTTTTTTATGATTGCTGTATCGACTAACATTCGCTTATCTATCATAAGACACCCCACTATAGCCAAAACCAGCCACTTTGAGCCAGTTTTCAGCATCAAGAGAGAGATTATACTGTGAACCTTTTGAAACACTCTGAGAGCCACTCTGATAGCTTACTGTGGTTCGTCCAACAGTCACGCTAGATAGAGATTGTTTCTCTTCTGCTGTAGCAATTCCAGAGCGATCTAAGTAGTAAATCTGATAAGCGACAGCGTTCTTTACTGCTTCTTTGCGTAGTTTAAAATCACTTTCGAAGTCTTTGTAAGCATAAAAATTGTGAATGTACAGGTTTACAGTCATTTCTGCCCGTTTGTACAATTCATCGTATTTGTCTGTTTCGTCAAAGCCTAATTTAAGATATTCTGGATAGGTTAAGTAATCCATGTTCTCACCTCTTCTATAAATAAAAGAGGTTGGATTATGCCTCAACCTCTTCCGTTTCTGTAGTTTCTGTGTCTGCTTTCTTCTTGCGACTGCGTTTCGGTTTCTGTTCCCCAGCTTCTGTGACTTCAATTAGTACAGTTTCACCAGGGAATACATCTGCCAACTTTTCGATTAAATCTTTAGCTGTCGCGTCATCAAGTTCCACGACATCACTTTCTAACACTGTGATATCAAGATCTTGGAAGAAAACATTTTTAGTTGTTTTAAAAAGTGCCAATAGCTACCCCCTTTTAAACGACTGTACCAGTTACCTTAACAATCGCTTTCTTGTTATCTTCGAGTGCATACGTACCACCTTTAGCAGCAGCTTGCAATTTAACACCGTCGAAGTCTTCTGCCTCTACTGTACGAGCAGTAGAGATACCTACGAATGGAATGATAATTCCATCTGGTACGAAGTAAGCGACATCGCCAGATTCAAAGTATTGTTCTGGTGTTTCTACAAGGGCAAAGCCTTTGTATTTAGCAAGGCCATTCTCGTCAATAGATACGCTTGATCCTTTAGCAGAAGTATTTGCAGTCATATCTACGATTGCGTTGAACAATTCAGTGCGTAGATACAATGTAACAGGAGCGATCACTTCGTTGTTGCTGTAGTATGCTTTGATCTTGTTAACCAAAGTACGTACAGTAGCTTCTTGCATATCTGTGAGGGCTTCTGTTTTACCTGCAGCAGTTGACAAGAATTTACCGATACGTTTGCTCATTCCACGGGTTTGAGCTTCTGCGTTGAGTTTCAAACGATCAGCGATTGCAGCCTCAATGTTGTTGTTGACTGTGTAGCGGTCGATACCTTCGTGGATTGCAAGTGTGTAGTCGTAAAGTACATCTGTGTTGGTATACTTGATTTCTTTCAATTCACCAAAACGAGATTTACCAGCACCAGTTCCAAAACCACCGTCGTTAGCATCGGTTGAGTATTCACCCATTACGACAGGAGTTCCATTGGTTTTAACTGAAAATGCAGTAGTGTTTTCTTGTACACCGTCCAAAATTTGGACAGGAGACAAAGCGTTGATAAATGCTGCATTCACTCCGAATACAGTAGCGAGCATATCACGATATTGTTTCTCGTAGCGAGCAGCAGCTAGGTTGTTATTTGGCATAGATTATGTTCCTTTCTTATTTTTTCTTGCCATACGAGGCGATAATAGCCTCAAAAGGATCAACCTTGCCCTCTTCTTTAACCGATGGTGTGCCACCGACTGAGAAGCTGGGTTTCGGTTCTTCCTTGGGTTCTTCGGGTACATTCCCGAATTGTGGGTATTTTGCAAGGACTTCTGCGATCGCATCATTGATTGTCACATCATCAGTCACTTTGCTTTGAGCCAGTGCAATGACATCGTCGACAGCATCAGAACGTACACCCAACGTAAGAGCTGCATATTTTGCAGTCAGTTGTTGGTTTTCCAAGCGCATTGCTTCAAGTTGCTTCTCCTTGTCAGCGATCGCCTCAGATTGTTTCTCCGCTTCTGTCTTCTGTGAGTCTTTCCACTCTCTCAACTGTTCGAAGCCTTCTTTAGCACTCTTGACATCTTCAAATCCCAGGCTTTTAAAGATCTTTTCCTGTGCCTTTTTGGCTTCTTTGGCTACCAATCCATTTACTTCCTCTTGTGTAAATGTCTTAGTTTCCTCTTTTGCAACTTCGGCAGTTGCCACCTCTCCAGCATTAACAGGCTGGTCTGTTGTTTGGATTTCTTCGGACATTACTTGCCCCTCCTAAATTGTGATCTTCCATTCTTTAGCGACTGTGGATAAAGTCGTAAGCGCCCAGCGGGTAACGATCCCGCAAGAGGTAAGAAATAAGGAGGAAACAACCTCTTATCCAAAAATGAGCGCAAAATAAAAACCGCATGAATTCTCATACGGTTCCTTATAACAATTAAGTAGCAGTCTATTCCTGCTAGTCAAGATGCTGGATCACCTCCTATTTTAAAGCATAATAAAAGCGCCTAGATCATTCTAAGCGCTAATTATTTACAAAGCTAGACCGCGTTTTTTCAGTTCATCCATGACAAGAACTTCATCTTCTGGAGAAACCCATGTGAAACGCAAACGAGCGAGTTCTTCATCAGTCATTTCAGAAGGGGTTAAGGGAGCAGGCTTTTTGAGATTCCAGCTACTTACTTCTTTTAATGCTTCTTCCAAAATCATAGGCTTTACTCCTTTCTTAGATTCATTTCAATGGTAATATTATCCCCTTTTCGTTTCATGTTAATTATATCATATTTCGAACCTTTTGGAAGGATAATCTCGCTCTCTCTATCGTTATCGGTGAAATAAATTTCAGCATTTTTAGGAATGTTGATAATGGTTTTAATAGGTCTATCCTTAAAGAAATTGTATTTAGGAATATAACTAGTAGATGTATAGCCATCATTGTCGAAAGCAGCTTGTCCAGAATTAAGAGCAGACTCAATGCTATCATGCTTTTTCAAAAGACTAGCGTTCTTTCTAAGGATAGAATTAAAATACCCCTCATCGTCAAATCTATTGACTTTGATATTTTTTAGAACTCTATTTCTCTTGATAACCCCATCCAATGTATTGACTATATTCTGATACTCAGACGGCATTACATTTTTATCTCTCAAGTATTTATTGATAGCAAAACTATGAGGTGTACCAATATATCCCAAACCTTGAGGATTCTCATCTGCATAAATAACCTTACGCTCTGCTTTAGTGATTTTTCCTCCAACCTTTTTGAAAGCTGGAATCTCGCCTTCTTTGATGTAATGATGTTCTGCCAGCTTCTTTCTAAGTTGAGCGGTTTTCTTAGCATCTGTATATGGACCTTTGTAGTATTTTTCTCTCGCATAATCACGATGAAGAAACGGCTTATCTTTAAGAAAATCACGCATAGCACCTTGCTGAGTGCGTATTTTACTCTTGTACTTATCTATAAGATCCTTATCACCTAACTTATTGGCAATATCTAATTTTTCTTTACTGTCTCTTATAGACCGTTCTAATGCCCTTTGTTTAGCCTGTACATTAGCATTTCTAATTGCATCTTCTGGTGTAATGTTTTTAACATCATCGCCCAAATCTGGCATGTCATTGATGCCGATTACAAAAGGTGTCAGATAGTGTCCGCAGTTGATACCAAGACAGCCTGCTGGTGTACCGTAGCCATGATCTGCCAGTGATAGGACGCTGTAGCCACCCTCTTCTCTTGCTTCACCATACGTTACAATGTGATGTTGCAGAGGAGCGCAAGCCTCTCTCGCAGTTGCTTTCTTTGAGTAGTAAAAGGTATCAATACCCAGCTCGTCTGCTGGTTGCGTGCGCATTTGACGATATACCCTACGTGTCGTAGTCTTAACGACTGTACGTGCGTAGTTATCAATGCGCCAATTCTTACCGCCTCGATCCTTAAAGCCTCGAAAGCCAACTTCCTGCCATTTCATGACAGTTTCAGCAATTGCTTTATCCGGTGTAGCAACACCAGTTGCAACTTTAGCGACCGTCTCCTTAGCGATATTACGATAAACCTCATTAACGACATTTGGCAGCGTTGTATTGATTAGATTATCAATATCACCACTTGCTTGCTCTAAATAGGCTTCTAGTTGTTTCTGTACATGGCTTGTATCAAAATGAGGGTCTTTATTCAGATCCTCCAATAGTTGGCTCTTGGTGTCCGTGTATATCTTTAGGCCTTCACCCTCAATGACATTTCTTAGTTGCTCTTCCGTGATATCCGTATACTTAGATATTACTTTAAGATTGTGTTCGT
Source organism: uncultured Streptococcus sp. (assembly GCF_959025735.1). Taxonomy (GTDB): domain Bacteria; phylum Bacillota; class Bacilli; order Lactobacillales; family Streptococcaceae; genus Streptococcus. Next base: position 18,548 of record NZ_CAUFJQ010000003.1, read on the forward strand.
TGAGCGCGTGCATCTGATTGAGTTTCTCTAGTTGCCAGATGTAAGGATTGTCTGTGAGCGATGTTGTCCCGCGCTCCAGAAGCCTATCTACCATCTGCTCAAAGAGTTCGACAGTTAACTTATGATAGAGATCAGCAAGACGACTCGATCCAAGTTCTAACTGTTCGTCATTAAATTGTATCGGCAGCCTCTTGCTCATTCCTTATCATTCTCCGTAAATTTCAATGTCTGTTGTATCACGCTCAGAATTGGCAGTAGCCATCGTTTCGTTGTTGATACGTTGTACCATTTGTCCAGCTTCTTCCTCTGTCAACTTCAAAGCGCGTTGAATTGCTGTCTTACGATCAACCAGGCCACTTGCAAGAGCTTTCGTCCAGTATTCCAACTCATTGTTGCGGTCGGTAAAGACACCATCGTCCAGATTAACACTGATCTGCTCCATCTCTGGAATAGGACCGTTGTAAAAATCGTAGAGTGATCCGAGTTCACAAATCGAAATAACCAACTCTTTCAAAGACTGCTCGACCAAAGACACAAGACTATTGCGCATTTGGTAAGTGTCTGAGTTTTCACTTACGATTTCTGTCGCGGTTTTCATACTCTTACCATCGAAGCTAAACATCCCAGCAGATACACCAATCTGCATTTCAAACAGTGACAACCCCTCGTTGATAGCTTTAATGTAGTCCTCTGACCGGATAGGAGTCGTTAGGTCTGTGATGTTAATAGATCCGTCAAGGCTCCCTGTATCAAACTTATCGTATACATTTTGATTAGGATCAAACTTGCGTGTGACTGTGACTTTCTCATTGCGTGAGTTAAACTCTGTACGTACTGTCTGTTCTGGAACTGCTACCCTACGCTGTCCCATCTTGACCTCCCACTTGAATTCGTCATAAGTGGTGTTGATAAAGTCGATTGTACTCTTAGCATTATCAAAGATAGACAGGCCTAAAGGACTGTTAATGTCTTTGTTATTCATGCCAGCAGTCTTTAAGTAAGTGAATAGCGGACGACTCAACCCTTTAATTGTCGTTGTTTCATCTAACTCCTCGTAGAGTTCAGACAATGGCACACGATCACCCACTCGATCCTTAACCTCTGATCTGTAGAGTTCATTAGTGATTGTATATTCCTCTTCATTCTTCCACTCATGGAATTCAATCAAAGTATAATATACATTCTTTTGTCCCTCTGACTTGATTGTTTTGGTAACAATAGCAGCACTCGATACATCTTGCGTATTAGATCGCATAGGCAAGAATACAGGAGCTTGTACGAATGCAATTTTGATTTTATCACCATCAACATAAGGCCGCATGGCAAGTCCACCCAGGGCAAGACAGCTCTCAAAATAACGCTCGAAGTTCTTATTAAAGCGGTCGTTCAGCAACACGCTTTGCACGTACTCGTTAGCATCACTTACAGTTTCATCTACTGTGATTGTAGCCTGTTCATTATATACAAGGCTTGCAATCTTCTTTGCTGCAGTCCGTCCGATTGGTAAGTGATTGAATGGTCGTTTAACCATGTCGCCATTTGTATTCATGAACTCCACATCATCCCACTTGGACTGATAATATCGTAGATTGCGCATAATGCGTTTGTATTCTTCCTGGCTTACTGCAATTCGTGGGTGTTCCGTGATATTGCCTAGCGATTGTTGTTGCATCGCATACTGTCCTCTCTTAAATATATTTACTATTCGTTGTATAATTCCCATTTAAATTAAACCTTTAAATTAAGATATCGTGCGTTATCAATTACAAAATATTGCAGAGCATCACACGTATGGTCGTCTTCCTTGATAACTTTCGGATCGTCGTTCATAATGCTTCTTTCATCCCATTGATACTTCTTGTGCTCTTCCACAAAGTATTTCAAGTTGTTTTCTGTAGGCAAATAAAAAAAGCGTCCTTCTGCTAGAAGCGACTGGACGAACTCAGTCATGACGATTTTCTTTTTCTTAGCTACTGGATGCCAGCGCACGCCATAGTCTTCATAGTATTGGTTTCTCAATGCTCCCTCCGCACTATCTATTGTCATATTCAAAATAGGCGCATTAGGAAAACGTTTCGCTTTCTCCTCCAAGTAGTCATGCAACTCCTTAGACAAGATGCTGGGTGCTTTCTTGTACGTCTTACCCGCTGGACTGTAGTAGTAGTTATCAATTAGATAAACTCTGTCAGCACTCGTCATAACTAAATGCAAGCAAGTTGTAGCAGACTGTTGATGCCCGCTATCAACTGCGAAGAATTGTCCGATTACACGTTCATTCTCTGGTATTTTATCAATTTCTTTGAACAATTCCATGTTGTAGACATTTGTACCAAGGCCAACTGGTTCGCCTAGATAAATGTACCGGTAGTAGTCGTAGTCGTTCTCTTTAATACGTTCAATATCTTCCAGCATTTGTTCTGTAACAAAGCCTAACTTATCGTCTAAATAAGACGATGAATGTACTAGGTAATTCTCGTTATTCTTTAGCTCCTCTGCCCACTCATTGATCCAACTATATGGATTTCGTGGCGGGTTGTAACTCCAAAAGAATTGCACGAACTTAGCACGATCATGCTTCTGTCGCATAAAAGTCACATTTGACTGGTCGAAATCTTCCTTGCTACTAAACTCCGCAGCTTCCTCATACCAGACCGCGATGATGTTCCCAATATCATTTGACTTCAACTTCTGAAAGTCATCTTGGCCGTAGAAATATATACACGAGCCAGTAGCGTTGTCTTGTATTTTAAACGGCGATACAGTAGCTTTGAAGCGATCAGATAAACCAAACAAACCAAGTGCCCACTGCATTTTTAGAAATACGCTATCACGAATGGTATTCGCTACTTTACGAATGACGACCACGTTTGCTTTTTCGCCAGCTTTTAGATATCTCAATAACATATAAGCTAGTTTGATTGCGATAACAGATGATTTAAAGGAGTTCCGACCACCTTTCAAAACATTGTAAGGTCTATCAGACAAAAGAATTGGAAGAAAGTTCTCGTTTACGTTTTTTCTGAGAAGATCAGCCGTGTCAGAAACAACATCATAAGTCATCTATCAAGCCTTTCATCTCTTCCGAGAAACTATCAACGATGATTAAACGTTCACTTGTATGTCCACTATCCAGCTCTTTCTGCAATCGTTCGATTTCAAGCTCCAATTTCTTGGCTTGTTTTGTCGAAAGGTATCTACCGAGAAGTTCTTTTGCAGCCTTGGTAGCGTCCGCAAGTGAGGCTTTCTTCTCTGTTTTGATAAAGCCACCACCAATAGGATCGACTGCTACAACTTCCTCAGTCGCTTCTTGTCGTAAGATAGCGGTTAGTTTCTCCAAAACTTCGTCTATTGTGGCGATGGTAGGTTTCTCAAGTTCTTTTAATCTTGCTGCAATTGCTTCTTGTATCTTCGGTTTATTTAAGTTTTCCGACGAACTCTTTGCAGCAATTTTCTCAGAATATCCAGCCTTGATTGCCGCTTCCGTACCATTTCGACTGATTAGATATTCATCAATAAATCGTCTTTGCTTGTGTGTCAACCTAGAAATCTACCTCACCCCTTTCTAAAACAAAAATAAAAAAGCCAACTGATGCCGACTCTTTCGAGATTAAAACATAAGGAGATTTTACAATGATTTTAACTAACCGTTAATGGTTTTTAACCTCAATAACATAATACCACTTTAAAAGTCCCAAAAAGTTTTAAAGGTCTCATAATTTAGCTTCAAGGTGTTCGATCGCAGACTTTTTCACGCGATGGAATGTAGTCCTTGAACAGTTGACCTTTCGCATCACTTCAAAACGACTGCAACCGTTGATATAATACCAGCGCATGATGACATTCTCAAGCGGATCTTCCAGGGATTCAATTGCTTGTGCGGTTTCATTGCGTTCGTCCCAAAGCCTTTCCATTTCTTTGTCGATTTGTTCAGACTTCGAGATAATGCGAACGTTTAAATCTTCCGTTTTGTTGCCTTGTTTGCTGCCTTTCGGCTCATCCGAATAGATCTGCGCTTTCTGAACCGTAGCACGCAAAGCAATTCGTTCTTGTCGCAGTGAGTTTAGTTTTGTATCAAAATATTTAAGATTGTTCAAGCGTGTTTTAATGTTCATCCACCCACTCCGTTTCTCTCTGCTACCTCTTTCAATTCCTCTGCACGTTGCCGTTCCCGCATCTGGTACTCGCTGTTTAACTTGTTTAAAATAACATCCTGCGCATTATTTTGTTCTGCCAACCGCTGGATGGACAGTTCATGCTCCTGCACCGTCCATTCCAGATCACTGACTTTATTATTTAACTCATTGATCCGTGAGTTCAAGTTGATACACACGATCATAAATACCAGCGATATTGAGCCGAGGATCATATAAAATAGTTTAGTCATGTTTCCCCTTTCTGCTTTCGAACGCAATCACACCAGCCCAGATCAAGCCAGAGATCCAGACTGCTGCGAATAGTAAATAAATAAAGTTTTGCAAGTCCATTTCACTACCACAATACACCTTTCAATTTATTAAATTCTTCCTTTGGAATATCTGATTTAAGAGTTATCTCAAAATTTCTAAAGCTAATTTCACTAGTTGACAATTTACTTGCATTAATACTTCCAGATTTAATGTTTCTAGCATCTGGAATATATTCTTCAACAATGTTTCCCATTGCAATGAATGTCTTACCACCATCTGTGCTGAATTTCAAGCCTATCGGACGGCTGTTATACATTTTACGGTACTTTCTAATCAATCGTTTTCTTGCTTTATTCAGTGACATCGCTCTACCTCTTTCATAACTTCATCAAATAGCTTTTTCGTTATAAAGCCACGTTCGATCATTCTATCGATTGTGTTCTCGATTTTAAAGAGTCGTTCCAGTTCATCGCGTATAAAGTCCCGCTTAACTTCCCGATCTCTCAAAGCTCTCTCGCGGTCCTGTCGTTTTATTTCTGCGATCAACTCACGCTCGCAAGCCATGCATAAATGCCCGCTAGTCTGACATAGACAGTCTCTCATTCTCCTACCTCCTCAACTTCAAACAACGGACTATTAAATACTCCCCTAAAGCCCGCTTTTTCAAGCTCTTTTCGGGTGTGTTTTACGCGAAAATCTAACGGTTCACTTTCTCCACTAAAGAACCAACTATCTAAACTTATACGACGATTTAGGTAATTGTAACCTTCTTCCACCCCTTTTACTTTAACAATATATCGTTTTTCTTTCTCAATATGATAGCCATTCACCCAAGCGTCAGCAAAAATATTTTGCCGATTCTTTTCATCTTCACAAAACCACAAATTCACTTCTTCGGGTGCATTTTCTAGTGCGAAATGTAAAGTCTTGTTCCGCCCTCTCACGCAAGAGATCCAGTTCGCCCACCGGCCGGGGGAGCGTGACTTTTTCTTTTGCTTCGTCTAATTGTTTTAAATCTTTCAAAACTTCAGACGTATCGACCCTTCTGAAACAGTCATGGTTCAAATACTCGTATTTCTCAATTAATTCTTCTTTTCTCATTCCGTTACCTCCTTCACGCTCACTAGTGGGCTATCTAGTAGCCACCCGATCCCTTTTGAATTTAATTCATCGATCGAAAACGTCTGCGTAAACGTCAGCTCAGATCTCTTATCGTCTTCAAGCTCGATCATGCATGTTTTCGTTGTTTTGTTAAATCGTTTTGAGTTGCAAAGCAAGCTCCGCAACGACTCGATCTTTCGCCCAGTTTGTTCTGCGATCTCTTCCATCGTGCCGAACGCAATAAGCGTATCATTTTTATAATAAGCAAACGTGCGGACTTTCATTTCAGATCCCAAAAGCTCCACATCATCGATACCGAAATAATCGCATATAGCCTCGATTCCTGTCCGGTCGGGTACGCGATCACCTCTTAACCAATAATCGATTGTGTTGTAGGACCAGCCCAGCTTTCTTGATAGCTGGGTTTTAGTGACTCCTTTTTCGTCCATCAAGCGCCTAAGGTTCTTTTTCAACGCCTCGCGCTGCTTCAAGTCATATTTCACATATTCCATCGCTCCCACCTTCTTTTTTTCAACCGACGAACCGTTATGTCGTATACTTGATCTCTGATCGGTATCGTATAGTTGATCGATTCTACTTTCTCGTCTTTTTCCACTTGTTCGACAAGTTTTGCGCATATAGACCCGAGCAATAATTGCACGTCAAAACGTTCGTACTTATTGCACTTATCACGATCACGTTCTATTTCTTTCAAAACCTCAAAATAAGATTTCTCTTTCATTGTGCCACTCCTTCTGCTTGTTTCTCGAGCCATTCAAACAAGAGCCCGAATTGCTTCACGACTAGTTCGTCGTCATGGTATTTTTTGCAGATCTCAGCGATCGCGTCCACGGTCCAGAACCAATAACGCTCAGAACCAAAACCGAGGCTTTGCGCTACTTTGTTATTCCGTGCCATAAAGTCCGGGAGCTCCACACTAAAGAAATGTATATAATTCATCGTCCCATTCCTCCACTCTGACATAGATCCCCACGACCTCAGACCAAAACTTCTCAGCGATCTCGCTTGCGACCTGTGCGTCATTTTTCCAAAAACCAACCTCACTCATGCAATCCTTGAATAATTTCTGTAAGTTGTCCGTATCTGGTGCGGTTGTCTTATACTGGCCAGACCGTGCTCCCTTAATCATCGGAAAGCACCATTTGACCGTGAGCCGTACTGGTCCTTTCAATTTGTCTGGCGGGACATGACGCGCAAGCAAGCTCTCAAATTTTGCTCGAGCATTTTTCAGTTCCTCGGGTTCGTAAAAAATCGGTTTACCATTTCTCACGTTTACTTTTTTCTGTTGGTGTGTCGTCGTCGGAATTTTTTCCATCGGCAAAAAGAACTCAATCATTTTTCGCCACCTCGTTCCCGATAGTCGATACCGGTCCATTTTCCAGTCGTTGCGTCATAGGTAATATATCCCGCTGTTCTCAGTTGGTCCATCACAAAGTTTAAGAGAGTCGGCTGCTTCGCGATCCATTTCAAAACTTCTGAATCTGAATACCAAAAATCTTGACCGGGTAACGTGTGATAAAGTGGTGGCATTTTTTTACCAATATCTAAATTGACCGAATATGTTTTTTTCTTTCGTGCCATAGCTTTTTACCTTTTTACTTTTGCACTTTCTTTTTGCTTTTTCTTTTTACTTACCACGCTCTCGCGCTAAGTCCAAGTTAGGGGACAGGGTTACAGGGTTACAGGGGGCGGGAGCAAAGCCCCCCTGTTCCTGTTCCTGTTCCCCTTGGACCTCAGGGACATTTTCCTAAATATCTCTCCTCAAAGAGGGAGATATTCTGTCCCTCGTTTTGTCCCTGACATTCTCGGGTTTGTCCCTATAGCCTCAAACACGCATGGTTGTGCGATTCCTCAGGGACATTTTCGGGTTTGTCCTTGTCCCTAGAGACACTTCAGGGACATAGGGACATTCTCGGGTTTGTCCCTCAGGGACAGGGACATTCCCGAAGTTGTCCCTCGGGTTTGTCCCTCGGGTTTGTCCTTGTCCCTAATTTGTCCCTGACTCATTTTTAGGTAAAATTTGATTATTTTTAACTTCAAAATCACCATTATTTTTCACCCATCTTCGGATTGTTTTTTCACTAACTGGCCTATCTTCTGTCGAGAAATATTCCATTACATCGCTCAATTCAACGGGGTTTATTCCGTCAAATAATACGTCCATAGCGGTTGTGAATTTTTCATCAGCAGTTTTCTTTTTCGATTCATTGCCTTTTTTGCTATCTAGGTTCTTTTTCCAATTAGGAGTCGTTTCGTCTAACTGAATATCAGCGAGAACTCCCGAATTGTCCAGAAAATGTACTGGATAGCTAAACCACATATTGATAGGTTTAAACTTGGCAAACTCCCGAAGAGTGCCTTCCACGCGCCACGCTGTCGATATTTCGATCGCTCGACGGGCTTGTTCGATCTTCTCAGTCCACGGCTTACGATCGAGCACGTTTGGAATTGCTTGTTCGAAGTGTGTTCTCATGACGCTTGCACTCTGGAGATCGTCAAGGCTTACGTTGTCTTGGTAATAGTCAATGTTTGCTGCTCGAATTGCTTCCTTATAGATACGTGTCGCCGTGTGGTTGATTCGTTGGGCGTATAGCTCCTCTGTCACGTCAAGCTCCACTAAGTCAATCAGTGCGTCTGGATCTCGAGCGAATACGCCCGAACCACTGGCCCTGTCCATTGATTTCTTGCCCCCTTGAGCGCCTTTGCTGTGGTGGTGGCAATAGATCACCGAACACCCGAGTTCTGTCGCGACCTTGTCGAATTGATTCGTGAAGTGTGCCATCTGGTCCGCGCTGTTTTCGTCCCCTGTCAAGACTTTATAGATCGGGTCAATAATAACCGCTATATAATTCTTTTTGAGCGATCGGCGGATCAATTTCGGCGCTAGCTTGTCCATCGGTACAGTCTTTCCGCGCAAGTTCCAGATATCAATATTTTGTAAATTGTTCGGTTGCAATCCCATAGCTTCGTACACGTCGCGGAATCTATGGAGACATGACGCGCGATCTAGTTCGAGATTGACATATAGGACCTTACCTTGCGTACAATTCCATTCAAGCCATTTCTGGCCTTCTGCAATTGCGATTGACATTTCGATCAAGCTGAATGACTTCCCGGCCTTGGACGGCCCAACGATCAGCATTTTGTGTCCTTGTCGAAGAACGCCTTCAATTAGCTCGGGCGCAAGCTCTGGAAGGTTATCCCAGCTATCCCCGAGGCCTTCCGGATCTGGTAGATCGTCGTTCAAGTCTTCGATATACTGATACCATTCCTCCCAGTTACGTTTACCGATATTTGTATCAACGAGGAATTGCTTCTGGCCGTTTCGTTCGAAGCCCGGCATACGTGACAAGCGCGACGGATTGCGATTTTGTGTATCGACCGAGATCCCGTTCTTTTGACAGATCTTATATAAATAGTCAACGCGCTTGCGGTATTCGTCATAGTTGCCCGCGTCCACTTTCACGATAGCGTGTAAGGACTTATTCCCGCTGTACACAAGGGCCACGATCGGAAGTTCCAGCTCTTTATAGATCGCGTTTTGTTTCTCAACGCTCATGCTGTCCGATTCGACAAGCGCGTACCGATAATCTGTTACGTTTTCGTTTTTGGCTCCCTTGCCATCTAACGGATTGAATCGGATCCACGCACCCGCTTCCTTGTGATAGTCTCCGAGGACCGCTCCGATATCGCCGTTACACTTGCTAAGTTGCTCGATCAGTTGCCCAGCTGTCCGGTCATACGCTCCTTTTGTCGGAAGCCATTTTTCAATTTCACCCGTTTCGTCGTTTACTTTTGGATAGCTTTCCGTGACATAACCGACATTCTCGGACGATTCGAATAGGGCCTCGAGATATTTAATAATCTCTTGTACTGGATTCCAGATTGTAGGCTCATGAATCTCTTTCCCCTCGATCCAGTTCTTATCAATCACGCGATAGTCCCGATCGATCGTATCGTTCCAATCGAGCTCATGGGCTCCCTCGCTATCGCTTGAGTATGGATTGACCCAGCCGTGATCTTTTGCGAGCTGGACAATCGTCCCACCCGTGACGATGGAGCCCGCTTCTTCGTTGAAGGTGTCCCACTTTTTAAAACATTCAGATTTACGATACCGGGCCGGATCGCGTAAGGACCATTCGTCCCAGTCAAAAGCCGTGTACCCCTCATGCTTTAAGGCCATTCCGACGTTTACCCACTCTTGATAAGATAAAATCGAGGGGTCTATATGGTCTAACAATGGTAATAAGTCAAATTCTCTTTCGTTATTCATTAAACCCCTCTATTTCTTTTTTAGTTTTCTTTCTTTGTTGCTACCATTCCGAGGCTCAATCCCAATAGTCCGAGGAGGCTGATCGCGATTCCGAAATCTGATCCCGTATTAGGGAGTTTTGCCGGCGCGCTGTACGCTTTGACTTCTTCAGATTCGTTTCGCGTGCTTTGCGCGTGATTTTCCACACGATTAGCGATTTTCACTTCTTCGACTTTTGGTGTTTCTTTAGGCGCTGGTGTGTTTGGCTTGTCTTCTTTCGGCTGTGGTTTTGGTTCGTCGCGTTTTGGATCTGGAATATCGATCACTAGTTCTGGCTTATCCAAGACGGGAGCTGGTGGAAGTAGCGGAATATCTTCAATATTGATCTCTGGTTTATCCAATACTGGCGCGTCCGGAGGTGTCACCCCGCCTTTCCACTCGGGCTTGTCAAGCTGTGGTGCGTCAAACGGTGTTGTACCGCCTGTCCATTCCGGCTTTTCGAGGACCGGAGCCGGAGGCATAAGCGGGATATCGTTGATATCAATAGATGGTTTATCATAGACAGGAGCTTCATTTGGAATTTCCCAAACTGGTTTATTCTCACCCGACGCGTCGCCCTTGCCTCCGACGAGTTGAACATAGCTATATGAAGTAGCTCCATCTGTTTCGGCTTTGAGCTCGACTTTATTCGTCGGGTTTGTTGAGTCCTTAACGGCATTAATCAATTTAGTCTTGTAATTTAGATAGATCATATGATTGAGACGATCCATTGTGATTGTGAAGCCATGATCTGACTTACTAATAGATTTCACGAGATCCATAGCAGATCCTTTATCGATCCAAGGATCTAGGCTTCCAATATTCTTGATTTCAAAATAGTTATCAATTAGTTTTTGGTTTTCGCTCATTTCGTCAATGATTTTCACATAGTTTAGGACTTTGCGTGCATAATTGACGCGTACAGTCCAGTTGATAACCGTCGGGTCATTTTCATCTTGACTCCCCCACTTAGAAAGGAGCTCATCTTTTCCAATCACTTGCTCTTTGCCGATTTGAGCCGTTACGACTGTGCCATTAAAGTTTGCGCTCACAGGCTGCCCGCTTTGGACTTTATCAGTCCATTTTGCGTCCATTTTAAGGCTCATTTGCTTGTTAAGAGGGTGGTTTTTGAAATAGTCGTTAAATACGGTTGTCACTGTCCCGGCTTGGCTGTCTGCGGTTGCTTGACCAACGACGGAATTTTCTGGATTGTGTACGTCAAACGTGAAGCTAGTTTGAAACGCTACTTCTTTCGGAAGTGTGAACGTCACTTTGTCGCCTTCGTTGATCGTGAGATCGTCCGGAAAGTGTACGTTCTTATATTCCACGCTAAAGGGTTGATACTTCCCTGTACCGTTTGACTGATCGACAACGACTTCCGGATTCTTGACTTCAATCACATTCCCGCTCTTTTCAAAAGTTGTTGGAAGTCCTTCTCGTTCGTTATTCTTAGCTTCAGCGCTTCCTGTTCCCGTTGCATTGTCAGAATTTGTTGGTTGATCTGCTTCCGTTGTTGGAATAGCTGATTCAGTTCCGCTTGCTTCTCCGCTTTGGTTTGTTGCAATTGTTGTTGTCTCTGGCGTGATTCCTCGATCAGACTCATCGGCATTTACTCCCTTAATCCCTAGTGTAGCTGTTGCAATAGTTGCGACTGTTAAAAGTGTTAATTTGTTAGTTTTCATTGTTTTTTCTCCTTTTTTTAGTTTGGCAAGTATTCGCTCGCTCTGACTCCGTGTGGTATTCTCCACCCGTTCGCTGCGATACGGTCAATCATATTTCTCGCGCTTTCGAAGTTCCACATTCCGACGTTTCGGAAGCCTCGACTTTCGAGGAAGCGAATTTGTTTTGGCGTTGAAAGTCCTTCGTTTCTGCGCTTATTCAAGCGGTCAAGTAAGAGATTTGCTTTTCCGGCGTTGCCCACTTCATCGGTATAGATCCCGTATTTCTCGAGGGCCTTTAGTTGTTTCTCTGATGGTGGTAACATTTCATACCCAAAGTTAGGGACATAATTCGTAAGATCTTCAGCGTGGATAGACATTTCAAATTGCAACGGATCGACGAGCTTTCTCTTGCGTTTCCGCATTTCTGCGAGTTGTTTCGCAAGGGCTTCTTCACGTTCAACGATAACATCTTCCGCACTCTTGGCTTCCATGGCCTCGAGATCGAGCACGACGCCCGTTTCTTCTTCCATATTCTCGACCATTTTTTTCGCAACTTCCGGGCTCTCACATATCAAGTGAGCCGGCCGGCAAAGTTCGTGCCGTTCGGTGTGCCATAAGAAATCGAGGAGAAGAAGCTCTTCTTTTCCGGGGAATAGACGCGTCCCACGTCCCACCATCTGCGAATAGAGCGCCCGGACTTTTGTCGGTCTTAATACGACCACGCAATCAACCGACGGGCAATCCCAACCTTCCGTGAGTAACATAGAGTTACATAGGACGTTATACCGGCCCTTTTCGAAGTCCTCGAGCACTTCGGCCCGATCTTTTGATTCGCCATTTACTTCAGCGCATTTAAAGCCTCGCTCGTTTAAGATATCGCGAAATTTTTGGCTTGTTTTAACAAGTGGAAGAAAGACGACTGTTTTCCGATCTTTACAATACTTGGCCATTTCGTCCGCAATCTGTACGAGATACGGATCGAGTGCCGTTCCGACATCGCTCGCCTTAAAGTCACCCGCTGACATTGAAACACTTGATAAGTCGAGATCGAGCGGAATCGTTAAGGCCTTAATCTTGGACAAGTAGCCTTCTTTGATAGCCTGTACGAGTGAGTATTCATAAGCCAAGCTATCAAAATACGATCCGAGGTTCTTCATATCTCCACGGTCGGGCGTTGCTGTAACCCCGAGGACTTGCGACTCTTGGAAGTGATTCAATACCTTTTGATAGCCGTCAGATATAGCGTGGTGAGCTTCATCAACGACGATCGTATCAAACCAGTCGGGCGGGAATTGACTCAAGCGTTTCTCGCGTTGCATGGTCTGGACAGATCCAACAACGACCCGATACCAAGAGCCTATTGACGTGCTTTCAGCCTTTTCTAGTGCCGTACCGAGGCCCGTTGCGGTCTTGAGCTTGTCGCTTGCTTGATCCAATAATTCGGATCGGTGAGCGAGCACTAAGACGCGCTTCCCTTCTCTGACTTGATCTTCAATGATCTTTGAAAAGACGACGGTCTTCCCCGTCCCAGTCGGGAGGACGAGAAGGGTTCGTTTTCGCCCTTCTGCCCATTCCTTCTGAACGGCTTCCCGCGCCTCTTGTTGATAGGGTCTTAACTCCATACTTTAGAACCTCCTATGTTAGAACGGCCCTCCTGTGAAGCCTCCCTGTGCTGGTTGTTGTGGTTGCTGATATTGTGGCGCTGGTTGTTGTTGGTATTGTCCCGGTTGTGCGTTCAATACTTTTGTATAGTCAACGTCTTCGGCGTAAATCATACCTTTTACTTCGTTGTACTTGTTGCCGTTGTACTCGCGAGATCCAACTTTACACACTCCAACTTTGCCGATAATCGCGTTCCAGTCCATACGAAGGGGTTCACCTTTGCGTTTTTGCCCAATAGCGCCAAAGAACGCTGAAAGCATACCTTCCGTCGAGCTGTGTAAGAATAGGTTGTGACGCAATTCTGTTTCGCCTTCGTTTGCTACGATGGTAAGGTGTACTGTCGCTTTTGGACAAGCTGGCAACTTGCCGGGGTTTTGAGGGTTCGGCGTGTGACGTCCGCGCTCGTATTCTTTTACTGTGAACCAGTATAGGCCGTCTGGTAGAAGGACAAATTCCGAGTCCTTTTGGAGCGTGTCGTTCCAGTCAAGTTCGCGTTCAAAGTTATTGTTAAATTGTTGTTGTGTCATGATAATTTTCTCCTTTAAGCTAAAATAGTAATTTTTTCGTTGCTAGCAAGTTCATTTTTTAAATAATTTGCGATGCTTTCGACGGCTTCTAATTTCCATTTACCACCATCTGCCTCGAAGAGAGCAAGGTTCGCCAATTTGTTGATTCGGAAGATGAATTGACTAGCAGGCTGCTCTACTTCATTAAAAGTACGATATGGTCGCAAGGTTACTGGATTTGGAGTCTTAGCTTGTGCTAGACTTGCTACACCATCGCGAACCGTCGCCATTTGACTGATACCATTGTCCTGTACTTCTGCGCCTTTTTCGATTTTTAAATGACTAGCAAAATCCAAGACCAAATTGCGGTCTGCATCATCGATAAACATAGACTGCAGCATGATATTAAATTCTTCTTGGTCGCGCCAATTGCTGAATGGAATAGCTGGGACAGATGCTCTTACAGATACAATCTGAGGACGTTTGCCATTTTCAAAATCAACTTGATCATACACGGATACTTCTCGGAAACTGTCCACGACAACTACAAGTTTATGACTACCGATTAAGTCATTATCTGATTTGAGATAATCAACAAGACTCTTGAGTGTCTGAAGTTCAAGGATAGGTGCGTACTTACGAGGGTTAAGTTCCTGTAAGCTATATTCATTGCCATCAAAATATTCCTTCCCAGTTCCTGAACGAATGATTTTGTTTTCTTTACCCGCTAGTTCGACCGTGTAAGATAATGCTTCTTTGAGATTTTCTGTCATAGTTAGTTACCCGCTTTCTTTTTGTTGTAATCAATGATATTTGTACTTTGTTTTTCGATCTTTTCGATGAGTTCGCCAGTGTCAGTTCTCATGTCTCCATTATCATCAAAGTAAGTTTGACCCGGAATACCACTTTTGAGCTCATTAGCGTGAATTTTACCGTTGTCGTCGCGACCGACAATAACAGTTGTTGCGACACCTTTCTGCGGTGCCAAAGTGGATTTAACTTCAATACCTGTATTTACAACAGTTCGCTCATCGTCAGTTGACATCGTTAGTGTGATCGTGACCTTACGGGTTGTTTTAGCCTCTGTATTGAGGTCCAGAATATTCTCAAGGACTTTTTCAAGTTCTTTGTCAACCTTTTCTTGTAAGGCTGTATTTGCGATTTTCGACAAATCGATTTTAATAGTTTTATCTTTCATAGATACTCCTTGTTATATTTTGCTATGATTTCTAATTCCTAAAATCTACACCGTGAAGGGTAATTCCGGATCTTTCCGGACTTGGTTTTGAATGACGTCCAGTGTAGCGTCCCAATTCGCCACGATCATATCCCAATAATTGTTCGGGAAGTTCTCGATCGGCGTTCCCATCGGGAAGTGTCCCCGGATATAAGCGACTTCTTGCAATTCGTTTTCGGTCACGTTGTTAGGCGTCATTAAGTCGATCAATGCTTGCGGTAAAAGTCCCGCTTGTGGAGCTCGTCCCATCTCTTGGGCCACCTCTTGAGCGACCTCTTGTAATTGCTCGTTAATGTTTTGCTTTTGTGGCTCTGGTGCGGGCTGTGGCTCTGGTTGTGGTGCCGGTGCCGGTTGTTCGGTTGGTACGGGAGCCGGTGTGTTGAAGATATGGGCCACGCTCTCAAACGTGAACGGTAGCTGATCTGGTAAACCGTGACGGTTTTTCGCGTCCCACGCTGGCCGATGGTTCGTGTACATAACACGTTCGCCCCCTTGGGCCTTTTTCTTGCCCTTGTCAGTGGTCATGACGATTGTCTTATAATTCGCAAAGAGCACCATATCGGCCCATTCCTTGACCAGTGGGGCTGTCTTTGAGCTGGTCTTTTGTCCGAGCTTTAATTCGTATCGATCATAAGATCCCATCTCGTCCGGTTGCTCGAATTTCTTAATTTGTGCGTGGGCTGTCAAAACGACATTGATCCCGTTGTCCACAAGCTCGGACAAGCTGTTCAATAGACGCCCGATCTCTTCCTGTACGTATGTATAACCCTTGCCCCAGCCGAAATCTTCAATCCCGTTTTTTTGGTGTTGGGAGCATACATAATCGACCGCGAGTTGTTCGGCCCAGTCAATCGTATCAATGACTAGTGTCTTACACGCGCCCGGGTTTGCTTTGATAAACGAGATCTCATTCTTGAGCATTGCCCAGCTCGTTGGCTTGTCCATACGGGCTACGTCCATATTATCGGTTGACCCTTCCGTGTCGATGAATACCGGGTCCGGGAATTGACTTGCAAAGCTGGACTTTCCGATCCCTTCGGGGCCATAGATAACGACTTTTTGCGCCCGTGCCTTTCTTCCTCTTGTGATCTGCATTTTTTAGTCCTCCTCGTCGTTGTCGCTCAAAAGCCCGCGAAGAAAGTTTTCAAAGTGTTTACTTTTTGCCTTCTCAATCTTTTCGGTCAGATCTTCCGGTTCTTCTCCGTCGAGGGTCTTGAGTGTGTATTCAGCTTCTACGACCAAGATCTCACTTCCCAACCCTTTGGCGAGTGCTTTTAAGTCTTGACCGTTATTTTCAATGATCTCGAGCGAATCAATCAAATTAGTTGCAGCGTCTTGAATTTCACTTGTTAAACGTGCTGAAAATGTAAAGGCGCCCTCATTATTTTTGTAATTTTGGATATAGTCGCCAGTGTTTTTGTCACGCAATACGATAAATTTTTCTGTTTTTTTCATTATTTTTCCTTCTTTCTGTTTTTAAAAGCCATTTTGCCAAGTTGGCGCGATTGTGTTTAGTGCACCGTTCATTGCACCATTCGTGAGCCCATTCTCAAAGCTCTCGGGTTTAACACTGTACCCGTCTTGGATAATAACGGAACATTCTTCACCAGTAGAAACGCGTGTCGCGATCGCTTGCAAGCCCTCTTGCTCTAGCCACGCACCAAATTCCATTAGTGTCAATTGGTCCATCTGCTCGAGTTTGTCAATAAGTACGAAGCCACACTCCGGCTTGAGTTTGCGAACGATAGCCGTCGCCACTTGTAATTGTTGCGAACCGGACATATTGTCCCAGCGTTGACCCAAGTATAAGAGCTCTCCATCTTCCACGGATAACCCGGGAAGCGGTAAGTCCGCGTTAGTGAGTAAGTCGCGTTTTTGCTTGCGAATACCTTCGATAACCAGATCTAACTCGCGATACTGTTCGCGATAGCCTTTCGCGTCCTCTTCGGCCTTGTCTTTGTCAAGATTCGCCCGGACTTTAAGGTTAATCTGCTCAATATTCGCAATACTTTCTTCGATCTCTTGTGTCGATTCGTCGATCAGATCTTGTGCGTCTTTGCGAGCAATATCCAAGTCTTGCGCGAGTGCTTGCTCTTTTTCTCGAGCTTCCTTGAGCATAGCTTCCAAACGCTCAACGTTTGCAAGTGCCCCTTGATAGTCGTTTTCGATTCTCGCGAGATTCTGACGCTTGCGAGCATTTTCGCCGTTACGTCCAAGGATCTCTTGTTGTTGTTGGATCAAGTCCGCGATTGAAACGAGTTCTTTCGGTGCGTCTGGATAATACGGCTGCTCTTTAGCAAATTTTTCTTTCTGATCCGCAATAACGCCGATTGCGTGGCGCTCTTGGTACTTGGTCTTCTCTTCCATCTCAAGCTGAACAAGCTGATCTCCGACCCCGATAATTTGTAATAAGGTTGTAGCTTTTTCCTTGCTTGTCATCTCCATAAACTTTGGAAGATCAAGAGCGAGCTCTTCAACGAAGCTATCACGGAATTTCTGGCCGGCCTTTTTTCCGCTTGGGTCAATGACGTTTAAGTCGCTATTCTTGCCCTTGCGTTCGACAATAAGGCCATTTGATAGCGTGATTTTTAGACTTGGGGGAATCGTTGATCCCTCGCGTTGGGCTTGCGAAGGCTTGTACTTGTTACCACCCAAAGCCCACGCTATCGCGTCTAATACGCTTGTTTTGCCTTGGTTATTGTTTCCCCCGACGATTGTCAGTCCTTTCGCTGACGGCTCGATCTTGACCGCTTTAACGCGCTTTACGTTTTCGATCTCGAGCTTGTTAATTGTCACCATTTCTTGACTCTCCTTTCAGACGAGCGAGCTCGTCAAGCAATCGTTCTTCCCGCTCAAGTGTAGCTTTCAGAATTTCGGTCTGTTGCAGATTGATAAACCACAAGCGGTTGAGCGCTTTTGTTTGTTGCTCGATCTTGCGGGTCTTTTTACCAAACATGGAACGGTACCTCCGGCGATTCGGTATATAGCTTCATATTCTTTCTACGGCTTGCGAGCTCGTCCTCGTATTGTTCGATGACTTGTGCGTTGTGCTCTGGAAGGCCTTCTTCGATAGCTTTGAGCGTTTCACTCTTTGCGATTTTCATTCGTTTCTTGTGGTCCTTCCACGATACGATTAGGCCAGCGATGAAGCACACGCCCCCGATTGCAACAGTTCCAGCAACTTGCCCAGAAATAATAATTTCATTCATTTTAAACACTCCTTTTCTTTTTCTAAAATTTCGTAAACGTCCCGGACGTCGTACATTTTCTTCTTTCCTTGTCTGCGAAATGCAAGTCCTCGACGTTCTAGCTTCTTTATATAGCCATGATCGAAGCCGAATTTTTTCATCAAGGCTTTTTGATCGAGTGGCATTTGTTTTTCTTCTATTTCTTTTTTCAGCTCGTCTCTCACGATATCCACGATCGATCTGAGATAGACTTTCGCGATCTCGTCCGAGATCAAGGGTGGCAAGTTTAGTTCCTCCATTTCTTTCGTTCCTCCAATTGTGCGGGCAAGCACTTTCTGATATAATTAAGATAGATTTTTAAGCGAGCGTCGGATTCTTTGTCCGGCGTTTTTAGTTCATACTTGTTGAACTTTATACTTAAAAAAATAAGCCGGGATATTCTCTGGATCGATTTCGAGAACTTCGATTGCCTTTGCGATCTCGCTATCTTTCCAAGAGATTTTGTTGTTCAGTTTCAGCGATACGCTTCGCTCTGATATTCCCAAGGCGCTGGCAAATTCCGCTTGTGTACCGAATTTCTCGGTAATCTTTCCTAAAAGTTTTGAATAATCGTTGTTCATATTATCCCTCCTTTCTTTTTGTTCACGTCTTGTGAACTTGATGAATAAAGTATATCATGCGTCATGAACTTTGTCAATAACTTTTTTCATTTTTTTGAACTTTTTTATTTTTTATTTTCTTTTTGTGTGTTATACTATAGTAGAAAAAAGGAGATGAACACCATGAGAAAATACAATACCGCTGATCGGCTTCGGGAATTAATGACTGAGAGAGACTGGAAACAAGTCGACGTTATCAATAACTCAAAACCGTTTCAAGAAAAATTAGGGGTCAAGCTCGGAAAAAGTGCTCTTTCTCAATACGTAAACGGAATACAAGCACCAGATCAAAAGAAGCTCGCTCTTTTAGCTTTGACTTTTAACGTCTCTGAGGCTTGGTTAATGGGCTATGATGTGCCACGAGGACGCGAAGTAAGCTCTGATCCTGACCTTTCGGGCTTGGATCTGCGTGAGCTGGCAAAGAGCGCAAAGACTTTCGACGGAAAACCATTAAATGAAGAAGATATCGAAGCGATTGAAAATATTCTCGATATATATTTCAAAGGAAGACTATGATAGAAGAAATTTGTGACAAAGCGGGCGTCACGCTCGCTTACTTTGACAATGACTTGTGGCCACGGCCCGGAATGATCTTATCTGATATGAAGATCATTTTCGTCAATAAGTCACTAACTAGGGAGGCCCAGAAACGCGTTATTTTGCACGAGCTGGGCCACTTGAACCACACGACGACCGAATATACCATAAACCCGATCAAGTGCGAGAATGAAGCCAACAGGGCCATGATACACGCGCTTTTAAAGGAAGAGTTAGCAGCTGGGGACGCGAGCGAGTTTAATTATGTACATTTTATGGAGCGCCACGAACTTAAAACGACGGCCGATGAATTAATGGTAATAGATGAATTTTACAGGCTAGTGGGATAGCCAGGAGGAAATATATGAAAAAGGTAACATTTGCAACAGTCGCACTACTCACTCTATTTATTGCCGGTTGCAGTCAAAGCGAGGAATCTGAATCAAATCAAGAAGAATCAACCGAACAAGTGACAACCGAGTCAAGCTCAGAGAAAACGCAAAAAGAAAAGGCTTGGGAGCTGGTAGACAAAGCCAAAGCAAAAAGCAAAGAAGAAAACCAAGGCGAGGAGAAATATAGAATGGCTACTGGACGGGTAAGTAAGGCTAGACCGCTACTGGATCAGTTTGCAAATTCTTATAAACAATGGCTTGACTCAAGTCAAATGGACGTATACTATCGTAGCGATGGTATGGCTGTAGTGTTGCCTGTAGCATCGTCTGAACTGACAAACGACCAGCTACATCAAACCGTGGACGGATTGCTTAAAATAAAAAATGACGTGGAAAAAACTTATAAAATCACTGATGCGAATTTTACAGCACCGCCCGTATATGTATTTGATAAAGACGAAAACCGCCTGGCGTACGAACAAAACGGCGCGATGGTTTACGATAAATAAAAAAGCCCCGAGGACAAGCCACGGGGAAATACATGATATAAGTTAAGTATAGCAAAATCATTTCGTTCTTTCAATTGTGCGGGCAAGCCAAAACGGAGGAAAGACATGATAAAAAAATATACAACCAAAAACGGGGAGACTCGTTACTTATTTCAAACCTATCTGGGGATTGACCCCTTGACTGGAAAAGAACGGCGGACCACGCGCCGGGGCTTTAAAACCATGAAAGAAGCCAAACAAGCGGAAAGAAATTTACTGCTTGACGTGGAAGAGAACGGGCTTCCGTCGAATCAATCGGACGGTTTTCAAGATCCTACATTTGAAGAACTAGCTTCCTTGTGGTTGGAGAATTATAAAACCACTGTCAAGCCCAGCACTTTTGAAAACGTCAAGTCAAAAGTTGAGAAAATGACGGAAGAACATTTTAAAGAGTTGAAGTTGAAAAAAATAACAGTCGCATACTGTCAAAAGGTGGTTATTGAACTGAGCAAAAGCTATGTACTCTATAATCATTATCTATCAGTTATTAATCGAATTTTTAAATACGCCGTTTTAATGGATATACTCGATTCAAACCCTTTTGATAAGGTAATCAAGCCGAAAAGTCGTCAGACTCAAAGAAAAGGGAACTTTTTGACCAAGGAAGAGCTGAGAGAATTTTTAAAACTAGCTCAAACGGCCACGCTCTCTTATTTCTCCCCACTGGTCCACTTAATGAGCTATACTGGGTTACGTCAAGGGGAAGCCCTCGCTCTTAAATGGTCCGATATTGACTTCGAAAATAAAAAAATCACCGTCGATAAAACGGCTGCCCGGATCAAAGAGAAACAAACTCTTCAGACGCCTAAAACTAAAAATAGCAAACGTGTAATTTCTATTGATCCCACCACACTTTCAATTCTAAAAAGCTGGAAAAAGGACCAGATAAAGATCTATTTCAAAAACGGCAAGCATTTTGAAGGCGATGATAATTTCATCTTTACGAATCAGCGGGGCGACTGGGTACACATTCACAATTTTATACCATACTTCAAACGTTTTGTAACTGACCACAAACTAAAACCAATCACGCCCCACGGGCTACGACACACACACGCTTCATTGCTGTTTAGCGCGGGCGTCGAACCTAAAAATATTTCTGATCGGCTGGGTCATAGCACTGTCCAGATCACGCTGGACCTGTACACTCACATAACGGAAGAGCAGCGAACCGACACCGTGGAAAAACTAATCGAATACATGGTAATATAAATATGTCGTATTCAGTCCCGTATTCAGTCACTCCTGACCCCTTGAAAAGTCAGTAATATCAAGACTTTGGGGACTAGTGTCATTATTTTAGCATAAAAATGAACATTTCGGGAAGATTTCTATCTTAGAAAGTTAGCT
>NZ_CAUFJQ010000004.1 GCF_959025735.1 uncultured Streptococcus sp.
GGGTGCCATCACGTATGAATATCGGTCAGGTTATGGAACTTCACCTTGGTATGGCCGCTCGTAACTTGGGTATCCACATCGCAACACCAGTCTTTGACGGAGCAAGCTCAGAAGACCTCTGGGATACTGTAAAAGAAGCTGGTATGGATAGTGATGCCAAGACGATTCTTTACGATGGACGTACAGGTGAGCCATTTGACAACCGTGTCTCTGTCGGTGTCATGTACATGATCAAGCTTCACCACATGGTTGATGATAAACTCCATGCCCGTTCAGTTGGACCATACTCAATGGTTACCCAACAACCACTCGGAGGGAAAGCTCAGTTTGGTGGACAACGTTTCGGGGAAATGGAAGTGTGGGCCCTTGAGGCTTATGGTGCATCAAATGTCCTTCAAGAAATCTTGACCTACAAGTCAGATGATGTCAACGGACGTTTGAAAGCTTATGAAGCGATTACCAAAGGTAAACCAATTCCAAAACCAGGTGTACCAGAATCCTTCCGCGTTCTTGTCAAAGAATTGCAATCTCTTGGTCTTGACATGCGTGTCTTGGACGAAGATGATCAAGAAGTGGAACTTCGTGACCTCGATGAAGGGGAAGACGATGATGTGATTCATGTGGATGACCTTGAAAAAGCACGTGAAAAAGCAGCCAAGGAAGCAAAAGCAGCCTTTGATGCTGAAGAATCAGAAAAATAATCAGTAAAAATGATTGTCTTGTGAGAAACCAATGCTTCTGACAGGATGATTCGATAACAAGATACAGATACAAGGAGGTGGCAAGAAAGTTTCCTTTCTTCCCCCACCTAAGCTGTATCCAAATGAAACAAGTATGAAAACAAGGAAAGGTAAGAAATAGTGGTTGATGTAAATCGTTTTAAAAGTATGCAAATCACCCTAGCTTCTCCAAGCAAGGTCCGTTCATGGTCTTATGGAGAGGTCAAGAAACCTGAAACAATCAACTACCGTACATTGAAACCAGAACGTGAAGGTCTCTTTGATGAAGTCATCTTTGGACCTACAAAAGACTGGGAATGTGCGTGTGGGAAATACAAACGGATCCGTTACAAAGGGATCGTTTGTGACCGCTGTGGGGTTGAAGTAACACGTGCCAAGGTTCGTCGTGAACGTATGGGGCACATCGAGTTGAAAGCGCCTGTATCACACATCTGGTACTTCAAAGGAATCCCTTCTCGTATGGGATTGACTTTGGATATGAGCCCTCGTGCCCTTGAAGAAGTGATCTACTTCGCAGCTTACGTGGTGATCGATCCAAAAGATACTCCACTTGAGCACAAATCCATCATGACAGAACGTGAATACCGTGAACGCTTGCGTGAATACGGACCAGGTTCCTTTGTAGCTAAGATGGGTGCAGAAGCGATCCAAGACCTCTTGAAACAAGTGGATTTGGAAGCAGAAATTGCTCTCTTGAAAGAAGAATTGAAGACTGCAACTGGTCAAAAACGTGTGAAGGCTGTTCGTCGTTTGGATGTCTTGGATGCCTTCTACAAATCTGGTAACAAGCCAGAATGGATGGTTATCAACATCCTTCCGGTTATTCCACCAGATCTTCGTCCGATGGTCCAATTGGATGGTGGCCGTTTTGCTGCCTCTGACTTGAACGACCTTTACCGCCGTGTGATCAACCGGAACAACCGTTTGGCACGTTTGCTTGAGTTGAATGCCCCTGGTATCATCGTGCAAAACGAAAAACGGATGCTCCAAGAAGCCGTTGATGCTTTGATCGATAACGGTCGTCGTGGTCGTCCGATCACAGGACCAGGTAGTCGTCCACTCAAATCATTGAGCCACATGCTCAAAGGGAAACAAGGACGCTTCCGTCAAAACTTGCTCGGTAAACGGGTGGACTTCTCAGGACGTTCTGTTATCGCCGTTGGTCCAACTCTTAAGATGTACCAATGTGGTGTGCCACGTGAAATGGCGATCGAGCTCTTCAAACCATTCGTGATGCGTGAAATCGTTGCGCGTGATATTGTGCAAAACGTTAAAGCTGCAAAACGCTTGGTCGAACGCGGAGATGAACGCATCTGGGATATCCTAGAAGAAGTGATCAAAGAACACCCAGTTCTCTTGAACCGCGCACCGACCCTTCACCGTTTGGGGATCCAAGCTTTTGAACCTGTCTTGATTGACGGGAAAGCTCTTCGCTTGCACCCACTTGTCTGTGAAGCCTATAATGCCGACTTTGACGGGGACCAAATGGCCATCCACGTACCGCTTTCAGAAGAAGCTCAAGCAGAAGCTCGTATCTTGATGTTGGCTGCTGAGCACATCTTGAATCCAAAAGACGGTAAACCAGTTGTTACTCCATCTCAGGATATGGTATTGGGGAACTATTACCTCACTATGGAAGAAGCTGGTCGTGAAGGCGAAGGCATGGTCTTTAAAGACCGTGATGAAGCGGTGATGGCTCTTCGCAATGGCTATGTTCACTTGCATACACGTGTCGGAATTGCGACAGATAGCTTGAACAAACCATGGACAGAAGCGCAACAACACAAGATTCTCTTGACAACTGTTGGTAAGATCCTCTTTAACGATATCATGCCTGCAGAGCTTCCATACCTTCAAGAGCCAAATAATGCCAACTTGACAGAAGGCGTTCCAGCTAAGTACTTCTTGGAGCCTGGTCAAGATGTCAAAGCAGCGATTGAGAAATTGGAATTAAACGTTCCATTCAAGAAGAAAAATCTTGGAAATATCATCGCAGAAATCTTCAAACGCTTCCGTACAACTGAAACGTCTGCTTTCTTGGACCGCTTGAAAGACTTGGGTTACCATCATTCAACCCTTGCTGGTTTGACAGTGGGGATTGCCGATATTCCGGTCGTTGAAGATAAGGCAGAAATCATTGAAGAATCTCACAAACGTGTGGAACAAATCACTAAACAATTCCGTCGTGGTTTGATCACAGATGACGAACGCTACAATGCCGTTACAGCTGAATGGCGTGCAGCCCGTGAGAAATTGGAAAAACGCTTGGTGGATAACCAAGATCCGAAGAACCCAATCGTTATGATGATGGACTCTGGAGCCCGTGGTAACATCTCAAACTTCTCGCAACTTGCCGGTATGCGTGGTTTGATGGCCGCTCCAAACGGACGGATCATGGAATTGCCAATCCTGTCAAACTTCCGCGAAGGTTTGTCAGTACTCGAAATGTTCTTCTCAACTCACGGTGCCCGTAAAGGGATGACCGATACGGCCTTGAAGACAGCCGACTCAGGTTACTTGACTCGTCGTTTGGTTGACGTGGCCCAAGACGTCATTATCCGTGAAGATGACTGTGGAACAGACCGTGGACTTGTGATCCGTGCTATTACTGATGGTAAGGAAATGATCGAGCCACTCGAAGAACGTTTGACTGGTCGTTATACCAAGAAATCTGTTAAACACCCTGAAACAGGTGAAGTCATCGTTGGTCCAGATACCTTGATTTCAGAAGACCTAGCACGTGAAATTGTCAAAGCTGGTGTGGAAGAAGTCACTATCCGCTCTGTCTTTACATGTAACACCCGCCATGGTGTCTGCCGTCACTGTTATGGTATCAACTTGGCGACTGGTGATGCGGTTGAAGTAGGTGAAGCAGTCGGAACTATCGCTGCCCAATCTATCGGGGAACCTGGTACACAGTTGACCATGCGTACCTTCCACACGGGTGGGGTTGCCTCAAATACCGATATCACTCAGGGTCTTCCTCGTGTCCAAGAAATCTTTGAAGCCCGCAATCCAAAAGGGGAAGCGGTCATCACTGAGGTCAAAGGGGAAGTCACAGCGATCGAAGAAGATGCTTCTACACGCACCAAGAAAGTCTTTGTTAGCGGAGCAACTGGTGAGGGCGAATATGTTGTCCCTTACACTGCCCGCATGAAAGTCGAAGTGGGAGATCAAGTCTCTCGTGGTGCGGCTCTGACAGAAGGGTCTATCCAACCAAAACGTCTCCTTGCCGTTCGTGATGTCTTGTCTGTTGAAACTTACCTTCTTGCGGAAGTACAAAAAGTATACCGTAGCCAAGGGGTAGAAATCGGCGATAAACACATCGAGGTAATGGTGCGTCAAATGATCCGTAAAGTACGTGTCATGGATCCAGGAGATACAGACCTTCTTATGGGGACTCTGATGGACATTACAGACTTTACAGATGCCAACAAGGACGTCCTTATTTCTGGTGGAGTTCCTGCGACTGCTCGTCCAGTCCTTATGGGAATTACCAAAGCCTCACTTGAAACCAACAGTTTCTTGTCTGCGGCTTCCTTCCAGGAAACAACTCGTGTTCTTACAGACGCAGCGATCCGCGGTAAGAAAGACCATCTCCTTGGACTGAAGGAAAATGTTATCATTGGTAAGATTATTCCTGCAGGTACAGGTATGGCTCGTTACCGTAACTTGGAGCCACAAGCGATTAATGAAGTTGAAATTATCGAAGAAGTGCCATTAACAGATGGAACAGTCGATGAAGTTCAAACAGTTGAAGTCGTAGAAGAATAAGAAAATTAGTCGGAACTACAAGTTCCGGCTTTTTTTTGAAAAAATTATAAAAATTTATTATTTGAAAAATAATTGTATAATTATTGAATTATTTTTTTACCAAAAATATTAGCCCGGTAAAAGTCGTGCTGTAAATAGTTACAATTAGTGATTATATGGATATGTATTCTAAACACCAAAATAATAAAATGACTAACTATTAGTAATTTCTTTATAAAACCCAAAATCGGTTTGACATTTAAAGTCATTGACGGTAGAATGAAAAAAGATGTACACAAATTAAAAAAATGTTGAATTACATGCATGTCAACGGGAGAAGTTTATGGGAAAATTGAAAATTATGGTTGTGTTTGGAACCCGACCGGAGGCCATCAAAATGGCCCCTTTGGTGTTGGAGTTGCAAAAACAAAAGGAGGTTATTGAGACCATCACAGTGGTCACTGCCCAGCACCGTCAAATGCTGGACCAGGTCTTAGAAACCTTTAACATCGTACCGGATTACGATTTGGATATTATGGGAAAAAGCCAGACCTTATTGGACATTACCTCTAAAATTCTGAATCAATTAGATCCAGTTATCAAAAAAGAAAAGCCGGATATGGTGCTCGTCCATGGAGATACGACCACTACCTTTGCGGCGAGTCTGGTTGCCTTTTACAATCAAGTCCGCATTGGTCACGTCGAAGCTGGTTTGAGAACCTTTGATAAATATTCACCGTATCCAGAAGAGATGAACCGTCAAATGACGGATGATTTAGCGGATCTGTATTTTGCGCCGACAGGCGAAAGTAAGGCCAATCTCTTAAAAGAAAATCATCCGGAATCCTCTATTGTAGTGACGGGAAATACTGCCATTGATGCGCTGAAACTCACGGTTCAAGAGGACTATCACCACGAAGTGTTAGATCAATTGGATCCAGATAAAAAAGTCATCCTGGTCACCATGCATCGAAGAGAAAATCAAGGCCAACCCATGCGAGCGGTCTTTGGGGCTCTGAGAGAAATGGTGGATCAAGAACCGACTATTGAAGTGGTTTACCCAGTGCATCTTAGTCCAGCGGTCCAAGAGGCGGCAAATGATCTATTAGGAGAACATGATCGGATCCACCTCATTGAGCCTCTAGATGTGCTGGATTTCCACAACTTAGCTTCGAGAAGTTACTTTATCATGTCGGATTCAGGTGGGGTGCAAGAGGAGGCGCCATCATTAGGAAAACCGGTATTGGTATTGCGCGATACAACGGAACGCCCAGAAGGGGTTAAAGCGGGGACTTTGAAATTAGTTGGAACAGATCCTGCCGTCGTCAAAACGACGATGACAGAGCTCTTAAGCAACGAAAGCCTGTATCTTGAAATGTCAAATGCCAGAAATCCTTATGGGGATGGAAAAGCTTCTGAGCGAATCGTACAAGCCATTAAACATTACTTTGGCCAGGGAGAGGCTGCTGAAGAATTTCATGAGGGAGAGAAAGAATAAATGAAAAAAACGGAAAAGTTAAGTAGATGGTTGCTGATTTTGATTGTTTTCGAAGTACTTCTTTTACTTTACTGCTTGTTTTTTGCAAGAGAGATTCTGATTGAGGAAGGATTGTTCTTTGTTTTAGGATTATTTTCTGCTATTGTCTTATCGGATTTATTGTTGACATGGACCATCCTGTTGTCATTTGCCCTTGGGATTGTCTTTTTGGTGGTGGGTGTCGTCTATATCCCATTTCATCAAGCCTTGCTCTTGCTCTTTAGTTTTCCGGTCTTGATTGGAATCTTGACCCGAATTCGCTATCACCTCTTTAAAGAGATTGCAAAAGTGAAGGATCAAGAGCCAGAAGCTTACGCAGATTACCGCAACCGCATCGCTTCTTATGGCGGACAAACCAATGATACGATTCAGGCCTTACTCATTCACTGGTCGCACGAGGAATTGTTCTTCCAATTGCAACCGAGAGAGTACAATCGGACCTTGAACCAAATCAACTATTTGTTAACGCATCATCTGAAGCCAAATGAAAGCTTGTATTATGTATCAGACGGTAATTTCTTGATTTTATCTTCTGATAGCGAGCGGGATCTGAAGAGCGATTATATGACGGTCTTAAAACCACAGTTGGAAGGACTGGTGTTCCAAGGAGAAGATGGGGTTCAGGGCATCCAATTTCAGTCAGGATTTCTTGTAGTGGATCAATCCAATCGAACCAAATACCATCGCTATAAAGAAATGATTCGTTACTTAAAACGTCAACTTGAAACAGATATTATTGTGGAATATTAGGAGGAAAACATGTCTCTTACAAATATATTTTTTAATATAGCTGTAGGCATTAGTGTATTTTTTGCCTTGTGCTTTATTGTATTATTTGTAGCTTATACGGTGATTTACCGCCGTGTCAATAAAAACTTTAAGGCGGTGGACCATGATTAGTCAAATTGTGATGATTATTGCCTTGATTTCGATTTGGTTATCCTTAGCCTGGGGGCTAGTAATCCTCTTTTCAGCCGTTCATTTTTGGTTTAAACACAGTGATTTTCGTGTCAATACGGATCCGCTTCCTTATTATCCAAAAGTGACCATTGTCGTACCCGCCCATAATGAGGATGTGGTCATTGCACAAACAGCCAAAGCGATCCTTGATATGAACTACCCACATGATCGTGTAGAATTACTGCTCTTTGCGGATAATTGTTCCGATCGCACCTATGAAGAGTGTTTGGCGGTTAAAGCATTGCCAGAGTATGCCGGACGTGATTTGACCATTATCAATCGAAGCGGGACAGGTGGGAAAGCCGGTGTGCTAAATGACGCTTTGGCGATGGCGACTGGAGACTATATCTGCGTCTATGATGCAGATGCCATGCCTGAAAAGAATGCTCTTTATTTCCTTGTGAAAGAAGTGCTCAAAGATCCAGAACGTCATGTGGCTTCTTTCGGCCGCAATAAAACGCGGAATGCCAATCAAAACTTCTTGACCCGCTGTATCAACCAAGAGATTGTTGTCACCCAACGGGTCCACCATGTGGGCATGTGGCATCTCTTTAAGATTGGACGAATTCCAGGAACTAACTTCATTATTCAAACCGAATTTGTCAAGAGTATCGGAGGATGGAAAAACGGTGCCTTGACTGAGGATACGGATATTTCCTTCAAGATTATGCAAAGTGGGAAGTTGATTGCGCTAGCCTATAATTCAGAAGCCTTCCAACAAGAGCCAGAGACTCTGAAGAGTTATTATATGCAACGGAAACGTTGGGCCAAAGGGAATTATGAAGTGGTTCTTTCCAACTTCAAGCATTTATTTGGTAAGGGAAATTGGCGCGTGAAGTTAGAAGTGACCAACTATTCCTGTGTCTTCTTCTGGTTTAATGCGGCCATCGTCTTATCGGACTTGATCTTTTTTGCCAATATTCTGGCCATGTGTATCCATACAGTGGTGCCAGGTGTGCAAATTCCATTTGCCTTTGATTCAGAAAATATCTACATTGCGCAATTGATGCTCTTCAATTGGATCTTGATGATTGGGCTTTACCTGCTTCAGATTAATGTAGCTCTTGCTTCACAATTTGGTCAAGCCACTACCAAGCAAATTTGGTTGGCCTTGGCCGCCTATTTCACCTATTCTCAACTGTTTATCATTGTGTCGATTGATGCCATCTCTTCGATTGTGATGGATAAACTATTGCACCGGAAAGAAACCAAATGGGTTAAAACAAAACGATTCGCAGGATAGGAGAAATTATGAAAACGAAAAAGATGAGATATGTATGGTTTCTAGTCATCCTTTGCATTTTCTGTTTGACCTTGTTTTTAGCGAGAACGAGAAGTAAAGTGGAGATGCGAAATCGAATTTATCGTCAGTGGAATGAGCATTTTGTTGTTTCAAAAGGGAAAGAATCCTATGTTCGAACCACCAATGATAGCAATCAAACAGTGGTGTTATCCGAAGCGCAAAGTTATGGAATGCTCATTACTGTTGCAGCTGCTGAAAAAGGACAAGCCCAACAAGCAGACTTTGACCGACTCTATCACTATTATCTAAATCATCGCTTAGAAGGTACCCAATTGATGTCTTGGAAACAAACCATCAGCAATGGAAAAGCAAAGGATGAGGATCATAACGCTACAGATGGAGATCTCTACATCGCCTATGCTCTTCTAAAAGCCGCTCAGAAATGGCCAAAGCAAGCCAAAGACTACCAGGCTCAAGCCAAAGCGATTTTAGAAGATATTCTCGCACACAACTACAATGAAGAAACTGGTGTGTTAACGGTGGGGAATTGGGCTAATCAGGACTCGGAGTTTTATCATTTGATGCGGACGTCTGATACATTGCCAGCGCAATTCCAGATCTTTTATGAAGTGACAAAAGATTCGAAGTGGTTGGATATCAAAGAAAAGATGTTGCAGCAACTCCAAACGATCAGCTCCCAAACCAAAACAGGTTTACTACCTGATTTCATCTGGGTAGATGAGCAAGGAACGCGCGTAGCGGATCCCAAGACGATTGAATCCAAGTATGATGGTGCCTACTCGTATAACGCTTGTCGCCTTCCATACAACCTTGTTCAAAGTAAGGACAAAACCAGTCAACAATTGGTGAAAAAGATGCTTAACTTTTTCAAGAGTCAAAGAAACCTGTATGCAGGTTATGACTTGAAAGGGAAGGCCTTGAACAATCATCAGGCAGCAAGCTTTTTGGCACCGATTGTCTATGCCTCTGAACATGAAAAAGGCTATTTGAAGTTGGTGCAACAGAACAAGTATATCTTTACACAAGATCTACCTCTAAATAACTATTACGATGCAACCATGACAACTATGATTGCACTAGAATTGTTCTAAATACTTGAGAAAAGAGAGTTCCCCAAGATGGCTCGCCATTTTGTTGGGACTCTCTTCTTTTGATTCTCGAAAAAAGGACCCAAGAGAAATCAAGTAGTCTATTTTTGAAAAATAACTGTGAAAATCGCCTGAAAATACTTGAAAAATCATGTCCTGAGCAGAAAACTTTTATTCTCAAAGGATTTTCTATATAATAGAGGATACAAAGGATGGAAGAGTTTATGTATCGAGTGATTGAAATGTATGGGGACTGTGAACCCTGGTGGTTTCTAGATGGTTGGGAAGAAGATATCGTCAGTAGCCGGAAGTTTGAAGACTATTACCAGGCTTTGAAATACTACAAGCAGAAATGGTTGGAGTTAAATGAGCATTTTCCAAGTTATAAGAGTCGGAGTGACCTCATGACGATCTTTTGGGATACCAAGGAGAAAGAGTGGTGTGAGGACTGCAGTGAAGATGTGCAGTTTTTCCATTCGATTGTCCTTCTAGAAGACGAGCACAAGATCCCTAAAAGCAAGCTCCGCCCAGGCTACGAAAAGGAAAGAGGCAGTCGCAAACACCGTTCTTGTCAATATACACTCGATTCAAAAAAGGGGACAACCCTGTCATAAGAGACATTCGGAAGATTTTCTAGAGCGATCTAGAAAGTCTTCTTTTTTTGTCTTCTTTTTCGAATAGTATAAGTGAGAGGAGGAACTATGGTTCAAGAAATTGCAAAAAAACTAATCCGTATGGGGAAAAAGGAAGAAGCTCAGGATCTTTACTTCATTCCTCGGAAGGAGGAGTACCAAGTTTTTATGAGGGTGGGAGACGAGAGGCGCTTTGTGCAGTCCTTCCCTTTTGAGGAGATGACAGCTATTATCAGCCACTTTAAGTTCGTAGCAGGGATGAATGTGGGAGAAAAAAGGCGCAGCCAGCTAGGATCGTGTGATTACCCTTTGGAGAATGGAGTGGTTTCGATTCGCTTGTCGACGGTGGGGGATTATCGTGGCTATGAAAGCTTGGTTATTCGGCTCTTGCATGATGAGGAACGCGAATTGCGTTTTTGGTTTGATCAGTTGCCAGACTTGCAGAAGAAATTGGCTGGTCGTGGCCTCTATCTCTTTGCAGGTCCTGTTGGTTCGGGAAAGACCACTCTCATGCATGCGTTGGCGCAAGAGCGCTTTGCGGACCAGCAAGTCATGTCTATTGAAGACCCTGTCGAGATCAAGCAGGACAATATGCTTCAACTTCAGCTGAATGACCAGATCGGCATGACCTATGACAACCTGATCAAACTCTCCTTACGCCATCGGCCGGACCTTCTCATTATTGGAGAAATCCGAGATAGGGAAACAGCTCGTGCGGTCGTACGAGCTAGTTTGACAGGAGTCACCGTCTTCTCTACGATCCATGCCAAGAGCGTTCGAGGTGTTTATGAGAGGCTCTTAGAACTTGGAGTGAGTGAGGAAGAGCTCAAGATTGTTTTACAAGGTATTTGCTACCAACGATTAATTGCAGGAGGAGGTGTGGTCGATTTTGCGACGGAAAACTACCAAGAGCACTCAGCCAGCCGCTGGAACCAACAAATGGATCTCTTGGCTCAATCGGGATATATCCAGCTGGCTCAAGCCCAAGCCGAAAAAATTATCTACCGCTAAACAAAAGCAAATCATCGAATTGTTTTTGAATCTTTATTCGAGTGGTTTTCATCTGTCTGAGATTGTCGATTTTCTGGATCGCTCTCACCTAGTGGAGAGTCGTTTGGTTTCCCAGATGCGAGAGGATCTCTCGCGGGGCCGGAGTTTTTCAGAGATGATGGCGGGGATCGGTTTTTCAGATGCGGTGACGACACAGCTGTCTCTTGCTGAGCTCCATGGCAATCTTGCATTGAGCTTGGAGAAAATCAGTGCTTACCTTGAAAACATGCGCAAGGTCAAGAAAAAGCTGATTGAGGTAAGCACCTATCCTCTTATCTTACTTGGGTTTTTAGTTCTGATTATGCTAGGCCTCCGCAATTATTTGCTTCCTCAAATGGATGCTCAAAATATTGGGACGCAATTGATTAGTTCCTTCCCCCAACTCTTTTTGGCCTTAGGAGCAGGACTGGTAACCTTCTTCTTACTCGGCTTTCTCTATTATCGAAAGTCAGGCAAGATCAAGGTTTTTAGAACCTTGTCTCATCTGCCTTTCGGAAAAGGCATGATTCAAGCTTATTTGACAGCCTATTATGCCAGAGAATGGGGCAATCTGATTGGGCAAGGATTGGAGTTGTCTCAGATTTTTTCCATGATGCAGGACCAAAAATCCCAGCTTTTTCAAGAAATTGGAAGGGACTTAGCTCTTTCTTTAGATCGTGGCCAGTCCTTTTCAGAGACGGTCAGGGGGTATCCTTTTTTCAAAAAAGAATTGCCCCTTATGATTGAATATGGTGAAGTCAAATCAAAGCTCGGAAGTGAGCTAGAGATCTACGCAGAAAAAACATGGGAAGATTTCTTTCGTCGGGTTCACAAGGCCATGAATGTGATACAACCCTTGGTGTTTGTCTTTGTGGCTCTTGTGATTGTCTTACTCTATGCAGCCATGTTGCTGCCGATTTATCAAAATATGGAGGTTCATTTATGAAAACATTAAAAACCTATAAGGTTAAAGCCTTTACACTGATTGAAATGTTGGTGGTCTTATTGATCATCAGTGTGCTCTTATTGCTCTTTGTGCCGAATTTGACCAAGCAAAAAGACTCCGTGAAAGAGACAGGAAATGCAGCGGTTGTGAAGGTAGTCGAAAGTCAGGCTGAATTGTACGAGCTCAATCATACCAATGACCAAGCCACTCTATCAAAGCTAATTGCTGATGGAAATATTACCAACAAACAAGCAGAATCTTATCGTGCCTATTATGCGAAAAATAGTGGAGAAACTCGTGCGGTTGCAGATTAAGGCCTTCACCTTGGTGGAGACCCTTCTGACCTTGATGATCGTTAGTTTTATTTATCTGGGCTTATCGGGATCGATCAAGACGAGCTTTCAGCAGGTGGAAGAAAAAGTATTTTTTGCAGAGTTTGAACACCTCTATCAAGAAAGCCAAAAGATAGCCTTGGCAAGGCAAACGGAATTGGATGTTGAAGTGACTGCAAGGAAGATTCAAACGCCCTACCAGACGGTGGAGATTCCTGATTCTATCATTTTGCAAGATCCTAAAACTATTCGTTTAGACCGTGCAGGTGGCAATTCATCCCTGGCCAATGTTCACTTTCAGACACAGAGAGGAGTGGTGACCTATCAACTGTCGCTTGGAAATGGGAAAATTAAAAAAAGCATCCGTTCCCGCTAGTATTCTCATAGAATCTTTGGTAGCCTTGGGTTTATTTGCCATGATTACGACCTTATTGTTAGGGGAGATCCGGCGTTCGCGCAAGGAGCGACTAGCGGATTTCAAAGAGGTAGAGGTCTTATCTGTCGCTCAAATGGCGCTTCAGACAGGGCAAAATCATCTAGAGGCCAATGGTATTCAGGTTCAAGTCGAAAAAGATGCCGATCAACTCACGGTCTATCATCAAGGAAAGGTGGTGCTGCATGTGGAATAAAGGAAAGGTCAAGGCCTTTACCCTGCTCGAAGCCTTGGTCGCTCTCTTGGTGCTTAGTGGGGGAGTGTTGGTCTTTCAAGGCTTGACCAAGCTCCTGCATGCTGAATTGGACTACCAGGCGCATCAAAAGCAGGAAGAATGGATACTTTTTCAGCAACAATTGCAGGTGGAATTGGATCGGAGCCATTTTGAAAAAGTAGCGGACAATCATATCTACTTGGTTCAGGATCAAAAACCAATTGCCATTGGTCAATCTAAAGGAGATGATATCCGAAAAACAGATGATAAGGGCAGGGGCTATCAGCCTATGATTTCAGGAGTTCGCTCTAGCCAAATTTGGCAGGAGGGAGAGTTGATTCATCTACGGTTGAATTTCGAAGAAGGTCTAGAAAGGGAGTATGTCTACCATGTGGTACCAGCGATGCAAAATGAAAAAAGTTAAGGCTGGTGTCTTGCTCTACGCCCTCTTGATGGCAGCGATTTTTAGTCTCTTGCTTCAGTTTTACCTGCACCGTCAGGTTGCGGAGAGACGGATCTTAAAGACGAGTCAAGATCGCCTTCGGGCCTATGCTTTGGTACAATTGGCTCTTGAAAAGAGAAAGAGTGATGAGAAGACA
This sequence comes from uncultured Streptococcus sp., assembly GCF_959025735.1. GTDB lineage: Bacteria > Bacillota > Bacilli > Lactobacillales > Streptococcaceae > Streptococcus. The sequence goes on from NZ_CAUFJQ010000004.1 coordinate 13,528, forward strand.
TCAGAGATTCATTTAAAGTCTGGAGTTGTTCAGCTACAGCAGGACACTGGTTTTCTTCATGCTCAGGCTAAGATGAATGGCGAAAGCTATGAGTTTGTCCTTCCTGTAAGGGAAGAAAAGGAAAACAAGAAGAGTCAAAAAGAAAAGAAGAAGACGCAGAAAGATAAGGAGAAGGCAGGGACCGAAACGCCTTCTGAAAAGACGCCAAACGAGACCAAGGAACCATCAGAAAATAGCGAAAAAGACTAATTTTTGGTATGATAGTGTGCGGAGGAAATCATGAATTTCGAAAAAATTGAACAAGCCTATACCTATCTATTAGAAAACACTCAAAGTATTCAAAATGAATTGTCGACCAGCTTTTATGACGCCTTGATTGAACAGAATGCCATGTATTTGGATGGTAAGACGGATCTAGACATTGTTAAAAACAATAGCAAAAAATTAAAAGAACTAGGTTTAAGTAAGGAAGAATGGCGTAGAGCCTACCAATTCCTTTTTATGAAAGCCGCTCAGACAGAACCTTTACAAGCGAATCACCAGTTCACACCAGATGCGATTGGTTTTATCATTACATTTTTGATCGATCAGTTGGCTAAAAGCGACCAACTGGATGTCTTAGAAGTGGGAAGTGGAACCGGAAATCTCGCTGAGACTATTGTCAACAATAGCCACCTCACGATTGATTACTTAGGATTGGAAGTGGATGATCTTTTGATTGACCTATCTGCTAGTATCGCAGACGTGATGGAATCCAGTGTTGTCTTTGCACAAGGCGACGCGGTGCGTCCTCAAGTTTTAAAAGAAAGTGACTTGATCGTTAGCGACTTACCGATTGGCTATTATCCAGATGATGCAATTGCCCAGCGCTATCAGGTGGCGAGCTCCGAAGGCCATACCTATGCCCATCACCTCATGATGGAACAGGCTCTGAAATACCTGAAACCTCAAGGAGTAGCCATCTTTTTAGCTCCAAACAACCTCTTGACGAGCCCTCAGAGTGATCTGTTGAAAGCTTGGCTAACAGACAAAGCCCAAATTCTTGCCATGCTGACCTTGCCAGAATCTCTTTTTTCAAATCCAGCCTATGCTAAGACGATTTTCGTCCTACGAAAACAAGAAGAAGAGTCTGTTCAGCCCTTTGTCTATCCTTTTACCGATCTCCAGGATCATGACCAGGTGGTTCACTTTATGGAAAGTTTCCAAAACTGGTTAAAGGATAGTGAAATTTGATCAAAGATCTGATATAATAGAGGAAGTGAAAACGCTTAATGAGGTGAATATATGTCGAAAACAATTTCTATTAATGCAGGAAGCTCTAGTTTGAAATGGCAATTGTACCAAATGCCAGAGGAAACTGTTCTTGCAAAAGGGTTGATTGAACGGATCGGTTTGAAGGATTCTATTTCAACCGTTAAATTTGATGGACGCTCTGAAAAACAAGTATTAGATATCCAGGACCATACACAAGCTGTAAAAATTTTGTTGGATGATTTGATTCGTTTTGATATTATCAAATCCTACGATGAGATTACAGGTGTGGGCCACCGCGTCGTTGCTGGTGGAGAATACTTTAAGGATTCTGCCTTGGTAGATGACGAAGTCCTTCGAAAAGTAGAAGAATTGTCTTTGTTAGCACCTCTTCATAATCCTGCAAATGCAGCTGGAATTCGCGCCTTTAGAGAGATTTGTCCAAATATTACCAGTGTTGTGGTATTTGATACTTCTTTCCATACAACCATGCCGGAAAAAGCTTATCGTTACCCTCTTCCAACCAAATATTACACAGAAAATAAGGTCCGTAAGTACGGTGCTCATGGAACCAGTCATCAGTATGTAGCGGGTGAAGCTGCTAAACTTCTTGGAAAACCATTAGAAGAATTGAAATTGATCACCTGCCACGTTGGAAATGGTGTATCTGTTACAGCGGTTGACAAGGGAATCTCTGTCGATACCTCAATGGGCTTCACCCCTCTAGGTGGAGTCATGATGGGAACCCGTACAGGGGATCTCGATCCAGCGATTATTCCTTACTTGATGGAACATACAGAGGATTTCAATAAACCTGAAGATATCAGCCGTATCCTCAATCGTGAATCAGGTCTTCTGGGTGTTTCTGGATCTTCTAGTGACATGCGGGATATCCATACAGCGATGCACAATGGAGACGAAAAAGCTAAATTGGCTTACGATATCTTTATCGATCGTTTGCAAAAATACATCGGTCAATACTTAGCAGTCTTGAATGGTGCAGATGCCATCATCTTTACAGCAGGAATCGGTGAAAATGCAGTAAATGTTCGTTCTTCTATTATCAATGGAATCAGCTGGTTTGGCTGCAAGGTCGACCCTGAAAAGAACGTCTTTGGAGTTGTCGGAGATATTTCTACAGATGATTCCCGTGTGAAGGTATTGGTGATTCCAACGGATGAAGAGTTGGTGATTGCGCGTGACGTTGAACGTTTCAAAAATCAGTAAACTGTAATAAAGAGAGAAGGCTGGAGGCGAAAGCCCCAGTCTTCTTATTTTATACAAGAAAGAGGTTGTCCATTGAAAAATATACAGTCATTTGTTCGAAAGCACCCATTATGTAAGAATGCCCTCTGGCTCCTTCTTTTTGTGCCCTTATTCTTTCTCTCACAATTCCCCCTCATCACCATGGTTTATTCCCTTCAAGAAGGAATGGATGCAAGGTGGGTCACTATCCTCACTCTCTTGGTGACAGTGGCGGTGCTATTTATTTTTTATATAGTCATCAAAAAGAGCCCTCTGGAGAACTTAGATGCTCGGGTTATAACCTGGCCGTCTTTGGGGAGAAATTTTCTTTTTCTTCTCTTGTTGATGGCTAATAACCTGCTCGCCTATCCCTTGTTGAAACAAGAGGCAGGTGGTACGACGGCAAACCAAGCGGCTCTGAATGAACTGCAATCTCATGCTCCTTTTCTTGCTATGGGCATGGTCGTGATCCTTGTTGCTCCGATTCTAGAAGAGCTGCTCTGTCGGGCCATTATCCCTCGTTTGATCTTTCGAGGGGCAGAACCAATCGGTTATCTAGCCGGTGCTCTCTTTTTTACGTACTTGCATGGACCGAGTACCCTAGGGGAGTGGGTAGCTTACGGAGGCATGTCCTTGATCTTAACTTGGGTGGCTTATCGCTATAAGCGGATCGAGTATAGCATTTGCCTTCATATGACCTTGAATGCGCTAGCTTATTATTATCCGGTGGTCATACTCCTTTGTTTATTGCCAGTATGGAGAGTTTTCTTCCATGATAAATTATGATAAAATGGTAGGTACCAATGAGTTTTGATGCAGAACCATCCTACAGAAGGTCAGAAATCCGTATGGAGAGTAGACTCAGAGGTTTAGAACACTTGTTCTAGCCTCTTTTGTTCGCAATCATGCTGTAGGAAGGGAATCAAAGGAGAACGAAAATGATTGATAATAAATGGCTGAGTGGCCAAGGGACCCTTCTTTGTGGGATCTTAAATGTCACTCCGGATTCATTTTCTGATGGCGGTAAGTATACGAGTGTGGATGCAGCCGTGCAGCAGGCGAGAAAACTGATCCAAGAAGGAGCTCAGATCCTCGATATCGGAGGAGAATCAACCAGACCAGGAAGTCATTATGTGGAAATCCAAGAAGAAATTGACCGCGTGGTTCCAGTGATCGAAGCTATTCGGCAAGAAAGTGATGTCTTGATTTCAGTGGATACCTGGAAGTCCCAGGTGGCAGCCGCAGCGCTTGAAGCTGGAGCTGATATTGTCAATGATATTACTGGTTTTCTTGGAGATCCTAAGATGGCTGCTGTGGTTGCGGAGCATGAAGCGAGCGCAGTTCTCATGTTTAATCCAGTGATGGCAAGACCGCATCATCCAAGTTCCACTATCTTTCCAAGTTTTGGTTTTGAACCAGTCTTTTCAGAGCAAGAACTTCAACAGATGGCTCAAGAACCGATTCAAGACTTGATGTGGACCTTCTTTGACCGCTCGCTTGCGGTAGCGAAAGCAGCTGGTGTCCAGATGGATCGTATTATGCTGGATCCTGGGATCGGATTTGGTTTGACCAAGCGAGAGAACTTACTTTTATTACAAGAACTCGGGACGATTCACCAAAAGGGCTATCCGATCTTTCTAGGGGTCTCCCGCAAACGTTTTGTGGTCAATATTATTGAGGAAGCTGGATTTGAAACAGATCCTGCAACGGAGACTGGTTTTTGGAATCGGGACCTGGCTTCGAGCCATTTGACCAGTATTGCAGCCAGTCAAGGAGTCGAAGTGGTGCGGGTGCATGATATTCCCCTTCACAAGATGGCAGCCAGTCTGGGCCAAGCTATTTTCCAAGCCCAAGAGGCAGCAGATACCAATTTAAAACAATACAAGTAAATGAAGACAAAAGAACATCAGTTGGATCTTCGTTGGCTAGAGGCCTATCGTTCCCAAGATCCACATTTCGGCTTGGAGCGCATGGAAGCTCTCTTGGCTTTGAGAGGAAATCCTCACCTAGACTGTCGGGTCATCCATATTGCGGGGACCAATGGCAAAGGCTCTACCATTGCCACCTTGTCCCAACTCTTGAGGCAGGCAGGTTTACGAGTTGGAGTCTTTACCTCTCCTTATCTGATCCATTACAATGACCAAATCACCATTAATGGCGAAGCCATTTCGGATCAAGACCTGCAAACCTACCTGGATAGTTACCAGCAACTCCTGGAAGCTGAACAATCAAGGGCTGTTTTTCAAGGGTTGACGGAATTTGAAGTGATGACGGCCATCGCCTATGATTATTTTGCTCACGAGGAGCTGGATTATGTGATCATGGAAGTCGGTATGGGGGGACGACTAGACAGTACCAATGTCTGTCAGCCTGTTCTGACGGCGATCACTTCGATTGGCTTGGATCATGTCGCCCTTCTTGGGCCAGATCTGGCTTCCATCGCCCGTGAAAAGGCAGGCATCATTAAGCCAGGAATTCCTCTGGTTCTAGGGAAATTAGAAGCAGAAGCCAGCCAAGTCATTGAAGGCATTGCGATTCAGAAGCAGGCACCGATAACAGCCTATGACAGAGATTACCAAGTTGAGCTAGAGGCCTCTTGTCTATCGGGCCAATCCTTTTCTTATCACAGTTCCAAAAGAGAAACAGCCTCCTATCAAGTAGCGCTCTTAGGTCATCACCAGGCTAGAAATGCAGCTCTTGCGATCAGTATCTGTGATGTACTTTTTGAAAGAGAAGGGCGTGAACTCTTGTCAAGAGAGTTAGTGGATGAGGCCTTGCATCAAGTCGTCTGGCCTGGCCGGATGGAAGTGGTCTCGCAAAATCCCATGATCTTACTAGATGGGGCCCATAACCCCCATGCCGTTGCGCCTTTGATCGCAAGTCTTCGGGAACTGTTCCCAAGTCAAAATAAGACCATTCTTTTTACCTGCATCCGGACCAAAGCCTTAGAAGAGATGCTCATTCAGTGGCAGGAACTAGAAAATAGTCGCTTGATCCTCACGAGCTTTGAAGATCCAAGAGCTTATTCTCAAGAAGAGATAAGAGCTGCTGCGAAAAACCATCAGCTTGAGGAAGTCAACTGGCAAGAGTTTCTACAAAACTGGCAAGCTGAAGGCAATGAGCTCCTCATTGTAACGGGGTCGCTCTACTTCCTTAGCCAGGTACGACCTTATTTATTAAAAACAGAAAAATCCAACTAGGAGATGATATGGATACAAAGAAAATTGAAGAAGCAGTGAAAATGATCATCGAGGCAGTCGGTGAAGATGAGAACCGTGAGGGACTTCAGGAAACGCCAACCCGCATTGCCAAGATGTACCAAGAAATCTTTGCAGGGCTAGGGCAGACAGCAGAAGAGCACCTGTCTAAATCATTTGAAATCATTGATAACAATATGGTGGTCGAGAAGGATATCTTCTTCCATTCCATGTGTGAGCATCACTTTTTGCCCTTTTATGGAAAAGTGCACATTGCCTACATTCCAAATGGCCGCGTTGCTGGGCTTTCAAAACTGGCTCGTACGGTTGAAGTCTATGCAAAAAAACCTCAAATTCAAGAGCGTTTGACAGTTGAAATCGCGGATGCCTTGATGGAATATCTAGGAGCACAAGGGGCGCTGGTCTGGGTGGAAGCAGAACATATGTGTATGAACATGCGTGGTGTCCGTAAACCTGGGACTGCAACAGTGACAACTGCTGCACGTGGACTGCTTGCGACAGATAATGACTTGAAAAATGAAGCCTATAAACTCATGGGCCACTAATGGCCGGCTATAAGAGGTGAAGAGAGTGGATCAATTACGGATCAAGGACTTAGAGATATACGCCTATCATGGTGTTTTTCCGGCAGAAAAAGAATTGGGACAACGCTTTGTCATAGACCTATGGGTGGATTATGAGATGACACGTGCAGCCCGCACAGGAGATTTGGATGCTTCGATCCATTACGGTATCTTGGCGGAACAGTTGACCGAGTGGATGCAGGCAGAAAAGATCGATCTGATTGAAACGGTGGCCTTTCAGTTGGTTCAAAAGATTTTCGAAAGCTATGCCTTTGTAGAAAAAGTTCGTCTGGAGTTGAAAAAGCCCTGGGCTCCTGTTCCCTTGCCATTAGAGACTTGTTCGGTGACAATCGAACGGGAGAAAAAACGGGCCTTTATTGGGCTTGGCACCAATATGGGAGATAAACAACTGCAACTAGAGACGGCGCTAGAAAAAATCAAGGATCGAGGCATTCGCCTTCTTCAGACATCCACAAGGATTGAAACAGAACCTTGGGGAGGAGTGGAGCAGGACACCTTTTTGAATCAAGTGGCAGAAGTTGAAACCTGGATGACCCCAGAGGATTTATTAGAGACCTTACTGGCCATTGAGCAGGAAATGGGACGTATCCGTGAGGTCAAGTGGGGTCCACGTGTGATCGATCTAGATCTGCTCTATATGGAGGACACCATTTGTTACAGTCCAAACTTGATCTTGCCGCATCCTTATGTGGCAGAACGTGCCTTTGTCCTAGAGTCTTTGAATGAAATTGCTCCTCATTTTGTGGACCCTGTTCAAAGAAAGCCCATTCGCCAATTATGGGAGGCTGTCAAATAGTCCCTCTTCTTTGCATCATAAAAAAACAATCCCTATTCGAGGGATTGTTGAGAGCGTAGAGAAACGAATCTTTAATAAAATCTAATCAATTCTTTAAAAATTATACTCGTTATAGTTATTCAATCATATTCTGAAACTTTCCGCCGTGAGAAAAGTGCCTGAAACGACTCAGTTTCAGGCACTCTGAATTATTGGGACCTTAGGCTCAATAATTAGTCATGGAACTTCGTAGAAGTTCGCTGACGTCCGTACTCGCCTAAGGAAAGTTTTTTAAGAAGACTTTGTCTTCAATCTGAACAATTCCTAAAACAGGGATTGTTTTTGTTTGTCTTAGTTTATTTACGATACAAGCGATCGTATTGGTAGACAGGGTCCATGGTGACGTTGATACCGAGCTTGCGAAGGACATTCTTGTCTTCGTCTGTCAGCATCACGGTTGAGTGGGCTTCGCTGCCTTTCAACTTGCCTAATTCTTGCATAGCAAGCTTAGCATCTTCATTGGTCATAGCTGTAATGGCCAGGGCAATGAGGATCTCGTTTGAGTGGAGACGAGGGTTACGGCTACCCAAATGATTGATCTTCAAGCCTTGGATAGGTTGGACGTATTCTGGCTCGATTAATTTGGTTTCTTTGTCAATATGCGCCAATTTCTTGATTGCATTGATCAAGAGGGCTGCGGTTGGGCCAAAGAGATCAGAGGTTTTTCCGGTCACCATCTCGCCGTTTGGTAATTCAAGGGCCAAGGCTGGCTCGCCTGTTTCTTCTTCTTTCTGACGAGCAAGCACGGTCACTTTCCGGTCATTTGGAGTAATGCCCAAATCATTCATCAAGAGCTCAATCTTCTTGACAGCTCCTTCACCGACGCGTTCAGCTTTGACATCTAAGATAGTTTGGTAATAGCGACGGATGATTTCTTGTTGGGAAGCTTCAATCGCAGCGTCATTGTCCACAATGGCAAAGCCAACCATGTTGACGCCCATGTCTGTTGGAGAAGCGTAAGGGGAGGTTCCTAAGATGCGTTCCAACATGCGCTTCAAGACAGGGAAGATCTCGATATCGCGGTTGTAGTTGACCGTTGTTTCCCCGTAGGTTTGGAGGTGGAAGGGATCGATCATATTGACATCGTCTAGATCTGCAGTCGCTGCTTCATAAGCCAAGTTGACTGGGTGGTGCAAAGGAAGATTCCATACTGGGAAGGTTTCAAACTTAGCATAACCGGATTTGATCCCATTTAATTGGTCATGGTACATATTGGACATACACGTTGCCAGCTTACCAGAACCAGGTCCAGGAGCCGTCACAACGACCAAATTGCGGCTAGTTTTGATGTAGTCGTTTTTCCCCATCCCTTCAGGAGAGATGATGTGGTCCATATCGGTCGGATAACCCTTGATCGGATAGTGGAGATAAGAGGCGATCCCACTCTTGTCCAGTTGTTTGCGAAAGGCGTCTGCTGCAGCTTGTCCAGCATATTGGGTGATGACGACAGAGCCTACAAAGATCCCCAATTCATTGAATTTGTCGATCAAGCGTAGCACTTCTTGGTCATAAGAAATTCCTAGATCCCCACGGGCTTTTGAGTGCTCAATGTTGTTGGCATTGATGGCAATGACAATTTCCACTTGGTCGCGCAATTCTTGGAGCAACTTGATCTTATTATCTGGTTCGTATCCAGGGAGGACACGAGCAGCGTGGAAGTCTTCTAACATCTTACCACCAAATTCAAGGTAGAGCTTGCCATCGAATTGGTTGATCCGCTCAATAATGTGGTCACGTTGCAAGTTCAAATACTTTTCAGAACTAAAAGCTTGTTTTTTCATGTAAAACTCCTGTATATAAGGGAAGGGCCTGCCACACAAATCCAAGGATGAGTGTTCCGTCCCTACCATTTCATTCTTTCATATTATATCAGAAAACAGATGGAAGATAAAATATTCTAAGATACTTTCCTAAGGGGAATGTGGATGCCAAAGGGCTCAATGGTGACTCACGGTGGAAAGTTTCCAAGAGAAGTTTGTTTTCCCCCTAAAAAAGCCCCTTACGGGGCTTCAGATCGATGCTGCTTAATAGTGTTTGATCAAATCAACTGTAGAGCGATCCAATTTCTTAACCAATGCTTGTAAGAAGGCTTGCGCTTGCAAGAAATCATCCATGGCATAGAGGGTTTGGTGAGAGTGGATGTAACGTGCACAGACACCAATAGTGGTTGATGGGACTCCACCATTCTTCAAGTGTGCTGCACCTGCATCGGTACCACCTTTGGCACAATAGTATTGGAATTTGATGCCCGCTTCTTCAGCAGTAGTGAGCAAGAAATCTTTCATATTTGGTAGCATGATGTGACCTGGATCGTAGAAGCGAAGCAGTGTTCCTTCCCCAATCGCACCTTGGTCTCCAAAGACATCAGCTGCTGGCGAACAGTCTACAGCAAGGAAGATTTCAGGATCAAATTTAGTGGTTGAAGTGTGAGCTCCACGAAGTCCCACTTCTTCTTGAACGTTGGCCCCTACATAGAGTTCGTTGTTTAAGGCTTGTCCAGAAAGACTCTTAGCCAATTCGCTGACCATCAAGACGCCGTAGCGGTTATCCCATGCTTTTGAGATGACGTTTTTACCATTAGCAGTGAGAATCGCAGAGCTATCTGGGACCAAAGTATCTCCAGGACGGATCCCATAACTTTCAGCTTCAGCCTTAGAGCTAAAGCCTGCATCAAAGACGATGTCGCTAATAGCAGGTACGGTTGGTCCACCTGTTCCACGTGTCAAATGAGGAGGAACAGATCCTGAAATAGCAGGGTATTCACGCCCGTCACGTGTAAAGAGTTTGAAGCGTTGGCTGCTGACGACCATCGGATTCCAACCTCCGATTGGGACAACACGGAAAGTTCCGTCAGCTTTGATTTCGCTGATCATAAAACCAACTTCATCCATGTGAGCAGCTACTAAGATACGAGGAGCATCGGCTGCTGTGGAGTGTTTGACCCCAAAGATCCCACCGAGACCATCTGTCACGATTTCGTCCACATGAGGGGTCAATTGTTGGCGCAAATAATCCCGTACAGGAGCTTCATGACCTGAGATAGCAGGGATTTCAGTTACTTCTTTGATTTTAGAAAATAAATCAGTCATAGGTTACCTTCTTTCTGATGCTATTTTATCACTTTTTCTACAAGGATGGTAGCGTTATTATGGAAATCAGTCTCTAAAAGCAGAGGGAGAGATCTAGCCTAGACCGTTGTCCCTCTGCTTATTTTGTGTTACAATAGGCACTATGAAAGCTAAAAAAATTATTTTGTCTAGTCTGGCTGTAGCAAGTGCAGGAGCCCTTGCGGCCGGTGTTTATAAAATTGCCAAAGATCAAAAGCGTCTCCGTACCCAAGAAGAATTGGTAGCAGAAGTACGGGAGCAAATGGAAGCTATGGGGACGATTGCGACTCTGTATGTGGAACTCTACGAGTCTAGTGAAGAGCGCTTAGTAGGTGGTGTCATTTTTGAAGATGAGCGCCATTACCGCTTTGTCTATGAGGACGGTCTCTTGCATTATGAAGAGGAAAAACTATGATTACACCAAATTCTCTAGAAGAAATTGCTTCTTATATAGAGCAAGAGGACAAGAAAGTGTTTGTCTTTTCAGCAGATTGGTGTGGGGATTGCCGTTACCTCAAACCTTTTTTGCCGGAGATTGAGGCTGAAAATCCCGAATTTACCTTTATCTTGATTGACCGCGATGCCTATATGGATCTGGCGAAAGTCTGGGATGTTTATGGGATCCCAAGTTTGGTGGTTCTGGAAAAGGATAAGGAAATCGGTCGGTTTGTCAATCGGGATCGGAAAACCAAAGCGCAGATTACAGCATTCTTAGCAGGATTAAAATAGGAGAAAATCATGATTGTAACATACAACAAAGAACAAGTCGGCGATGTCTTGATGTTGACCCTGAAAAATAGTGGGGAAGCCAAGCTCGCGGTGGAGAGAAAAGGAAAAGTGGCTCGTGTTTACCGTGAGGACAACCAAGAAACGGTTGCCTGGAATATCTTTGATGCCTCATCTTTCTTCGCCATCGAAGGCAAGGGCCAAGTCTTTTTGACAGATGAGCAAGTAGCTCGTTTGAACCAAGAATTGGAAAGAGAAGGCTTCGCAGAACGATTGGTCAATGATCGGGAACCAAAATTTGTGGTGGGAGAAATCCTTGAAATGGTAGCCCATCCAGATAGTGACCACTTGAATATCTGCCAAGTAGCAGTTGGACCAGATAAGACGGTTCAGATCGTAGCTGGAGCTCCAAATGCGCGGGTGGGTCTCAAGACCATTGTCGCTCTTCCAGGTGCTATGATGCCGGATGGCAGCTTGATTTTCCCAGGGGCCCTTCGTGGTGAAAAAAGTTATGGCATGATGTGCAGTCCGCGTGAATTGCACTTGCCAAATGCTCCTCAAAAACGAGGCATTATTGAATTGGATGATGCAGAAGTAGCAGGGACACCTTTTGATCCTGCTCGTCACTGGCACGAATAAAGAGAAGAATCTAGGATATTTTGAATCCTAGATTTTTTGATTTTGGTTTGTCACCTCCATTTTTTAAAATTTTTTCGAATAAATAGATAGGAGGTAAATGATGTATAATAAAGTTGTTTTAATCGGTCGCTTAGTAGCGGCTCCAGAATTGCATAAAACCAGCACAGACAAATCCGTTGCCCGAGTGACCGTTGCGGTCAATCGTCGCTACAAGGACCAAAACGGGGAGCGAGAGACTGATTTTGTCAATGTCGTTGTCTGGGGGAAATTGGCTGAAACCATGGCTAGTTATGCTAGCAAAGGGAGCCTGATCTCTTTGGATGGAGAGATTCGGACGCGCCGCTACGAGAAAAATGGAGTTATGCAGTATGTGACAGAGGTCCTCTGCCAAAGTTTTCAGTTGCTAGAGAGCCGCGCTCAGCGAGCGATGCGTGAAAATGGTGGAACGGGAGATTTGGCCGATATCATCTTAGAAGAGGAAGATCTTCCTTTTTAGAAATAAAAAAAGAAAGCTGGTTCGTTTATAGACCAGCTTTTTTGATACTTGGTAGGGGTTTCATTCGGGAATTACTCTTTTAAAAATAAATCAAAAATATGCATCTGTACAATAAAAGCCAGCATTTATCTTGAAAAAGTAGTAAAATAAAGTAATATATATTCAAAATTTTCAGAAAAGGAACGGAGTTTGAAGGGGAAAGAAGAAAGAAAAGAACGGTTGAAATGGCTGATAAAACGGGTTTTACTGGTGATTCCAGTGGCCTGCATCCTCTTGTGGATCTATGCCGTTTGTCAAACCAGTAGCATCAAGGATCAGACCAAGATCGGTGTCACCTATATGACCATGAACAATGAGTTCTATAAAAGTATTCATTCGGAAATTAGTCGAATTGCTGATGAGAGAGGGGCTCTTGTATCTGTCCGAGATCCAGAATTGGACGAAAAAAGGCAGAGCCAGCAGATCGATGATTTTTGCGCTCAAAAGGTAAATGTGATTGTGATTAATCCGGTTAAAGGGGATAGTCAGCCCATTTTAAGAGCTCTTAAAAAAGCTAGAAAACAAGGAATTAAGATCATTGCAGTTGATACCCAGCTCAAGCATTTTAAGCCGGATGCCAGCATTGTCTCTGACAACTACCAGGCAGGAGTCTTGATTGCGAAAGAGCTGATGAAACGCTCCTCAAATGCTCGTATTTTGCTCTTAGAGCATAAGGGGACTGTTTCAGCAGATACGCGGATTCAGGGATTTAAGGATACCATCAAAGGACATGGGTCATATGAGATTATCTCGGAACTAGAAACCAAGGGTCAGACGGAGATCGCCATGCCCGCTGTCCGTAAGTTTTTGCAGTCAGGGGGGAATGTCGATACTCTAGTCGCCTTGAATGACCGTTCAGCTATAGGAGCTTTAGCAGCGATCAAGGAGCAAGGAATCACCCATCCCATTGCGATCTATGGGATTGATGGCTCACCAGATATGAAAGCCTTGCTACACTCGACAGATGATGTCGTGGGAACCGTTGCCCAGTCTCCGTTGAAGATGGGAGACCGCGTGATGGAGGTCATCCAAGATATGACGGCTGGGAAAAGCTACCAAAAAGAGATAACCATTCCGGTTCAAATGATGACAAAGGAAAACATCGATCACTTTGATGTGAATGGGTGGCAGTAATGAGAAAATTTAGAGGTGTGAGATACAGTTTAGCCATCCTGATGGTCGTAAATTTTATCGCTGTGATGCTCAACAGTATCATCTATCTTCAAGCAACCAACTATATCATTGCCCAACGGCAAGCTTCTCTATTAGTAGAACGCTTAGAGCGTATTCCTTTTGCGCCCTCTACAACTTTTTGGTTGTCTGCGCTCTTATTTGCTGGAATTGCCTTGATCTCCATGAGTCGTTACCGGTCTCAAACGAGTCGATGGTCCATTTTTGATAAGTGGAACATTCTGGAGATCCTCCTGATGTTGCTCTTGATGTGGGTCCAAAATGTAGCTTATAACGGGCTTATTCTATTGGTTTTTGCGGATATCTTCTATGGTTCCAAAGAGTTGAATACCAAGCGAGACCGCAAGTATTGGTTTGCGTTTATCCTAGTGAGTTTCTTGATGCTTCTTGTGACCAATTCAGACGTCTTTTCGCTTTTCTTTCCGATACCTTCTCTTGATGTCTATATTCATTTTTATCCTGCCTCTATTCGGATTCTGGCCTTTTTCTTGAAGAATTCCCTCTATGCCTTGAATATGGTGCTCTTCATTATTTCACTTTTGTTCTATATTATGAATGTTCTTGCGGAAAACCACGAAGTAGAAGAAGAGTTGGCCATGGTTTCGAAGGTCAATACGGAGTTGAACAACTATATGGCCTTGTCTGAGAAGATTGCAGAAGATCGGGAGCGCAAGCGGATTGCTCGGGAAATTCACGATACCTTGGGACACGCGCTAACAGGGATCTCGGCCGGCTTAGATGCTGTTGGGGTCTTGATTGATATCGATCCCAATCGGGCAAAAGAGCAGGTAAAAAGTGTATCAGAAGTTGTCCGGGAAGGGATCCAGGATGTGAGGGGCTCTCTCAACCGCCTCCGTCCAGGTGCCCTTGAGGGACGAACCCTCAAAGATGCTTTGGAAAAGATGATCCGCGAGTACCAGACGCTTTCCAACTTGCAGGTTGATTTACACTATGAATGGGTCGATGTCGATATGGACGTCATGATTGAAGATACGATCTTTCGTGTGATCCAAGAGTCTATGACCAATGCGGTTCGCCACGGTCATGCCAGTCAGATGAGCCTTCATTTTTTTGAGGATAAAGAAAATTACCTGATTGAGTTGCAGGACAATGGGGTTGGATTTGAAACCTTGACCTATGGCTATGGGCTCAAGCAGATGATGGAGCGTATTTCCATCCTAGGAGGACAGCTTCAATTTGAAAGTCGCGATGGATTTTTCACGCGCGTCAGTTTACCGAAATATAAAGAAGGGAGATAGAGATGGTGATAAAAGTAATGGTGGCAGATGACCAGGCCTTGATTCGAGAATCTCTGAAAATTATTTTGTCAGCCCACCCCGATATCGAAGTGGTGGCCACAGTGGAAGATGGGAATCACGTCTTATCTAGCATTCCACAGACACATCCTGACCTGATCTTAATGGATATTCGGATGCCAGGCATGGATGGGGTTTTGGCGACAAAAGAAGTCAAAGAGCACTATCCGGATATCAAAATTATTATTTTAACGACCTTTGACGATGATGAATTTATCTATAGTGCACTCAAGTATGGTGCTTCAGGTTATCTTTTAAAGGGAGCCTCGACAGAGGAACTCTATGAAGCGATTAAGGTGGTATATCAGGGCGGAGCCATGATCAACCCGAATATCGCTAGTAAAGTCTTTCAAATTTTCTCACAAATGGCCAAAACCAACTTCTCTATTGCTGTAGATGAGGACAATGTCAAGGATTTGAGCACGACGGAATGGCGCATTATCCAAGAGGTCGGCTATGGGGAGTCCAATAAAGAAATTGCAGCCAAACTCTTCTTATCAGAAGGAACCGTGCGCAATTACTTATCAACGATTTTGGCGAAATTAAACCTACGAGATCGAACGCAATTAGCGATCTGGTCAGTCCAAACAGGAGTGACGAGACGTGATTTTTCTAAAGGAAATACAGAATGAAATTGAAGCGAAAGCATCTTTGTTGGGGGATTGGTCTCCTTGTTGTGCTCTGTGCGAGCGCGGGTTTTTATTGGTGGAAACAGCAACCGACCGTACTCCATATCGGCGTTTATGCAGGTTCTAGCTGGGATGTGCCGACCAGTCAACGTTCCCATGCCTTGGATCGTGCGATTCAAAAATTTGAAAAATCCCATCCCCACGTTCGTGTAGAGTATGAAAACGGGATTCCGCAGTCAGATTATTCAGACTGGCTCTCTGAAAAGATTGTCTCAGGAAAGACGCCAGATGTGTTTATGGTCTCTGAGCAAGATCTTTCCTTATTAGCAGCGCGAGGCGTATTAGAAAAGTTAAACGGCTATATGGATCGAAAAGATCAAGCTGCCTTTTATCCCGTTGCCTTTGAATCCGGTGTCTATCAGGGGCAAACCTATGCCTTACCTTATGAAAGCAATCCGATTTTGATGTGTGTCAATAAAGATCTCTTGGATAAAGAAGGTATCGCGGTTCCCAAAGAAGGCTGGACCCTTGAAGAGTTCTATACGATTTGCAAGAAACTAACCAAAGATACCAATGGGGATGGGCAATTGGACCAATTTGGGAGTACAGAATACACCTGGAAAGAAGCCTTGGCGGCAAATGGAGGTCATCTTTTCCAAGGAGGCATGCTCAAGCTCACGGCTCCAGAAGTCAAAGAGTCTTTGACTTTTCTTCAAAAATTGGAAGATTTAAATAAAAATTACAAGGTGAGTTCTAAAGATTTTGACCAGGGAAAAGTCGCCTTCTATCCCATGACCTTGGCTCAATATCGGACCTATAAACCTTATCCCTACCACGTTTCTAAATATTCAAACTTCACCTGGACCTGTATCCCGATGCCTGCTAAGTCAAAATCGACCAAGGCAACCTTGGTCACGACGACTTCTTTTGCTATGTCAGCTCGAAGTTCTCATTCCAAGTTGGCTTGGGAATTGATGCAACTCTTAACAGAGGATCCAGACATTCAACAAACCCTCTTTGCCCAATCCCAAGGGATCTCTGTCATGCCACAGGTCGTCAAGAGTCGCTCTAGTAAAGACCTTCTGCAGGTGGATGATTTTGGAACAGATTCCTTGACCAATCAGACCTTGAACCGCATCATGGAACAAGCTGTTGAAAGTAGTCCGAAAAATGTCTCAAAAGAGGTGTTAGAAAAGCTAGACTACTTGATTGGTAATGCATTGCGCGATCAGGATGTCGAGAACCGTTTGCCTCAAATTCAGAGGGAGATTGAAAGTAGTCTACAGGTAGGAGTTTAGAGTAAAATAAGATGGCATTTTGTCAAGTGACAGATGTCATTTTTTTATTGCTAAATGTCATATTAGGAATGTGACATTTGACAATGTAAAACCGCTTTCAAATAATCTACAATAGAGTCAAATAAAGGAGGCGTAGCAAAATGAAATACCTCGTTTTGGTCAGTCATGGTGGACTGGCAGAAGGTCTAAAAACATCACTAGCCATGTTTGCTGGTGATAAGATGGATCAGGTCATCGCAGTTGGACTCAAAGAAGGAAAATCGGTCGATGACTTCGCAGTTGATTTCAGAGAGAGCATTTCAGGATTGACAGCTGATGATTCTGTTTTGGTCTTGGCAGATATCGTAGGTGGTAGTCCATTAACCACTGCAGCCACGGTTCTAGAAGAAGCTGGAAAGCTCGATGGAGCCTTGATCCTTGGTGGGATGAACCTCACCATGGCTTTGACGGCAGTTGTGATGAAGGATGTGTTGGATGGAGACGATTTGTCAGCCACCATCTTATCAGAAGCACGATCTGCACTACAGCCTTTTGAAGTTTCAGCCACTGGTGCTGAAGAAGATGATGACGATATTTAATAGGGAGGTACCTTATGGTAGTAACATTTGTACGGATTGATGACCGCATGATTCACGGTCAGACAGTCACACGCTGGGCAAAGGAAAAACCATGTGATGGTTTGATTGCCGTAAACGATGCAGCAGCATCAAACAAGGTTTTGATTCAAGCTTACAAAGGCGCATCAGACAAGAAAACCTTTGTATGGACAAAGGAAGCCTTTAAAGAAAAATCAGCAAAAGTAACAGAATCAGATAGTCGTTACTTCTTGATCACCAAAAATCCAATCGATATGAAGGAAATTTTGGTCGACCAAGGGTTTGTCCCAGGTGATGTTAAAGAAATCATCGTAGGCCCTGCAAATGATCGTCCTGGAGCTGTAAAATTGGGAAATAACCAATCCATCACTCAGGAAGAAGCAGAAGCCTTCCAAGCTATTCAAGCAGCAGGCTACAAGGTGAAATTCCAATTGTTGCCAGATGTTTCCATCGGGTATTGGGATGATTTCAAATCAAAATTTGGTTTTTAAAACTAACAGTCCTATCTGTTAGGTAAATAAATTTACAAACAAAAGGAGCGTTTGTTATGACAATTTCATGGATTCAAGCAATCTTGCTTGGTATTTTCGCCAGCTTGTCTTCAATGCCTGGTATGGGGGGTTCCAGTATCGGGAACTATACACTCGGTCGTCCTTTGATCGGTGGGTTGATTTCAGGTTTAATTCTTGGAGATGTGACAACCGGTATTATGGTCGGGGTTGCCCTTCAAGTCGTTTATATCGCCTTGGTAACACCTGGTGGTACCGTATCTGCCGATGTGCGTGCCATCTCTTACATCGGTGTTCCTCTTGCTATCTTGTTTGTGCATGCCAATAACATCACAGATGAAGCAGGAATCGCCGCAGCTGCAGCTCCAATCGGTGCAGCCGTTGGGACAATCGGTACAGTTCTTTTCTACGGTACCGCTACTATGAACTTGGTATGGCAACACATTGGTTGGAAAGCCGTTGAAGAAGGAAACTTCAAAAAACTCTACGCAGTTGACTGGGTTTACCCTTGGATCTCTCATTTCCTCTTCTCTTTCCTTCCAACAATGATTATCACCAAATACGGTGAAAACATGGTTGATTTGATGAAACAATACCTTCCTATGGATGGTTACTGGATGAAAGCCCTCTTTACAGTCGGTGCTCTTCTCCCATGTGTCGGTATTGCCATCTTGTTGAAACAAATTGTTACAGAAGCAACTGACTTCATTCCATTCTTTGTTGGATTTACCTTGGCGAAATCTCTCGGATTGAACTTGGTATCCAGTGCCGTTGTTTCATTAATCTTTGCAGTAATCTACTATGAACTTGAAGTGATCAAATCGATGAAAGCTGCTCCAGCCGGAGTGGTGGACCAAGACGATGATGAGGAGGATATTTAAAATGGCTGATAGAAAGAAAATTTCAAAGAAAACATTAGCAAAAGCATTCCATCATTGGTATTATGGTCATTTGACTTGTTTCTCTCAAGAACATATGCAAACCTTCGGGTACTTGACTTCTATGCTTCCAATCGTAGAAGAAATGTATGACACAAAAGAAGAACAAAAGGATGCTATGCAAACCTATACGGCCTTCTTCAACACTGAACCACAACTTGGATCTCTTGTTGTAGGGATCACAGCTGGTTTGGAAGAAGCGCGTGCAAACGGAGATGCAGTGGATGGCGAAACCATCAACGGTATGCGTGCCGGTTTGATGGGACCAATCGCTGGTATTGGTGACTCATTGGTTGTTGGTACCTTGATCCCAGTTCTCTTAGGGATTGCCCTTGGTCTTTCTAAGGGTGGGAACGTCGCTGGTGCTCTCTTCTACATCGTCGTATGGAACTTCTTAGTCTACTTTGGTATGCGCTTTGCCTTCTTCAAAGGTTACCAATTAGGGGATAAAGCCGTTGAATTCCTTGTAGGACCAAAAGGACAAGCTCTTCGTAAAGCGATCAGCGTTGTCGGTGGTATGGTTATCGGTGCCGTAGCAGCTACTTGGGTATCTGTTACAACAGCCCTTCAATTCAAGAATTCTGAAGGAAAAGTCTTCTTGAACATCCAAGAAAAGATCGATGGTGTTTATCCAGGTCTCTTGACAGCAGCCTTCATCACTCTTTGCTGGTGGTTGATGTCTAAGAAAAAAATTTCACCAAACAAAGTTATGTTACTTCTCGTTGTAGTTGCTTTGATCGGTGTTGCCCTTGGTATCTTCGACCCACATCTTAAATACTAAGGTCAAGAAAAACGAATTTGCTAGTAGGAGTTTTTGAGAATGAAGTGAATGGACCTCCTTTACTTGCACTTCATTCTCAATTTTTATTAGGAGGAATCCCATGGTTACAAAACAAGAACTTGTCAATGGATATGAAACAGAAATCAAGTACCAACGCCATATGCTTGAAAACCTTGGTCGTTGGTTCAGCTTACTCTTTATCATTGCCAGTATTGGTGTGGTATTGATCTATCTCTTTCACAAAAGTTTCCTTCCACTCTTGATCCTCGGGATTTTACTAGCCTTGGTTGGAATTTTAGGCATGATTGTTTTTGGATATGGCATCTACCGCGGGCGGATCAATCTTCAAAAAGTGATCGATGATTTCAATCAAAAATTGACAATTTTAAATTGATATTTTAGAAACATCTCATTTATTTTTGAGGTGTTTTTTTCTTGACTATTTCTGACCAAGTGATACAATAGAAACATAAGTTAGCACTTACGTATAGAGAGTGCTAAAATCACGTATGGAGGAATGAACATGTTAAAACCATTAGGAGACCGTGTGGTCTTAAAAGTAGAAGAAAAAGAACAGACTGTTGGAGGTTTTGTCCTCGCAGGTGCGAGCAAGGCTGATACAAAAACAGCTGAAGTAGTGGCCGTTGGTGAAGGTGTGCGTACCCTAAGTGGTGAACTCATCGCTCCAGCTGTAAAAGCAGGAGACCACGTTTTGGTTGAAAGCCATGCAGGAATTGAAGTGAAAGATGGGGAAGAAACCTACACCATCGTTGGAACAGCAAACATTCTTGCAATTGTAGAGTAAGAGAAGAAAGAGGTAAGAGAAATGGCAAAAGATATTAAATTTTCATCTGATGCACGTTCTGCAATGGTCCGTGGTGTCGATGTCTTAGCAGATACAGTGAAAGTCACATTGGGCCCTAAAGGACGCAATGTGGTTCTTGAAAAATCATTTGGTTCACCTTTGATCACAAATGATGGGGTGACCATCGCAAAAGAAATCGAATTGGAAGATCATTTTGAGAATATGGGTGCTAAATTGGTGTCAGAAGTGGCTTCTAAGACCAATGATATCGCAGGTGACGGTACAACAACCGCAACGGTCTTGACCCAAGCCATCGTTCGTGAAGGGATCAAAAACGTCACCGCAGGTGCTAACCCAATTGGCATCCGCCGTGGGATCGAGACCGCTGTTGCAACAGCAGTAGAAGCTTTGAAAAACAATGCGATTCCAGTATCGAGCAAGGAAGCGATTGCTCAAGTAGCTGCTGTGTCTTCTCGTTCTGAAAAAGTCGGTGAGTACATCTCTGAAGCCATGGAAAAAGTTGGCAAAGATGGGGTTATCACCATTGAAGAGTCTCGTGGAATGGAGACAGAACTGGAAGTCGTTGAAGGCATGCAGTTTGACCGTGGTTACCTCTCACAATACATGGTCACTGACAATGAAAAGATGGTGGCAGACCTTGAAAATCCATACATTTTGATCACTGACAAGAAGATTTCAAATATCCAAGAAATCTTGCCATTGTTGGAAAGCATTCTTCAAAGCAACCGTCCACTCTTGATCATCGCTGATGATGTCGATGGCGAAGCTCTTCCAACACTTGTCTTGAACAAGATCCGCGGTACCTTTAATGTCGTAGCTGTCAAGGCACCAGGATTTGGAGATCGCCGCAAAGCCATGCTCGAAGACATTGCCATCTTGACAGGTGGGACAGTCATTACAGACGATCTTGGTTTGGAATTGAAAGATGCAACCATTGAAGCCCTTGGTCAAGCAGCTAAAGTTTCAGTCGATAAAGACAGTACTGTCATTGTCGAAGGTTCTGGTAACCCAGAAGCGATCGCTAACCGTGTGGCGGTTATCAAGTCACAAATTGAAACCACAACCTCTGAATTTGACCGTGAAAAATTACAAGAACGTTTGGCCAAATTGTCAGGTGGTGTTGCCGTGATCAAGGTTGGTGCTGCAACAGAAACAGAATTGAAAGAAATGAAACTCCGTATCGAAGATGCCCTTAATGCGACTCGCGCAGCCGTTGAAGAAGGAATCGTTGCCGGAGGTGGTACAGCTCTTGTCAATGTTATCTCTGCAGTCGCAGCCCTTGAATTAGAAGGAGATGAAGCGACCGGACGCAATATCGTTCTTCGTGCTTTGGAAGAACCTGTGCGACAAATTGCCCACAATGCCGGTTACGAAGGTTCTATTGTGATTGATCGCTTGAAAAATGCCGAAGTCGGAACAGGTTTCAATGCTGCAACAGGTGAATGGGTGAATATGATTGATGCAGGAATCATCGACCCAGTTAAAGTGAGCCGTTCAGCCCTTCAAAACGCCGCTTCCGTAGCGAGTCTGATCTTGACGACCGAAGCAGTCGTAGCCAACAAACCAGAACCAG
>NZ_CAUFJQ010000005.1 GCF_959025735.1 uncultured Streptococcus sp.
AATCTTTACCCACCCAACCATGGCAGAAAACCTAAACGATCTCTTTGCGATTTAACTAACATAAAAAAGAGGCTGGGACAAAAGTCCTAGCCTCTCAATTATTTTTGGATTGTCGAGCAAGACGCAGTGGTTGAGTGGGCTCTACTACGCTGATTTCATCAGCTTTTACAGCCCTACTCAACTGTGCGGAGGTGGGACGACGAAATCGAATTCTAACGAATTACCGATTTCTGTCCCACTCTCTTTTTTAGTTTAAGAATTCACGGACAACCTCTTGAAATGCTTTATTTTCTTCATACAGAGCATGACCTGAATGCTTAAGAATAAGGAGCTGACAACCCGAAATCGCTTTTGCCAGTTCCTTCGATCCATCCACACCAATCACATCATCTTCAAGCGCACCAAGAACCAAAGTCGGACATTGAATTTCTTTTAAGACCTCAAGGCTATCATGAGTGAGGCAAGACTGAGACTGAATGACAATTCGTTTTTCATCTTTCATTCGACCCAAGCGACCCATAATTTTATAAAGCAACCGCCACTTTTGATAGCTCTTTTGCGTGTAGGAGTGCTGTGCAATATCCAGCATGAGATGCTTAAAATTTCCAGATTGACTGAGTTTTTTCCAATGCTCAATTCGTTCTCTAGCAAGTTGACTAGGCTTCGCTGTTGTCACAGCTAGGATGAGCCTTTGAACCCTTTCTGGAAAATCTGCAGCTAGCCATTGAGCAATCATTCCACCTTGTGAAATCCCCATAACATAAGCGGTATCTAGGTTTAGTGTCTCCATTGCTTCTGCTAGATCTGCTGCCATATCCCGTGTCGTATAACCCTGCCTCAACTCATTAATTCGAGAAAAAACATAGATTTTATAATGCTTAGCAAGTAGACGATAAGAGAGGGAAAAGAGATGGGCCTTTCCTTTAACCGTCTGCACCCCATCCCCCAAGCCTGGTATGATCACTAATGGCTGCTTACCTTTACCAAAGGTCACATAATCCATGGTTTTCCCATTCATGGACAAGGTAGCGTTCTTAGCTGAATACAAAGATTATTCCCCCTTCAAGGCATCAAACTTAGCCTTCATGGTCGGATTCTTCCGAGTCAATTTTTTGACTGATACATCATCCAGCTTGTTGTTGGCGAGGCGGAGTTGATTTTCGGATGTGGTGAGGAATTTCTTGACTTCTTCCATCCGCTTGATGGCTTTGTCAATTTCATCAATGGCCTTGCCAAAGTTGACGGAGGCTGAATTGTAGTTCTTAGCAAAGGCAACCTTGAAGGCGTCTAGGTCTTCTTCAAAGTTAGTGATATCAATATTTTGTTCACGAATAAGCGCTAACTCCTGCTTGTATTTTAGAGAGTTAAGAGCAGCATTACGTAAGAGCCCAATCAACTGGATAAAGAACTGAGGCCGGACGACGTACATCTTCTCATATTCGTGGCTGACATCGACAATCCCTGTGTTAAAGTAGTCATTTTCTGCCTCTAACATCGAAACTAATACAGCATACTCACAGTTCTTTTCACGACGGTCCTTGTCCAACTCTTTGTAGAAGTCTGCATTCTTATGCTTTTTCTCAGTTCCATCCGCTTCATTTTTCATCTCAAACATAATGGAAATGAATTCCAGCCCATTTTCATCAAAATCACGGAAGATGAAGTCTCCTTTAGAACCACGCGCAGAGACTTTGTTGTCCTTTTCGAAATAGGCATTTGGGAAGGCGAAACTACGAACCTTATTAAACTCGCTCTCCGCATACTGTTCTAGACTTTCACCAATAGCTTTTGTAGATTGTTGGGCCTTGAAATTCTTGTAAAACTCAACCTGCTCACTAGCTGCCTTGAGCTGTGCTTCATAGTTTTGTTTCACCGAAGCAAGAGAAAGCTCGTTTTCTTTTTCTTGTAAAAGAAGCTGATTTTTGACCTGATCTCTTTCTTTCTCTAGGTCAGAAAGCGTCTTTTGAAGCTGATTTTCGTGCTCCAAGCGCAAGGTCGCCAGCTGATTCTCAAGTTGTTGAACTTCTTTTTCTTTCTCTAGCAGACTTTGGCTAGCGGTTTGCTCTACTTCCTTTTTCGCCAATTCTTTTTCGGTATCAAACTGTTGAATCTGGTTTTGTAACTGGGCAATTTCTTGGTCCTTCTTGGCTAACTTCTCTTGCTGCTCATTAAGGGCCTTTTGCTCAGCTAAAGCCAACTCTTGCCGAATCCGCTCATGAATTTCCTTGTCAAACTCAGCTGTCCGTACCTGTGACAAGAGCTCGCTGTATTGACTTTCATTGACTGTAAATACTTCCCCACAGTTGGGGCACTTGATTTCGTTCATAGCATGCCTCTTTCTCTATTCTTAGTATATTATATCATGCCACTTGTAAAATCAAAACCAGCAAACGAGGCTTGCTGGTTTTAACTGAATATTCATTTCTCTATAGAGACTTTCCTTAAGTGAGGACGGACGGTAGCGACTCCCGTTGGGATTCCATACCTTAGATTTGAGCCTTACGTCTCAAATCTACCGAGCACCAGAAACTAATGCGTTCTGGTGCTTTTCCTCACGGCGAAAAGTCTCAATCTATCTTGCACTATTCACAGAAGTTCTTTTCTTGGAACTTTTTCTTGCAGTAACAAATTAGATCCTCAAGGAGATAGTGCATGTTTATGATCTGAAACAGTACACTTAGCTTACTGGCTTTAGTTTATTTCTTCTCAATTGGCGCGACACTGGCCAAGAGTTTCTTGAGCCCCACTTCTGGGAAGTTGATCTTGAGTTCTTGGGTGTTGCCACTACCAGAGACTTCAAGCACAGTTCCTTCTCCCCACTTCTTGTGAATAGCAATGTCGCCAATAGACCAAGCGACGCTCTCTTTGGCACTAGAACGGTTGCTATTGCCAAAGGGTAGGCTTGATGACGTGAGAGCACTTGGAGCTGCTTGTCTCTTGCGCTCTTGAAGGGCTTGTGACAGGCTCATACCTTTTCCAAAGGTCGTTCCGCCACCATTACTATAAGAAGCCTTAAAACTAGTGTTGGCCGGACGCGCTAATCCTTGGTAGGTTAACAAATCTGAGCTAATTTCATTGATGAAACGCGTTGGCCGGTTATAGCTGGTCCGCCCAAAGAGCAAACGAGAATTGGCATTGGTTAGGAAAAGAACCTTCTCAGCCCGCGTGATCCCCACATATGCCAGACGACGTTCTTCTTCCAACTCATCTGGATCCTCTGCTGCACGACTAAGAGGAAAAACGTTTTCTTCCATCCCAATCAAGAAGACCACTGGGAATTCCAAACCTTTGGCCGCGTGAAGAGTCATCAAGGTCACTTCTGAGGTCTCTTGCGCTCCATCGTCTGTATCGGCAATCAAGGCCAAATCATTCAAGAAGCGACTTAGAGTTTCCACACCTGATTCGTCTTCGACGGTTTCCCCGTTTTCATCAAAATTCTTGGTAACAGATAGGAACTCTTGGATATTCTCGATGCGGGCCTGACTTTCCAGATTTCCCTGATTGGTTAGGGCCGTCATATAACCTGTCTTGTCAAGGACTTCTTCGACCAACTCTGTAATGGTCAGCTGGTCCAATCTTTCTCTCAAATCAAGAATGAGATTGGCAAAGTCCCAGATAGCCTGGGCTGCCTTTCCTTTGATGCCTGAGAGCATGATATTGGCCGAAGCATCCAGGAGCGAAGTCTCTTGCATTTGGGCAAAATCGCGAATCTTATCCACTGTACCTGGCCCGATTCCCCGCTTAGGTTCGTTGATAATGCGCTCAAAACTGATATTGTCACTGAGGTTAGCAATCAAGTTCAGATAAGCAATGACATCCCGAATTTCCTTCCGGCTGTAGAACTTGGTGCCCCCTACCATAGTGTAGGGAATGTTGGACTTGAGCAAGGCTTCTTCAATGGTCCGTGACTGGGCATTTGTTCGGTAGAGAACAGCAAAATCACGGTGTTTGTACCCAGCTTCGCGACTAAGCTCTTCAATCGTTTTAGCAACAAAGACCGCTTCATCCTGCTCGTCATTAGCCCGGTAATAGACAATTTCTTCCCCGTCAGCATTTTGGGTCCAGAGATTCTTCGGACGGCGGTGGCGATTGTTTTTGATAACATCGTTAGCTGCTTGTAGGATGGTTTTAGTGGAGCGATAATTTTCCTCTAACAGGACGACCTTAGCTTCCTTATAATCCTTTTCAAAGTCGAGAATATTTTGCATGTCTGCTCCCCGCCAGCCATAAATAGACTGGTCAGCATCCCCAACAACACAGATATTTTTAAAGCGAGAAGCCAAGAGTTTGACCAATTGGTATTGGGCATGGTTGGTATCTTGGTACTCATCTACATGGATGTATTGGAACTTCTGCTGGTAATAGGTCAGCACATCAGGATACTGGTCAAAGAGACGCAAGGTCAACATGATCAAATCATCAAAGTCCACCGCTTCTGACTGACGGAGTTCCTTTTGGTAAGCCTCATAACACTTGGCGACAATCTGGGTGTACATATCCCCCGCTTGAGCGGCATAAGCCACTTCATCAATTAGGTCATTCTTGGCATTGGAAATGGTCCCCAAAATGGTCCGTTCATTCCATTTCTTAGGATCCAAATTCAAGGACTTCAAGATCCGCTTCATCAAGGTCCGTTGCTCACCTGGGTCGACAATGGTAAAATTGCGATTGTAGCCAATATGATCCGCATCTCGACGGAGAATACGCACACACATGGAGTGGAAGGTGGCGATCAAGCAATCTTGGGTGGCTGGATTCAATTGATAAGCCCGCTCCTTCATCTCCCGAGCAGCTTTATTGGTAAAGGTAATGGCCAAAATATTCCAAGGATTGACCATTTTTTCATCGATCAAGTAAACGATGCGGTGGGTCAAGACACGTGTCTTACCCGAACCAGCCCCCGCCATGATCAAGAGGGGACCTTCTGTCGTTTGGACCGCCTCTGCTTGGCGATCATTCATACCATTCAATAAAGGATTCATCTCATTCTCCTCATTCATTCAATCGTTCTATTATACCACAAAAACCTGCCTAGCTTCTTTTAAAAAAGGACTCATTTGAATTTCCCTTCCAAAAACGATATAATAGTAGCTTAAAGAAAACAGGTTCATATCCGAGGTTGTAGGAGGAAATTTTGGAAAAACCATACAGTAACTTAAAACTGGCCGAACGTGGTGCCGTCATCAGTATTTTAGCCTATTTACTACTTTCTTCAGCAAAATTAGCTACTGGTCATCTGCTTCACTCCTCTAGTTTGGTAGCCGATGGATTTAACAACTTATCAGATATTATCAGCAATGCTGCCCTGCTCATCGGGATTCGTCTCGCTCGCCAACCAGCTGACCGTGATCACAAGTTTGGTCACTGGAAAATTGAGGATCTAGCTAGTCTAGTCACCTCCATCATTATGTTTTATGTCGGTTTTGATGTCTTACGCGATACCCTCCAAAAGATCTTCAGCAATGAAACAGTTAGCATTGATCCACTTGGCGCTGGTGTCGGAGTGGTTTCAGCCCTTGTTATGCTAGGCGTTTATTTCTACAATCTTCGCTTAGCCAAACGAGCCAAATCTAAAGCCTTAAAAGCAGCCGCAAAAGACAATCTTTCAGACGTCGTCACATCTCTTGGAACGTCGATCGCGATCGCTGCTAGTGCTTTTAACTATCCAATTGTCGATAAAATCGTAGCCATCATCATCACCTTCTTTATCCTCAAAACAGCCTACGATATCTTTATGGAATCTTCCTTTAGTCTTTCAGATGGCTTTGACGATAGTCTCCTCGAAGATTACGAAAAAGCTATTTTAAAACTCCCTAAGATTGCGCGTGTGAAATACCAACGCGGACGGACCTACGGAAGCAATATCTATCTGGACGTTGTCTTGGAGATGAATCCCGATCTTTCCGTCTATGAAAGCCATGCGATCACAGAAGAAGTCGAGGATCTCCTGAAAGAAGAATTTGGAGTCTTTGACATTGATGTCCATGTAGAACCTAGCTCAATTCCTGAGGATGAGTTGATCGAAAACGTTGAAAAGAAACTCTTAACCTACGAAAAACGCCTCTATGCTAAGCAAGAGTTTGATACATTGCTAGCGGACAATTATACCTTGATTGACGATACCGGTCACGAACACAACAAGGCAGAATTAATAGAGGCTCTCGCAAGCGACCAAGTTCAATTCCAAAACTTTGAACTGGAGTCCATCAGTCAAAAAACCAAACTCATACGCTATGAACTAGACGGTCAAATCCATACCAGTCTCTGGCGTCGCCACGAAACTTGGCAAAAGATTTTCCATCAAATTACTAATAAAACAGACTAAAAGAGGCTGGGACAAAAGTCCTAGCCTCTCAATTATTTTTGGATTGTCGAGCAAGACGCAGTGGTTGAGTGGGCTCTACTACGCTGATTTCATCAGCTTTTACAGCCCTACTCAACTGTGCGGAGGTGGGACGACGAAATCGAATTCTAACGAATTACCGATTTCTGTCCCACTCTCTTTTTTACTTGATGTCATCTGTCGCTACATCCGTTCCGAACCACTTCTTAGAGATCTTTTGGAACTGGCCCTTTTGATAGAGTTTTACGAAAGCTTCATCAATTTTTTTCTTCAAGGTTTCATCTGCCTTGCGTACCCCTACTGCAAAGGATTCTGTCTCAAAACCGACAGGAAAGACATTGTAGTCTTTTAAAATTCCTTCTGTTTGTAGATAATAGTTGGCATAGACACGGTCGATTAAGAGGCCATCGATTCGATCGTTCTGGAGGTCGATCAGTGCCTCGTTAAAACTCTGGTATTGGGTAGCCTTTTGATTTTTAACCTTATTTTTTAAGATTTTAGGATTAGCTTCAAAATCCATATAGCCAGACGATCCGGTCTGGGCACCTAATCGTTTCTCTTTCATCCCATCGACTGATTGGATCCCAGAGGCTTTCTTAGTGACCAAGACTTGTTCATTTTTCATATAGGGCTTGGTAAAAGCAACACTTTCCCGGCGTTCATCTGTTGCCGAATAGCCATTCCAGATGGCATCAATGGTACCATTTTTCAGTTCCGTCTCTTTCATATCCCAATCAATGGGTTGCCAGTTGACATGAATCCCATAAGATTCAAAGACTTGATTAGCCAAATCAATATCAAAACCAGCGTAGCTCCCATCTTTTTGCTCAAAGCCCATGGGAACGAAAGTATTATCAAAACCAATCGTGATGGACTGCTCTTTTTGGTATTTTTGCCAGTTGTCCACTTTAGGATCACTCACTGTCTGTCCACAGGCAGTCAGAAGAGCGAGACTAAGGACACCTAGCAGCCATGGTATTACTCGTTTCATCCTCTCCTCCTATTTAGGCTCAACCTTGAGAAGAACATCCGCAATCGCTTCTGCAAATGGAATATCATGGGTAACAACGATCTGGGTCATCCCCAGTTCACGGCTTTGCAAGATTAACTTCTCAACTTCTAATCGCAATTCTGGATCCAAGGCCGAAGTCGGCTCATCATAGCCAATAATTTCTGGATCGATCATCATAGCACGAGCCAATGCCACCCGTTGCTTCTGACCACCAGATAGAGAGAAGGGATAAGCATCCGCATGTTGTTCGAGTCCCAAACGCTCCAGTAAGCTCATGGCTTTTTTACTCGCTTCTTCCTTAGTCACATTCATGGTCTTAACAGGAGACAAGATAAGGTTTTCCATGACCGATAAATGTGGAAATAATTGAAAATCTTGAAAGACAAAACCGAGAAGATTTCGTTTTTCTAAGGCACCCAGAGGCAAGTTTTCACCATTATAGATGATCTGACTAGAATCAATGGTTTCAAGACCAGCAAGCATGCGAAGCAAGGTGGTCTTCCCTCCACCAGAAGGTCCAACAATAGCGACGATTTGTTTTTCAAGAACGAGAAAATTGAAATCTGATAAGATCTGCTTATCCCCAAACCGTTTCGAAATTTGTTTTAATTCTAACATATGCTTCTCCTCCTATTTATAATATGAAAAGTTCTTTTCAACTCGCTTAGCAATGATGGTCACGATCCCAATGAGGATTAAAAAAATAGCCCCCGCTAAAAACATGGGTGCTAGACTGGCATCACGATTGGCTGCCGTCCGACTAGCCAGGATCAAATCACTAATTCCCAGAGCATAGACCAAGGAGGTGTCTTTAATCAAGGACATGACTTCATTGAAGACACTTGGAAGAACAATCTTCACCACCTGAGGCAAAATAATATAGCGAATTGTTTGCCATGAACTCAATTTTAAGACCTTGGCCGCCTCATACTGACCTGTCGGAATGGCGACAATCCCTCCACGGAAGATTTCTGCAAAATAGGCCGCATAGTTGAGGGTGAAGGCTGTAATAGCCGCAGGCAACCGATCAATCCGAATCCCAATACTTGGAAGGACGTAATAAATAAAGATAAACTGAAGCAAAAGAGGGGTGCCTCGCATGATCCAGATATAAATCGTTAGGAGTCCATGCAGGATCTTTGAGCGCAATTGAAGCAAAAAGCAACGACGATTCCAAGTGGAATCGATAAAATCAATACGAAAGCAAACACTTGCAAGGTGAGGCTTGCTCCCTTTAACAAACTTGGTAAAATTTCCAAAGCATACTGCATAGCATTCTCCTCCTAAAAAATATTTAATGAACATCTTACCACAAAAATGGAAAAAAACTAGTTCATTTTGATATTTATAAAAAAAATAGCCTTTCGGCTATTCTTTTACTTTTATAAATCCAAATTTATTGAGAGGATAGAGACGCAGATTCACGACTCCTTCGATCTGATTTTTATGGATATAACCAAACTCACGGCTATCTTCTGTATCTCCACGGTTATCATTTAAGACTAGATAAGTATCCGATGGTACACGACCAGCCTTGGTCCCTTTTAACTCTGATAAGAAGAAATCATCCGTATAATACCCATTACTCGTTGGAGCGGCTAGGTGTTTATTCAGCATTTTATTTAGGTAAGGTTCTGGTGTTGCCTGTCCATTCAAATAGAGGACGTCATCTACGTAGCTGACTTCATCGTTTTCTTTGGCAATGACACGTCCAAGGTATTCTTTTCCACCGACCTTGTATAAGACCAAGTCACTGCGATCTACCTGAGCATTTCTAGTCGCTACCACAAGATCTCCAGTTTTCACAGAAGCATTGGCCATTTTATCATTGATACTAAATGGATGAAATACAAAGATTCGAAGCAAAATCAGTGCCAAAACCAGTACACCGACAATGATGACATTTCTAATTAAATCTCTCCTTGGCATGTATGTCTCCCTTCCTTTTTATTTATTATACCATGTTTTTGATCTTTAAAAAAGAGAAAGTAAGCATTAGTGAGAATTCTTGTCATACTAAACAGGAAAAAGAAAAACCTCGCGGTCAATCCTTTCGGACCAACCAGCAAGGCTTTAAGATCAAATTGTCTATTAACGTACTGTACGGATACGCATTGTGTTTGTACGAACAGCTTCTCCAACTGGTACACCAGCAACGATAACGATATCATCACCAGATTTAACAAGACCAGCTTCAACTGCTTTACGTTCAGCAATTTCGAACATATCGTCAGTTGATGAAGGAGCATCTGTCAACATTGGGATAACACCCCAGTTCAACATCAATCCACGTTCAGTCAATTCGTCAAATGTCAATGCCAAGATATCAGCATCTGGACGGTATTTAGAGATCAAACGTGCAGTGTGACCTGTCTTAGTCAATGTTACAACTAATTTGATATCCATTGAGTTTGTAGCATCTTTAACAGCTGAAGCCATAACTTCTGTCTTAGAGTTACGTTCGAATGAAGCAGGGTTCAAACGACCATATTCTTTCAAAAGTGTTTGAGCGTTCATGTCGATTTTCGCCATTGTAGCTACAGATTCAAGTGGGTATTTACCGTTTGCAGATTCACCTGAAAGCATTGTAGCATCAGTACCATCGATAACTGCGTTGAAGACGTCAGATACTTCTGAACGAGTTGCACGTGGTTTTTCAGTCATTGTTTCAAGCATGTTTGTTGCAGTGATAACAACTTTACCAGCAGCATTTACTTTAGAAGTAATCATTTTTTGGTAAACTGGAACCATTTCGAATGGTACTTCGATACCCATGTCACCACGAGCGATCATGATACCATCAGTAACTTCGATGATTTCATCCAAGTTTTCGATACCTTGTTGGTTTTCGATTTTCGCAAACAATTGAACGTGGCTGTTACCAGTTTCTTCACAGATAGCACGAACTTCTTGAACGTCTTTTGCAGTACGTACAAATGAGATCGCGATGAAGTTGATACCTTGTTCCAAACCGAAGCGGATATCGTCGTTATCACGTTCAGCAAGTGCTGGGAAAGGAATCTTAGTATTAGGGATGTTTACACCTTTTTGTTTAGCGATGATACCATCATTTTCAACTTCAACAACAAATTCACGTTTTGCAGCGTCTTTTTCTACAACGCGAAGACCCAATTTACCATCATCAACCAATACTTGGTGTCCAACTTCAACGTCATCAAAGATGTCAAGCGCACCAGCAACGTTCAAAGCAATCACTTCACGAGTTGATTTAATACCTTGTTTTGTAGCAACGCGGATACGTTCACCAGTCTTGTATGAATATTCTTTAGCTTCGCCTTCGAACAATTCAGTACGGATTTCAGGACCTTTTGTATCAAGAAGGTAACCAACTTTTTTACCAGCGATTTCTTCTGCACGTTTAACAGTCGCCATACGTTCACCTTGTTCTTGGTGGTCACCGTGTGAGAAGTTGA
Organism: uncultured Streptococcus sp.; assembly: GCF_959025735.1. Lineage (GTDB taxonomy): Bacteria > Bacillota > Bacilli > Lactobacillales > Streptococcaceae > Streptococcus. The sequence continues at coordinate 10,790 of NZ_CAUFJQ010000005.1, forward strand.
AACGGAAAGTGTTCGCACCAGCTTCGATCAATTTAGCAATGTTTTGTGCTGAAGCTTCAACGTCAAGTTTTTCAGCCCAGTATCCATCTTCACCGAATTTTTTACCACCACGGATTTCTACCGCAGGACCTAAAGTTGCAACGATTTTTACACGTTTGTTCATGATATATATGACTCCTTTTTAAATATATCTGTCTTTTTAAGACAAGGTTAACGAATTTATGAAATAAAATTAGATTGAAGACAAGCTACGGTTCAACTCGGCAAGACCAAGATCAGCTTTATGTGGATTGTTTACCACAATCTTACCATCTTCTGTCAAGCTAAAGAGGGCTCCTTCTTCTGCTTTACCAAGGATTGGGTTTTCAACCATTTTTTCATTACGGATACCAACGGCTACACCACCGATTCCTTGTTTCAACAATTTAACAGCGTGTGCTCCCATACGTGAAGCAAGAACACGGTCACGCGCAGTAGGTGAACCACCACGTTGGATGTGGCCAAGCTCAGTCACACGAAGGTCACTTTCATCACCAGCTTCTTTCAAAGCTTTACCAAATTCATCTGCAGACATCACGCCTTCAGCCAAGATGATGATGTTGTGGGTACGACCTTTTGCGTAACCTTCTTTGATGCTCTCAACAACATCTTCGATCTTGAATCCTTCTTCAGGGATGATGATTTCATCTGCACCAGATGCAATCCCTGCCCAAAGAGCGATATCTCCAGCGTTACGTCCCATCACTTCGATAACGAAAGTACGGTGGTGACTAGATGAAGTATCACGGATCTTATCGATCGCGTCCATTGCAGTTGTGACTGCCGTATCAAAACCAATTGTAAAGTCAGTTCCGACGATATCGTTGTCGATCGTACCAGGAAGACCCACAGCTGGGAATCCAAGCTCAGTCAAGCGCATCGCACCATGGTAAGAACCATCTCCACCAATAACGACAACACCTTCTATCCCGTGTTTCTTCAATTGCTCGATCCCTTTTAATTGACCTTCGCGTTGTGCGAATTCAGGGTAACGAGCTGAATGAAGGAAGGTACCACCACGGGAAATAATATCTCCAACAGATGAGGCGTCAAGGGGCTGAATTTTACCAGCAACCATTCCCGCATATCCATCATAGATACCGAAAACTTCCATTCCTTCTGAAATTGCTTGACGAACAACTGCACGGATGGCAGCATTCATACCAGGGGCATCTCCACCACTAGTTAAAACAGCAATACGTTTCATTTCGTTGTTTGCTCCTTTTTTTCTTTTACATTCTACGTAATTATAACACAAAGAAGACTAAAATTCTCGTATTTTTCGCAGTTTTTACCGATAAATCGTTTTCATAACGAGATTCTTTAGTTCATCTTCCAATTCTTTGTTTTTCTGAACTGTATAGCCCTTCAATTGAAGAGTTTTTTTCTCATCTTCATAGCGTAATACCACAGGATATGGCCCTGGATATTTTTTCAAGATAGAAAGAATCGTTTGATCCTGACGATGATCGAGCAACTGAATCCAGAATTTCTCATTAGTAGCTAGTTGAGCCTCTGCTAGAATCATCTGTAAGCGCCCATCACGCTCCTGTACCTTCCCCGTCAAGTAATAAAAGCCACTTTCTTTTATCAAGGAGGAAAATCGATTGTAGGTTTCAGGGAAAAGGGTCACATCCAGTTTTTTCTTGGTATCACTGACTTGTAAGAAAGCCATGAGATCGCCCGACTTGGTTCGAATAGTCCGAATGGCTTGCACTTCTACGAGGATTCGCGCCTGCTCTCCTTGTATGAGTTGAGAAATTTGCTGAATCTCGTAGGGACTCGTTTGCCCAATCGCAACCAAAGGGTGGGTACTAAGTCCAATTCCAATTATGACCTCTTCCTTCTCATATTTTTCAGCCTGACTATAGTCCTCTGCCTCTGTCCAGGAGTAGTTAGAATCCGCAAACAAACTGCCTAGCTCATCTGCAAAGACAAATAAATTCGGCAAATTGTGAAGCACCTTGCGTCTATTCTTCTCAAAGTTATCAAACAGCCCTAGTTCCACTAAAGGCGTCAATAGAGGTAATTTATGATACTGATTAGGAAGGCGTAAAATAAAATCTTCGACACTTTCAAAGGGACGATTGTCAATGATCCAATACGCTAAATCTCTCGGAAGTCCCTTGATATTTTTCATTCCCAAGTAAATTTTTCGATCCTGAAACTTATCTCTGTAAGGGATGGTATTGATGGATAATGGCGCGACTTTAAAATCAAACTGGAGAGCATCTGTCAGATAATCACTGCTCGAATAATTGAGCATGACATCAAAGAAAACATCTGGATAATGGACCTTGAAATAGGCCATCTGAAAGGCCAAGGCAGAATAGGCATAGGCATGGGAACGGTTAAAACCATAGCCTGCGAATTTTTCCATAATCGCAAAGACCTCTTTGGCTTTTTCTTCCGTATGACCAAGTTTAAGAGCACCCGTGACAAAATCGTCTTCCATCTTGTGCATTTCAGTCGCATTTTTTTTGCCCATGGCCCGACGTAAGATATCGGCTTTCCCTAGGCTAAAGCCTGCAAAACGCTGAGCAACCTGCATGACCTGCTCTTGGTAAAGCATGATCCCATAAGTGGGCCGTAAGATTTCTTCAATAGCTGGATCCAGAATGTCAACTTTTTCCTGGCCGTGCTTTCTTTTGACGAAATTATCAATGTAATCACTAGCGCCTGGACGATTGAGAGAGGTGGTCGCTACCACTTCTTCGAAATGATTGGGTCTCACACGTCTCAAAAGGCGAATGGCTCCAGCCTGTTCAAATTGGAAAATCCCCTTGGTATCCCCAGCAGCAAATAAGGCCAAGGTTTCTTGATCTTCTAAATCAATGGCTTCAATCACGATCTCTTCTTGGTACTTTTCATAGACGGCTTCCTTCATTTTTTGAACAAAGGTTAAGTTTCGCAGACCCAAAAAGTCCATCTTCAATAGACCATTGGCTTCAACCGCATGAGCATCGTACTGGGTAACAAACATGTCTTCTCCATACTTGAGAGGAATGTGATCCGTCAAATCCTGGTCACTCATCACAACACCCGCCGCATGGATCGAGGTCTGTCTAGGTTGGCCCTCAATTCTTTTGGCAATTTCAAAGCCACGTTCAAATTCTGTTCGACTATGAATCACTTGTCGAAAAGCTAGATTCTGTTCATACGCTGTCGTCAGTGTATCCCTAAAGCCAATCCGCTTGGTAATGGAGGTTAATTCGTACTCTGGTACCCCAAAACGTTTAAAAACATCTCGAATGGCTTGTTTGGCCCCAAAGGTTGAAAAGGTCACGATCTGAGCCGCATGGTAACTCCCATAACGGTCTCTCACATAACGGATAAATTCTGGACGATAGATATCAGGAATATCAATATCAATATCCGGCATGGTATAGCGCTCCACATTTAAAAAGCGCTCAAACAGGAGGTTCTTCTCCACTGGATCAATCCCTGTAATCTCCAGGGCATAAGCTACCAGTGAGCCTACAGCAGACCCACGCCCCATTCCCATATAATATCCCTGACTTCGTCCGAAACGAAGAAGATCCCAGACAATCAAGAAATAATCATCAAAGCCCATTTGGTGAATAATGTCTAATTCATGCTCCAAACGTTCTTGATAGACCGGACTAGTCAAGTTCTTTCGAAGAAGACCGGCTTGGGCTAATTCTCTCAATTCCTCAACAGCTGGTTTCTGAGGATTGAAGCGAGGCAATTTCAACTGAGTATCAATGTCGTATTGAATCCCTTGGACAAGTTTTTCAAGATTTGTGATGGCTTGAGGAAATCGCTCAGCAAAATCATTCTGTAACTCCTGAGGAGTTTTTAGGACAGTTCTAGGATCAATTTGTCCTGTTTCTGTCAAGCTTTGATTGTCCTTGATGGCCGCGAGCATCTGCATGGCTTCCATATCTTCCGCCTCAAAAAAACGCACAGTATGAAGAGGAAGCACAGGGTGGCTAAACTCTTGGTCCGGCGTATCGGCAAAAACTCCGATGAAGTAATCTAGACCAAGCGGTATGTCTTCACTAGCAAAAGGCGCTGGGACAATGACCGCTACTCCTTCTGTAAGGTGCTTCACATCTTCCCAATTGTTTTTCCCCATCATTTTGACGGTCGACATCTTCATCAGATTCTGGTAGCCTTTCGTTGACAGGGCCATCATCCGAAACGGAATTGTTTCATTGTCTACTTTTAGTCCAATTTCTAAACCGACCAAGGGGCTGAGGTTGTGGGCCTGACAGGCTTCGATAAATTCATAAGCACCATACAAATTATCTACATCCATGATTCCCAATGCGCCATACCCCATGCTTTTAGCCACTTGGACATAGTCTTTTATGGTCACTAGGCTTTCCATAAAGGTATAGACTGTTTTGGTATCTAGCTGTACAATCACTGTTTTCTCCTCCCTCACTCGTCTATTTTTGATAACTCCTTTTGTAACTCTTTTTTGTACAAAAAAACACCACTGCTACACAATGATGTCTCAACAACGGAAGACATGGGATTCGAACCCACGCACGCTATTACACGCCTACCGCGTTTCCAACACGGCCTCTTAAGCCTCTTGAGTAATCTTCCAAAATTATATATGGAGCCGGTGGGAGTCGAACCCACGTCCAAACACCTGCCAGCATATTTGTCTACAACCATAGGTTATGTCTTAGTTTAACAGCTACACGACACATAACTCAAGCCCTGTACCTGCGAGTCTATCAATCTCTTATCTAACTTCTAGACAAAGTTAGATCGTATCTCGCTAAAATAAAGACCTGTCATCAAACACGAGCGATTCGAATCGGGTCACGCCTGCTGGTGTTTAGGCAGCTAAAGCGTAAGAATTATTATTTTTTGCAGTTATATTTAACTGGCGTTTTACATCCGCTAGATGAGTTGCAAAATATGCCTCATAATGCCTGTCGAATCCGTAACGACCCCAAAACGAATACAATTAGTATATCAAAATGTAGCTAAAAATGCAAAAGAAAAAAATTGAACAAGAAGGCTTCCACTGGAGAGCTCCTTGCTCAATTTACTGTTATTATTGAAGATTCAACTTGTACTTGCTGATGTAGTGAATGGTGAAGTACATAGAAACAATCTTAATGACTTCATAAATGAGACCTGGGATGAAGTTTGGTCCAAATTCATCAATATTTCCATAAACCAATGCATATCCGACAGCATATGAATCTTTTAATGGATTGACTGCTGTACCGATGATACTTAACACAATACACAAGAGAAAGAAAAACAGAATAGCCTTCAATCCACGACGATTTTGGAACAGTTGGCCAAGTGCGATTGATACATAAAATAGTAAGATTCCTGAAGCTGTGGTAAAAATCCACCAGATGATAATCCAATAAGCAATAGAATGACTAAAAGCCTCAGCGATAATACTAAATACAGGAGAGAGGTCTTGACCAATGACAGCGCCCATCACAATAATTGTGATAAAACCACTAAAAAATAGAAGGAATAGGCAGTAAAGACTCGCTACTAAAGCTCCCACAAATTTAGACAAAATGATCGCATGAGGGCTAGCTGGAAGGGTCCAGGTCAAGTAACCTTCACGTCCGTATAAGTTGGAATAGAAACGACGAATAATAATATAGTAGTTACTAAGATAAAGACCAATGACTCCTCCAAAAATGAGAATCCCAAGAGTCCCAGTTATGATTTGCATACTATTGGTTTCCATATCCACAAAACCGTTTGTAGCACTTCCACCAATAACACCTGTAATCACTGACAAACCTAGTGCGATCAGGGTGATCAATAAATACCACTTAGCTGTCGATTTAAATTCATATTTTAATAATTTACCAAACATAGGGTCCTCCTAATAAACACGGAATTGATCACGGAAGATCTCATCGATTGATTTTCCGTGTTGATTGCGCAAAACAGTCGTATTTTCATGCAAGAGGATTCTTCCTTGGTTGATGAAAATCGCTTCATCCAAAACTTGCTCAATATCCGCAATCAAGTGAGTAGAAATCAAGACAGAAGAGTTTGGACGTCGGTTTTGAATAATGGTCCGCAAAATATAATCACGCGCTGCTGGGTCGACCCCACCGATTGGTTCATCAAGGACATACAAGTCAGCTTCACGACTCATCACCAAAATCAATTGTACTTTTTCCTTGTTCCCTTTTGAAAGGCTGTTCAATTTTTGATTTGGATGCAAATGCAAATCGTTGAGCAATTGGTAAGCTCGTTGGACATTAAAATCTGAATAAAAATCTTGGAAATAGCTAATAGCATCACTAATTTTTATATTTTCACTCAGATAAGTCGTATCCGGCAAATAGGAAACAACTTTTTTAGAAGCTGGGGATGGTAATTGACCATGAATATAGATATTTCCAAGGCTTGGTTGCAACAAACCATTAATCAATTTAATGATGGTTGTTTTCCCGCTACCATTAGGCCCCAAAAGGCCAATAATACGGCCAGGTTGGATGTTCAAACTAACATCCATGAGAGCAACTTCATGCCCATAATTCTTTGTCACATGGTCCAAGTAGACCAAAGGATACTGATTCATGTAAATCTCCTTTATTTTCTATTTATGCTATTATACCTTGTCCTCTTGATGATTGCAACTTTATCTGAAAATTTGCTAAGAATTTGAAAATGGTTGTTCAAAAATACAGGTGTAAACAAATCAGAGGTTAGGGAAGCCCCTAACCTCTGATTTGTTTTGATGAATAGAATTTTTAACTAATTCCAAGTGCAATCCGTGCATAGCGGCTCATTTTTTCAACCGTCCAAGCAGGATACCAGACCAACTTCACATCCACCGATGTCACTTCTTCTACTTCTGCTAAAACATCATGAATCTGATCTGTCAGAAGATCCGCTAATGGACATCCCATGGTCGTTAGCGTCATATCAATAATAGTCGCTCCAGTTTCACCATCAAAATGGATCTCGTAAACAAGACCTAAATTAACAATGTCAATCCCAAGCTCAGGATCGATTACCTCTTCCAAAGCATTTAAGATTTTATTTTTAATTTCTTCAATTTGCTCAGTTGTATATGCCATATGACACTTCCTTTTTTGTTATGTTACTCTCGATAGAATTGCTTAGCTCGGGTTAAAAAGGTCCCACGGACCTTCCTCGCTTCCGAATTTCTCGGCTCGGGTTAAAAAGGGCCCCCGGACATTCCTCGCTTCCAAATTTTTCGGCTCGGGTTAAAAATGTCCACTGGACATTTTTAATCCTCAATAAAATCACGCAATGGTTTGCTTCTGCTTGGGTGGCGGAGTTTGCGGAGGGCTTTGGCTTCGATCTGACGGATCCGTTCACGGGTCACGTTGAAGACTTTACCCACATCTTCCAAGGTCCGCATTTTTCCATCATCCAAACCGAAACGTAAACGAAGGACGTTTTCTTCACGGTCTGTCAGGGTATCGAGGACTTCATCTAATTGTTCACGTAGAACCACACGAGTGGTGTAGTCTACTGGATTTTCAATCACTTCATCTTCGATGAAATCTCCCAAATGGCTATCGTCTTCTTCCCCGATTGGCGTTTCCAAAGAAACAGGCTCTTGGGCAATCTTCAAGATTTCACGCACCTTATCAGGCGTCATATCCATGCGTTCAGCGATTTGTTCAGGCGTTGGGTCTTGTCCCAATTCTTGCAAGAGATTGCGTTGTTCACGAACCAACTTGTTAATGGTTTCCACCATGTGAACAGGGATCCGAATGGTCCGTGCTTGGTCTGCAATAGCACGAGTGATAGCCTGACGAATCCACCAAGTAGCATAGGTAGAGAACTTGAACCCTTTGGTATAGTCAAACTTATCAACGGCCTTCATCAAGCCCATATTTCCTTCTTGGATCAAATCCAAAAATTGCATTCCACGACCAACGTAACGTTTCGCAATGGATACAACCAAACGAAGGTTGGCTTCTGCAAGACGTTGCTTGGCTTCCAAGTCACCTTGTTCCACTAAGATAGCCAATTCTTGTTCTTCTTCATTGGTCAAAAGAGGAACAACCCCAATTTCTTTCAAGTACATCCGTACTGGGTCGTTGACCTTGGCAGAGTTGCTTCCAAGCAATTCCTCATCTGACAATTCTGGCTCTTCTTCATTGTTCAACACACGCGCACTTGGGTTACCATCTTTATCCGTGATGGAAATTCCTGCATCTTGAATACGTTGCAAAAGATCTTCAATCCCATCTGCATCTAGTGTGAATGGAATAACCAACTTGTCATTAATTTCATCATCTGTTGCAGTTCCACTTTTCTTGTGGCTGCGAATAAACTCTGCAATTTGAACGTCCAATGTTGTAATATCTTTTTGTTCTTTAGCCATTCCTACTCCATTCTTCTTTTTTGAGCGATCAAACGCTCGAGTTCCAATAAAGCTTTTTCCGCATCCCCTGTCGAGGAAGCTTCCTTCACTTTATTTCCAATTTGTTGACTTTCTTTGCGAAGAAGCTCACGATTTCGCGTTTCTTCCACTTCTTCTAATTCACCATCCGCTATCTCTTCTGGCAAATCTTCTTCTAACATCCGGTACCAGGTGTGCTGGACCCCTTCAGGTTGCTCGGACAAATCCTGAGATGTGACTTCTCCATTTTGACAGAGTAATTGGTACAAGATCTGTAACTCCGGTGTGTCAAAGACAAAATCAGGTCGCAAACGGTAATCATTGAGCACCATTGGAAAATCTTTCATCCTACTTAATAAATGATTTTCCGCCTTGATCAAGCGCGTCATCCCACGATTAGGCAGGAGATCGACTGAAACATTCGACGTTTTAGCTCGCCCACCTTCTTGCGCTTCTTGCCGTTGATGCAAACGACTATTATTGACAATCTGCTCAATCTGCAAATAATCAAAGTCTGGCAATAAATCTGCCAACTTATAAATATAGGTGTTTTGCGCTGTGATGGAGCGCGTCTGGGCGATCATCGGTGCCAGCTTCTCGACAAACTCAATCTGTGCCTGTAAGTTCTCAATATACTGGGGTTTCCAGTAGTGCATCAAGAATTCAACCTTACTGATCCGCGAATTCTTCAAGAGGGAAGCTAGATCTTCTGGGGAGGTCTTTTTGAGGTACTCATCGGGATCCATCTGATCAGGGATACGGACGATCTCCAACTCCAGATCCTGCAAGACATCCAAGGCCTTAGCGGTTGCTTCAAGTCCCGCCTTATCCCCATCATAGGTCAAAATGACCTTTTTGGTAAAATGAGACAGGTGCTGGACGTGCTCTGGTGTCAAGGCTGTCCCCATAGAGGCGACTGCATTTTCAATCCCAGCTCGATAAGCCGCAATGACATCCATAAAGCCTTCCATGATATACATTTCATGTTGCTTTTTGGCGCTCGTCTTAGCTTGATCCAAATGATAAAGTTCATAACTCTTATTAAATAGACGGGTACTTCGACTATTCTTGTACTTGGCTTGATGACTGCCATCATCCGTTAGTTTCCACAGTCTACCAGAAAAAGCAATGACACGTCCACTATCATCCGTCAAAGGAAACATAATCCGATCCTGAAAGGCATCAAAAACTGTTCCAGCATCTGAGATTGTGAATAACCCCGAATCGGTAATCACTTTCTCAGAGAACTTCTCAGAGAGATTTCGATAGAGATAATTCCCTTCTGCTGGGGCTAAGCCCAATTGAAAATGTCGGATGACCTCATCCGTCAATCCACGTTCATGCAGATAATTTCGCGCTTCTTCTCCCATCTTTGTCGTCATCAGAATCGCCTGGTAGAACTTACTGGCTTCCTGATGAATCTCATAAAGTTCTTGGTTGGGATTGATAGACGTTGGTTGAGCCGGCCTTGCTTGGTACTGAAGCGCAATACCCGCTTTTTCTGCTACGATCTGGACCGCATCCATAAAAGCCACTCCACGGTATTCCTCAATAAACTTAAAGACATCTCCCGAGCGACCACATCCGAAACAATGGTAAAACTGCTTGTCTTCAACGACATTAAAAGAAGGAGTCTTTTCACCATGAAAAGGACAGAGCCCTAAAAAATTACGGCCAGCCTTGGTCAAAGAAACAACTTCTCCAATAACTTCAACAATGTTTACACTGTTTTTAATTTCTGCAATTAGCTCTTTATCAACCATAAACAGTGCCTCCATTTTACCATAGATTATCACTTTATATTTTATACTAAAAGTTAGTAAAAGTAAATTTTTTCCTACCGATTTCACACATAAAAGAAAAGATTTTCAACCTTTATCACTAATTTTAAAAAATGAGGCATATTCCTTGTCAGTCGAATATTTTTCCGTTATACTATCATAGTAAAAAATTATTATGAAAGGACATATTTAGGATATGTTAAAAGATTTGAAAGCTTTTCTCCTTCGTGGGAATATTGTTGACCTTGCTGTAGCAGTCGTTATCGGAGCTGCATTTGGAGCTATCGTAACATCACTTGTTAACGATATCATCACTCCACTTATTTTGAAACCAGCTATGAAAGCTGCTGGTGTTGATAAGATTGCTAATTTGTCATGGAACGGTGTTGCATACGGTAGCTTCTTGAGCGCTGTGATCAACTTCCTTGTTGTTGGTACTGTTCTTTTCTTCGTAGTGAAAGCTGCTGAAAAAGCTCAAAACCTTGGTAAAAAAGAAGAAGCTGTCGAAGAAGAAGCTCCTGCTCCTACTCAAGAAGAGTTGCTTGCTGAAATCCGCGACTTGCTTGCAAACAAATAATCAGATAAAAAGATCCGATCTTCTAGCTAGAAGATCGGTTTTTTTGTCTTTAACGGATGATAAAAACAAAAAACAGACCGAAGTCTGTTCTTTTATTCAATTAGAATTTTTTACGTTTACGAGCTGCTTCTGATTTACGTTTACGTTTTACAGAAGGTTTTTCATAGAATTCACGTTTGCGTGTTTCTTGAAGAGTACCAGCTTTAGTAACCGCACGTTTGAAACGACGAAGAGCATCGTCAAGAGATTCATTCTTACGTACTACTGTTTTTGACATATTTTTCACTCCCTTCAAGCCTAAAATCTTAATTATTTTATCACACTTTAAAGATGCTGTCAAGATCTTTTGAAACTTTTCTAGCCTTCCTAGCCTTCATGCCATTTCTTTTTTCAGACTTTTTCATTCTTCCTATTTTATGATACAATGGAAACATAGAAAACCCTGAAGGAGATACCATGTCAGAAATTTATGATATTACGATTGTTGGGGGCGGACCAGTTGGTCTGTTTGCTGCTTTTTATGGCAATATGCGCCAAGTTAAAGTCAAACTGATTGATTCCTTACCTCAACTTGGAGGGCAACCAGCCATTCTCTATCCAGAAAAAAATATCCTCGATGTACCCGGTTTTACCAATTTAACAGGTGAAGAATTAAGCGACCGCTTGATCGAGCAAGTCAAACGATTCGATACACCGATCTTCCTCAATGAAACTGTAGAGGATATTCAAAAAGAGGGTGACCTCTTCATTATCACTACTTCTCGCCAAGTGCATCAGTCTAAAGCAGTCATCATTGCCATGGGTGGCGGTGCCTTTAAACCACGTGCTCTTGATATCGAGGGGGCTGAAGACTTCGATAATGTCCACTACCATGTTTCAAATATCCAGCAATATGAAGGACAGCAAGTAACCGTCCTTGGTGGTGGGGACTCTGCTGTGGACTGGGCTCTTGCTTTTGACAAGATTGCTCCAACTACAATCGTTCACCGTCGGGACAACTTCCGTGCCTTGGAACATAGCGTAGAAGAACTCAAACAATCTTCTGTCAGCATCAAAACACCATTTGTTCCTAGCCGCTTGATTGGAGAAAATGGTCATGCCACTCATCTTGAAATCACAAAAGTCAAATCCGATGAAACCGAACTTATCCCGATTGATCACTTATTTGTCAACTATGGTTTTAAATCTTCTATCGGAAACTTGAAAGAATGGGGTGTAGAATTGCAACGCCATAAAATCAAGGTGAACCAAAAACAAGAAACCAGCCTTCCTGGAATTTATGCCTGTGGAGACTGTTGCTTCTATGAAGGAAAGATTGATCTCATCGCTACAGGTCTGGGGGAAGCTCCAACAGCTGTAAACAATGCCATTAACTACATCTATCCAGATAAGAAAGTCCAACCAACGCACTCAACCAGTTTATAATAAAAAAGGCCTTTGGCCTTTTTTATTTGTCTAAATCGTCTGCGATCTTATTGATCTTACGCAAGCGGTGATTGACGCCGCTTTTTGAAATAGGCCTTTGCAAACTATCAGCGATCTGCTGGATAGAATAATCTGGATGGTTCATTCGAATGTAGGCAACTTCTTGCAAGTCACTTGGTAAACTCCCTAGACCGACTGTATCCACAATTTTACTGATATTATTGATGGTTTTCATACTAGCTGTGACCGTGCGTTGGATATTGGCCATCTCGGCATTATTGGCCCGATTGAGGTCATTTCGCGTCTCTCTCATGACCTTGATGGACTCAAATTCCTGCATAGCTTCCATTGCCTCTACGACAATGAGAAAATCAATAATATCTTCCGCTCGTTGCAGATAGGTTACCACTCCTTTTTTACGCTCGATGGTTTTCGCATCTAGTAAAAATCCTTGCATGAGAAGGGCAATTCCTTCCGCGTGGTCTGTATAAACAGAATGAATTTCCAGCTGGTACTTCCCTTTTTCAGGATCTTTTATCGAACCACTCGACAGAAAAGCTCCTCGAAGATAAGCACGACTGGCTACTTCATCCTCTAAAACACTAGCATCAATGCCTGTCTCAATCCCAAAGAAGGCATCTGCCAAATGTAAGTCAGCTAAAATTTCTTCTACCTTTTCATCCAAGAATACTGTGTAGACACGATTCTTTTTCAAATTGGTTTTTTGGTGGTGACGAATATCCGACTTAGCTTCATAAAAATGATGCAACAACTCATAGATATGGCGAGCAATCTTGGCATTTTCTGTCGTTACCGAGAGCGTCAAGCCGCCCATTGAAATTCCGAGGCTTCCAGACATCTTGATAATGGCAGCCAACTCACTCTTTTCAAATCGCTTGAGAGACAATAATTCTTCTTTGACACGAACCGTAAAACTCATTTTCTCACCTGCACGATCTGCATCAGCTCCTCGACCACTTTTTCACCATCATGAAAAGCTCCCCCGTTGACCAGCTTTAAGAAATCGGAAGAAATCACTTGAGGCACTTGCGATCGCAAGCCCTTAAAATCGTGCTCTACCTGGACTAAATATTCATCAAATTTATTGCTGTTCATATAAGATGTGGGAACCTGATTGATATTGACAAGGACGGTATCAATGAACTTCTCTCCCAAATGTTTGTGAAGAACGGCAACGTGGTCACTATCTGTGAAATGCTCGGTTTCTCCTCTTTGGGTCATGATATTGCAAACATAGGCTACTTGGGCCTTGGTTTCAAGGATGGCTTTCCCAATCTCATCGATCATCAAATTAGGAAGGATCGAGGTAAAGAGCGAACCAGGACCTAAGACGACCATATCACTTTCAAGAATCGCTTCCACCACTTTCTTACTAGCCTTTGGACGCTCTTGATCAAAGGTATTGGTCACATAGACATGATCAATCATGCCGGTATAGTTGGCAATGTGGCTTTCTCCTACCACTTCTTTTCCATCTTGAAAAACGGCATGAAGGGTCAAGGGACTATCACTAGAAGGATAGATCTTGCCGGTCGTATGAAAGAATTTGGTTAACAACTGCATGGCATTATAGGTCGAGCCTTGCATCTCTGAAATTCCTGCAATAATTAAGTTTCCCAAAGGGTGTCCGGCCAAAGGGCCATCATCGTCAGCAAAACGGTATTGAAAGACCTTCTCATAAAAACGAGGCATATCTGACATGGCAACCAGCACATTTCGAAGATCCCCAGGTGGTGTCAATTTTTGGATGTTCTTCCGCAATTCACCTGAACTCCCGCCATCATCTGCAACGGTTACAATAGCAGTAATATCGACCGGTTTCTTTCTTAGACTATCGAGAATAACAGAAATCCCTGTTCCTCCTCCAATAACGGTTACTTTAGGTTTTCTCATGAGCGATTCACCGTTTCTTTCCGTCTGTCCTTGTCTCTATGACTACAATTGACCTGCCAATTTTTTTCTAAATCATGCGCTAAGCGCTCTGCAAAGGCTACTGAACGGTGTTGCCCACCGGTACATCCCATAGCAATGGTGAGAACGGATTTACCCTCACGTTTATAGGACGGTAAAATAGGAACGATCAAGTCATGAAGATGACGGTAAAACTCCTCTGATTCAGGGTGATCCATGACATAATCATAGACTGCTGGATCCTGACCGGTTAAATTCCGAAGTTCCAATTTGTAGTAGGGGTTTGGAAGGAAACGCACGTCAAAGACAAGGTCAGCATCGATCGGAAGGCCATATTTAAACCCAAATGACATGACCTCAACCCGAAAATCTGGCTGATTATCTTGACTGGCAAATTGTTCTGCGATCGTTTTTCTCAGGTTACGAGGCGTCAACTCAGTCGTATCCACCACATTTTGACTGATATTTTTTAATGGTGACAAGAGTTCGCGCTCTAGGGTAATCCCATCCAAGACACGGCCATCTGCCGCTAGTGGGTGACTACGACGGGTTTCCTTGTATCGTGCTACCAACTCACTGTCAGTGGCATCCAAGAACAAGACCTTGAAATCGAGGTCTTCTTGGTTGTCCAATTCATCCAAAATGGTGCGAATTTCATTGAAAAAAGAACGGCTCCGCATGTCCACAACAACGGCTAATTTATTGTTATCCGGGCTATGACGCATGAGCTCAATAAATTTCAGCAAGAGCGCCGGTGGCATATTATCGATGGTAAAGTAACCCAAATCCTCAAACGATTGGATGGCGACGGTCTTTCCAGCACCGCTCATCCCTGTTACCATGACCAGTTGAATCTTACTTTCTGTCATTTTTTCCTCCCAAAATAAAACAGAGTGGCCTACAGTTTCCTGCTCTCCACTCTGTCTTTTTGTCTTTGAATGGTTATTAGGCTTTGATTTCCGCAATAACTTCAATTTCAACCTTCACATCACGTGGCAGGCGTGCTACTTCAACAGCAGATCGAGCTGGAAACTCTGTAGTAAAGACTGTTTTATAGACCTCATTAAAAGGTACAAAGTCATTCATATCACTTAAGAAACAAGTGGTTTTCACCACGTGGTCAAAGTCTGTCCCAGCCTCTTCCAAAATAGCCCCAATATTCTTTAAGACTTGCTCTGTTTGTTCTTGGATGGTTTCGCCAATGATTTCGCCTGTTTCAGGTGACAAGGGAACTTGTCCACTTGCAAAGAGAAGATTCCCTACAATTTTCCCTTGAACATAAGGTCCAATTGCTGCAGGTGCTTTATCTGTATGAATTGTTTTTGCCATAGTATTCTCCAAGTCTTTTTACTTCTGCTGGTTTTCTTTTGCTAATTTTTCCCTTTGTAAGCGCAATTTGCGCTTAGGATTTAGCGTATTAAAGAGTTCTTCTAGTTTTTCAGCATTCCAAACATCGGCTGCTGAAACAAAATTTCCATTTTCATCTCGAAAAGATATTGGTTTATCTCCCACTGAAAAAGCCTCACTTCTTATTTGGAATCCTTGATCCGCTGGGGATCTATCTTAATCTACAAACTCAAATTCAAATTTACCAATCCGGACGATATCGCCATCTTTTGCCCCACGCGCACGGAGAGCTTCATCAACACCCATGCCACGCAATTGACGAGCAAATTT
Organism: uncultured Streptococcus sp.; assembly: GCF_959025735.1. GTDB lineage: Bacteria > Bacillota > Bacilli > Lactobacillales > Streptococcaceae > Streptococcus. Next base: position 26,574 of record NZ_CAUFJQ010000005.1, read on the forward strand.
CATGACCGCTTCATCACGATCGAAATTCGTCATATTAAAGAGTTTTTCAAGTTTTTCACCAGACAAGACCCAAGCGGCATCGTCATCCCGACTGATGTCAAAGGCTGGCTGGTCTTCATCAAAGCCATAGTAGACTTCTTCTTGGGCCATTTCGTCTTCTGAATACAAGAGGAATTCTGGTGTTTTGTCTAACAATTCTGCCGTTGCTTCTAACAAATTGTCTAAACCTTGATGTGCCAAACTAGAGATCGGGAAGATCTGTGGCAATTCATCAAACTCATCGTAATTGGCTGCCAATTTCTTCTTGAACTCTTTCAAGTTTTCTTGGCTCTCTGGCATATCCATCTTATTTGCCACGATAATCTGAGGACGTTCCATCAAACGAAGATTATAGGTTTCAAGTTCTTTATTGATTTGAACATAATCTTCGTAAGGATCGCGTCCTTCGCTGGCTGACATATCAATAACATGCAAGATAACCCGGGTGCGCTCGATGTGACGAAGGAACTGGGTTCCGAGTCCGACACCTTGGCTAGCTCCTTCAATCAATCCAGGAAGGTCTGCGACTGCAAAGGATTCACCTGACGGTGTCCGAACCATGCCCAAGTTTGGAACGATGGTTGTGAAATGATAAGCTCCAATCTTTGGTTTGGCTGAAGTGATGACACTAAGAAGAGTTGATTTCCCTACTGATGGGAAGCCAACCAAACCAACGTCTGCCAAGACCTTGAGCTCTAATTCAAGTTCGCGTTCCTGACCAGGTTCCCCGTTCTCAGAAATCTCTGGAGCTGGATTTTTAGGAGTAGCAAAACGAATGTTTCCACGTCCGCCACGGCCACCGTGGGCGACAATGTACTCTTGTCCATTCTCGACTAGGTCCGTAATGACCTTGCCAGTCTCGGCATCTCGGACGGTCGTTCCTTGCGGTACTCGCACATAGAGATCTTCTGCTCCCCGTCCGTGCATCCCTTTGGTCATTCCTTTTTCCCCATTTTGGGCTTTGAAATGCCGGTTATAACGGAAATCCATCAAGGTACGCAAGCCTTCGTCTACTACGAAGATGACATTGCCACCACGACCTCCATCACCACCCCAAGGTCCGCCATTAGGGACATATTTTTCGCGACGAAAAGCCACCATGCCATCGCCACCATTACCAGCCTTGACCTTAATCTTGGCTGTATCTAAAAACATACTCATAAATAGATGATTTCCTTTATTTCTGTGTGCGTCTTAGTAAGAAAGAGCACCAATTGCGGTTGCAAAGATTGCACCAACCGTTACAATCAACATAATCACAATAACAACCATCGTGATCATTTCAAATGGTGTTTTTTTACGTTTTCCGTTATCTCCAAAAGCCACTTCTAATACCTCGATTACTATAAATTCATTAGCCCTATTTTACCACGAAATAGGGGATTTTTCAAATCGAGCCTACACAAAAAGACCAGACAGAAGTCTGATCTTTCATTGATCATTTTAAGAATCTTTTTTTACACGTAAAATACCAACCGATAGAACTGCTAGAAAGACACCCATGATAAGAACCACCGGTGTCATCTTTTCACCTGTACTTGGAAGAACTTTTTTCTTACCAGGTTTTGGGGCTTCTTCTTTAACAGAAGATGAAGATGATTTCAATGAAGAACTTGATGTGGATGTTGAGTTCGATGTAGAACTGGAACTCGTTGAAGATGATGAACTTGATGAAGAACTAGAACTCGTTGAAGATGATGAGCTTGATGAAGAACTAGAGCTTGATGAAGAACTAGAACTTGATGAAGAACTAGAACTTGATGAAGAACTAGAACTTGATGAGGAGGTTGAGCTAGATGTCGGTGGCGTTTGTTCTTTCTCACCCAATCCTTCGCCAGATCCTGTTTCCAACCTCACTTCACGGGTTAAACTACGCGGTGCTGGGAAATTGGTTGCCGTCCATGTTAACGTATTATGGACAATATCGCCTACTTTCGTTCCAGGTGCCACTTTTGTAGAATATTCAATATACATTGGCCAATTGTAATTATCACCAAATTCAATCGTAAAACCAGTGATCTTGCCATCTGCATTCTTATCGAAAACAGCTTTTTTAGTAAAGTTATCCAGAACTGGAAGACTTAGGATGTGAGCTTCGTTCTTAATCCCACCTTGTACAGGAGCATAACGAACAGCGCGTAAGCTCCCTTCAACCAATGTTAAGCCATCTCCGAATTGGTCTTTAATGACCATTCCTCGAAGCATATCTTGGCGAGCATTTAAGAGAATCCGCCATTTGATAATAGTTGGATCAGACTTATCTTGGTAGCCGTATTTCATCTCATAGTCTCCAGCTTCTCCAGCTGTTTTTTCATAATTCAATGAAAAATCTGTATTTCCTAGTTTAAACTGGATTGGAGATGTTTTTGTAACTACTTCTGAGTCTACTTTTACATCAAAATGAAGAGCAACTCGTTTGTTGAGTGGATGAGATGCGAAATAACCATTAAAGGTAACGGTCACTGTTTTCTTAGCTGTATCAACGACAGCTTTCCCCACCGTCTGACCATTTGATTGGCCTTCCTCAAGAACATTGAATTCCAATGCTGTGTAGAGGGCTAATTCTTTTGGCAAACTAAGAGTTAAGGTATCACCAGCTTGAATAGTTTGCGAATCTGGAAAGGCTAAATAAATACTTGCTGACAATTTTTCATTTGTCAACACCTTGCTCCCATTTGTTAGCGTGTTACCATCTTTCGTTAGACGTGCTGTCTGTGTATATGATGAGACTTCTGCAGCATGTATTGTTTTAGTCAAACCAGCTGTGAATAGAATCGTTAGCACTAAGGCAAGTGCCCATACAATTTGACGAACCTGTTTCATATATACCTCCTCTGCTCGCCTATTTGCGAGCCATGTTTTTTACAAGGTTAAAGTCCGATTTCTGCTTGAACAACTGCAGCAATGGTATCTACATAGTAGTCCACTTCTTCATGGGTTGGTGCTTCTGCCATCACTCGAAGGAGGGGTTCAGTTCCACTTGGACGTACCAAAATACGTCCATTTCCTGCCATTTCCGCTTCCATTTTTTCAATGATTTCACGAATAGCGGGCACTTCCATCGCCTTGTCTTTCATGCTATTTTCAACCCGGATATTGACCAGTT
>NZ_CAUFJQ010000006.1 GCF_959025735.1 uncultured Streptococcus sp.
ATATCGTAATCGGTCCTGCAAGAGCTGTGAAATATATATTAAAAAGAATGATAAAGAAAGTGAAATAATGAAACGGAAAAAAGAGTTTAATTTTAAAGAATTTATCCTCTCAGCATTATCGAAAGTCTCAAGAACTCAGTGGTATTATGGGGTTACTTTCGTTCTATTTTCTTTTTTTAATTTTTACATAGCTCAGAATAATCTTGCAGTTCATAACAAAGCAACAGGAACTGTCCTACAATATGTTAATTTTTTAGGAATTCTATTTGGAATTAGTTTCTTGCTATTAATTCCAATATTATCCCAGTTCAATTTTAAAAAATGGTTTCCTTTAAAGCTGATTGTCAGTTATTTGGTCTACAATACACTTTCTTATTTGACGGAAATCACAATTTATTTGAATAATCCGAAATACAAGGTTTGGAATTTTGATAAGCATCCATTCTTTAGAACGGACTCCTTCCTAGTCATTTTCCTTCTGTTTGCTCTGACAGGTGGTTTGGTTCTATTAAGACAGCATTATGATAAGCTACCGAGTCGGAAAAAAGGAGGAGAAGAGATTGGCGAGAACTATCAGTATCTGGTCTTGTCGCAACTCTTGATCACCTTTATCGTAACAGACAAAAATTTTTCGACCCTCATTTATCGGACAGATAATTTTTTGTATAAGGCCTTTGAAATTGGCAAATACTCAGCTCAGCAATTTTGGTTAACAAATGAATTCTTATACATTCTATTTCCATTGATTTCCTTGCTTGGCTTCTTATATACAAAGGGACAACGAGATTTCGTCAAGAACAAACCAAGTTTTTCTTTAGTGTTCTTCTCTAGTACCACTATTGCAATTGTATTGAATTATTTTATCCAATTCAGTTTAGGTCGAACAGAACCCTTCTTAGGCGTTCATTACACGATTCCAGATGCCATCTTATTTCAAATTCTCATTCTGACAACGATCCTTATCTTTGTTTACATTTGTATCAATCAATATTGGATTGCTACCTGTCTCATTTCCATTGTTTCCATTGCTTTTGTAGTTGCAAATTCCATCAAGTTTGGTATGAGGAATGAACCAGTTTTACCAAGTGATTTAACTTGGTTGACCAAACCAATGACGCTTTTGAGCTTTATGGACAAAGTGCAAATATTTTACATCTTTTTATTGGTGGTCTTCCTGGTTTGTCTACTAATTGTCGGGAAAAAGTACCTCTTTAAAGGAAGAATTATTTCTTCATGGAAAATACAAATCGGAGCTATTGCATTGATGCTCCTATGTTTTAAGAGTGTCAATGGGATATTCAGTGATAAAGAAAACGGAAAGATCAAGGCCAATGTTCCAATCATTAGCACGTTAAATAATTATCAAGATATTAATTGGTTAGGTAATACGACCAATGCCCGTTATAAAGGGTTATCTTACGTTTGGATGAATCAATTGACGACGGAAGTTATTCCAAAACCAGATGGTTATTCCAAAGAACGTCTCGAGAAAATAGCTCAAAAATATACTAACTTATCGAATGAGATTAATAGGGATAGAAGTAACTACTTAAATGATCAAACGGTTATCTATATTCTGAGCGAAAGTTTTTCTGATCCTAGAAAGGTTGAAGGTGTTGAGCTCACGGAAAACCCGATTCCAAATATTGAAAACATTATGAAAACCCACACGAGTGGTCAAATGCATTCAGATGGCTATGGTGGTGGAACAGCAAATATGGAGTTTCAAACTTTAACAAGTTTGCCATTCTATAATATATCACCAACTGTTTCGGTATTGTATACAGAGGTATTCCCTAAAATTCATGATGTTCCTTCTATAAGTAATACTTATTCTAGCAAAAATAAAATAGCTATTCATTTAGCTGGTGGAGCAAATTATTCTAGGGACATTGTATATTCAAGGCTGAATTTTAGCGACTTTATCACGATTAATACTAAGGGGATAACTGTTAGAAAAGAAGGAATTAGTCCGAGTGATGAATCCACCTATAATATTGTTTTGGATAATTTAAACGACAAAACAGGACAATTCTTTTCTGTGATGACCATGCAAAATCATACTCCATGGTTAGAAGCAAATCCAGAAACCTTGGATGCCAAAGGTAAAGGTTTTAGTGATGAAGAAAATTCAAAACTGACTTTCTACAGTCGTTTACTTTCACAAACTGACACTGCCACCCAATCCTTTCTGGAAAGTCTTTCTAAAATCGATAAGAAGATTACAGTGGTATTTTATGGGGATCATTTGCCAGGTCTTTATCCTGAGTCCGCCTTTAAGAATAATCCGGAGAGTCAGTATCAGACAGACTACTTCATTTGGAGTAATTTTGATGCACCGAAATTGAACTATCCTTTGGTCAATTCAAGTGATTTCTCTGCTATGGTCTTTGAACAGACCAATTCAAAAGTTTCGCCTTACTATGCTTTGTTGACAGAAGTACTGAAAAAAGCAAGTGTCGATAAAAAGGCCTTGGAAGGAGAAGCACAAGAAATTGCAGAGGATTTGAAAATGGTTGAATACGACTTGATTAGTGGGAAAGGTTACCTTTCTAAAGACTTCTTTAAAGTTCCAACTGATAAATCCAATTAAAAGGAGAGCAAGCAGGTAAAAATCTTTGTGATTTTGGCTGTCTGGCTCCCTTTTTTTTGTTTTTTATGCTAAACTATTAGATGGGGGTATGCTCATGATTAAGATATTCGGAAAGGTCCATTATCATTGGCAACCGGACTTATCCATTCTTGTGACTTATTGGTCCATTGCAGTGATTCCGGTCTTTATTGGACTGGCCTTGATGTATGAGAGCTCTAGTGTGCCAACGCTAGTTTTGTTTTCGTTCTTTTTATTTATGGTCTTGCTCGCGATTGGGGTCCATCGTTACTTCACGATCTATGAGGATGGGATCTTGCGGATTATTACAGCTAATCCTTTTACTCCAATCAAGGTGAAGATTAATTCGATTGAAAAGGTCGAAGTAAATAAGAAATCGATCAAGCTCATTTTTAATGATGGTTCGCGCAGTCGGACATTCTGTATGCGTAAATGGCCGAAAAAATACTTTATCAATGCACTTGCCTTAAATCCTTATTTTAAGGGAGAAGTAATCCTGACGGACAATTTCATCCATGTGGATTACTACGAGATGTATTATGCAAACAAATAAAAAGCCCTCTTAATCTTTTAAGAGAGCACGAGTGGGGCATTCTTTAATAGCCTCGAGAACATCGTTTGTGACAGGAACCTCCTTTTCAAGGAGGTCGTCCTCTTCAGCAGCAAATTTAACGATGCCATTGTCATGGTAATCAAATAATTCAGAATAGGTCTGACAGAGACCGCAAGCGATGCAACGATCTGGAATTAACGTAACTTTCATACTTCTATTGTAATGATTTTTACGAGAAAAAACAAGGAGGAAGTCATGGCAAAAGAACCATGGGAAGAAGATATTTACGATGATGGAGAAGAAACATTGAAAAGAACGAGTAAGTTAAACGGAATGAAGGCAGATCGTCTATTGACGATTTTAGCCATTATTTTCTTTGTAGTAGTAGTGGCGATGGTCTGCTTGTTGATTTTCCTTTCAACAGGTGGCAGCAATAAATCAAAACAAATGTCTGGTTTCTACAATGGAGAGACTAAGGTTGAACAGAAATCATCAGCCCCTGCAGCACAAACTGACCAAGCGGCTAAAGACGATAGTTCAAAAGATGAGAACTCTGAAGAAGGCACGATCACTGTTCAAGCAGGTGAAGGGGAAGCAGCGATCGCTGCGCGTGCAGGTATTTCCATTGCCCAATTGGAACAGTTAAATCCATCTCACATGTCTACAGGATCATGGTATGCCAATCCTGGTGATGTCGTTAAGATTCAGTAGGAGTTGAAGACAGCATGAAACAAATTCAAATTGCCATTGATGGACCGGCTTCTAGTGGAAAATCTACAGTTGCAAAGATCATTGCCAAGGATCTAGGCTATACGTATCTAGACACAGGAGCTATGTACCGTGCAGCGACTTACCTAGCTTTGCAAAATAATCTGACAGCTGAGCAGGTTGATGACCTCTTAGCCCTTTTAGATCAGTATCCAATTAGTTTCGGTCGTTCGGAAGAGGGAGAGCAGCTTGTCTTTGTAGCAGATGTGGATATTACCCACCCAATTCGCGATAACCAAGTGACCAACAATGTTTCATGGGTTGCAGCGCTTGCGCCAGTCCGTGAAAAACTTGTCACTCTACAGCAAGAAATTGCAGCAGAGGGGGGCATCGTTATGGATGGACGCGATATTGGGACAGTCGTCCTTCCACATGCAGAGTTGAAGATCTTTTTGGTCGCTTCTGTTGAGGAGCGGGCAGAACGTCGTTATAAGGAAAATGTTGAAAAGGGCATTACAGCGGATCTTGAATTGTTGAAAAAAGAAATAGCTGAGCGGGACTATAAGGACAGCCACCGTGCCGTTTCTCCTTTGAAACCTGCAGCTGATGCCATTCATTTTGACACAACGGGTGTTGGAATTGCAGACGTTGTTGCATTTATTGAAGAAAAAGCAAAAAAACTTCTTGACAAAGAATAAAAAACTTGATATCATATAAAAGTTGAGAAAAGCAGAAGTGAGAACTTCTCGCCTTGTGACGCAAGTTGCCTGGCCCCTACGGATCAAGTTTCAGTAATGAAATACATCATGTAGTTCGGGCCTGTTTTGCAGGTCCGTTCTTTGTTTTTCTCGAATAATAAAAAAGAGGTGAAAACCATAGCAAAGCAAGACTTATTCATCAATGATGAAATTCGTGTACGTGAAGTTCGCTTAATCGGTCTTGAAGGTGAGCAATTGGGTATCAAACCACTTAGCGAAGCGCAAGCACTTGCGGACGACGCTAATGTTGACTTGGTTCTCATTCAACCTCAAGCTAAACCTCCTGTTGCGAAAATTATGGACTACGGTAAGTTCAAATTTGAGTACCAGAAGAAGCAAAAAGAACAACGCAAAAAACAAAGCGTTGTGACCGTGAAAGAAGTTCGTTTGAGCCCAGTGATTGACAAGGGTGATTTCGATACAAAACTTCGCAATGCTCGCAAATTCCTTGAAAAAGGAAATAAAGTGAAGGTATCCATTCGCTTTAAGGGTCGTATGATTACCCACAAAGAGATTGGTGCTAAAGTTTTAGCCGACTTCGCTGAAGCGACACAAGATGTGGCGATCATCGAACAACGAGCTAAGATGGATGGACGTCAAATGTTCATGCAATTGGCGCCAGCAACTGACAAGAAATAATCTGTCAGAAAGTTAAAAAAAGGAGAAAATATCATGCCAAAACAAAAAACACACCGCGCATCAGCTAAACGTTTCAAACGTACAGGTTCTGGTGGACTTAAACGTTTCCGTGCTTACACTTCTCACCGTTTCCACGGAAAAACTAAGAAACAACGTCGTCATCTTCGTAAAGCATCTATGGTGCATGCTGGAGATTTCAAACGTATCAAAGCAATGCTTACTCGCTTGAAATAATCGCGTATTCGTAAGTAAAGAATTCTAGGAAATATTGGAGGAAATATAAATGGCACGTGTTAAAGGTGGCGTTGTATCACGCAAACGTCGTAAACGTATTCTTAAATTAGCTAAAGGTTACTATGGAGCTAAACACATCTTGTTCCGTACTGCAAAAGAACAAGTAATGAACTCTTACTACTATGCATACCGTGACCGTCGTCAAAAGAAACGTGATTTCCGTAAACTTTGGATCACACGTATCAATGCGGCAGCTCGTTTGAACGGTTTGTCATACTCACAATTGATGCACGGTTTGAAATTGGCTGAAATCGAAGTTAACCGTAAAATGCTTGCTGATTTGGCAGTTAACGATGCAGCAGCTTTCACAGCTCTTGCAGATGCAGCTAAAGCAAAACTTGGTAAATAATGTTTACAATAGGCTGGGCAAAAGTTGTCCAGCCTTTGATGTATGATAGAAATAACTGTATGACGCAGTGGTTGATTGGTATCTTTATTCGCTTTTTAAGCTCTAAAGATGACCTATGTTGACGGAAACTATGTTTCCTTTATCTGCAACCTTCAACAGTCTCCCAGACTGTTGAAGCTGTGCGGGGGTGGGAAAACGAACTCTTTTTTACTAGTCAGAGTTCTTTCCCACTCCCTTTTTTTCTTGTTGATTTCATGCTATAATGAAAACAATCGTAACCGATATGAGGAGAGATGGAGGATACAAAGGTGACACACAATCGACTAGCATGGGATGAATATTTTGCAGCACAGGCCTTACTGATTTCGAATCGTGCGACATGTAATCGAGCTAAGGTTGGGGCTGTACTGGTAAAGGATAATAAGGTCATTGCAACAGGTTATAATGGGTCCGTTTCTGGGACAGATCATTGTCTAGAGGATGGCTGTCTTATGGTCGAGGGACACTGTGTCCGGACGATTCATGCGGAAGTCAATGCAATTTTGCAAGGAGCTGAACGTGGAATTCCAAAAGGCTTTACAGCTTATGTGACGCATTTTCCTTGCCTCAATTGCACCAAGCAGTTACTTCAAGTCGGTTGCAAGCGGGTGGTATATATCCATCAGTACCGCATTGATGAATATGCCGAGTATCTTTACCGTGAAAAAGAAGTAGAACTGGTCAATTTACCAATTGAAGAAGTGAAAAGAGCTATTGCAGAGGCTGATTTTATTTAGGGAAGATTTCCAGCCTATTTCATGATATGTTAGCAATCTAATTGGAAACCTGTCCAAATTAATGTTTAAGAGATAGCATTGAATAGATGGATATCATGAAAAGAATGATGGAATCAAGAATAATGGTGTTAAAGGAAAAACATAAAAATATAAGAAAGGTAGGAGAAAGTGATGACAAACCAAGAGAAACATCTTGAGGAAAATAAAGAACATAGTAAGATAAGTGAAGATTATCCCAATTCTGTATCTGTTCAGAATCCTCCAAAACAAAATAGCTTACATTCTATTCTTCTTTCAGTAACCTTTTACCTATCCATTATCTATCTTGTATTGTTTGCTTTTTCCTTTAATATTTTTGGATTTTTCGTGTTGTTGATTTTTCTAACACCAAACTTCTTAGGTGTTGCTATTGGGACCATTTTACTTGGACTAGGGATGAAGAAGGGGAATAAAAGCCTTCTCTATGCGAGTTTCGGACTTTATCTGCTGTCTATCATCTTGGGTTATGATCTAGATTGGGAAATTTTTCGAATCGCTCCGTTACTGCTAGGTATTCTGGTTTTAATTGGAACACTCTTAGTTGAAGAAGAAAAAGCTATTAATTAAAAATGGGTATGGTCAACTCTACTCAATAAAAGTATTCGGGTCGATCAAAGCGATCGTTAAATCAATTCTTTTTGTCGATTTTTGAGTACTATTATTTTAAAAGATAACTAAGAACTTTAGGAAGAAATGAAATGTCAGATCAACCAAAACATTCTGCAGTAAAAAAAGAGAAAGAGGAAAGGATTACAGATGAAGTTCGTTCACCTGTTGGTGAATTTGATTCAGAAAAGGGAATTGGGAAATCTGGAATACTTGCTTTTGCCTCGGTCCTAGCCATTGCTTATATCGTTTTGCTTTTATTAGGTCTCTTTTCACTAGGATCATGGGTTGGTGGTTTTTTGTACTTTTTGGGAATCCATATGATTAGCTTTGTTATTGCCACTATCCTGCTTTGGAATGGAATAGTGAATGCCAATAAAGCAACTCTTTATATAGCAGTAGCTATTTATGTTTTTTCATTTATTGCTGCGGGTGATCCGGATTGGGTGATTAATCATATACCACCGCTTGTGGTAGGAGTGCTGGTATTGATTGGAACTGTATTGTTAAAAAATGAAGAGTGATGATAGCAGGTAGGGTGTTCAATCCTATCTTTTTTATTAATTCCTGAGAGTAAGCGAGGAAAACGATTACAAACTATGTTATAATTTAAATAAATGGATAGTTAAATACTTTTCTTAGAAAGCGGAGGAGAATCTATGTCTAGAAAAAAATGGTATGGTATACTGCTAATTCTTGAAGCAATTCTTTATCTTGTTTCTTATGGTAGTAGTCTAGTAGAGAGCTATGATGTCCAAAATTTAAATGGAAATACACCACTGATCACTACCTCTAGTATTTTTTCTATATGGAATGGAATGATTATTTGCTGGGTAATTTGGAGAATCATGAATCAGCGTTTAAATGTTGAAGGATTGATAGCTGCTCTTCTCCTCTCAATTACCCAACTACTGATGTTTGTTTTACCCCCTTTTTCCCCAACAAATTTGATGAACATTTCCTTTTTGCTAAATATCATTTGTTTAATATGGATTTGCTTGCTTATAAAGAATGTAGAAATGAGGGAGCTTTTAAACAATTGGAAAAGTAAAGATGGTTGGAAATCATCGATAGCTTATTTAGTACTATTTGTTGCCTCTACAAATATTTCTCCACTATTTATATTGTTTGGTATGGATAGAACGAGTGATATTTACGCTTTTACACTTCGATACATTTTAATGGAGTTAATTATTCTACTTCTGATTAATGTTATGATCACAAGTACAAGTGAGAAACTTCAGAAAGTATTTTCTCTCTTGCTCATTTTATCTTCTCTTGTTGTGATAGGTGCAGTATACTCTTTCATCTCTCGTATAAGCTTTTACGGTCTCTTTTATCTTCTCCTATCGATTTATATTGTTTGTCGTGTTTTTGGTTTGCTTGAGAAAGTTGCAGATGGCTGGGAGTCCAAGGTGAAAGTACAAGATCTATCATCTATTGAAACTAAACCAGAGATGGAATACCCTCAAGTAGAAGGAGACATAGATGTACACGATCAGTTGAATGCTGATATACGATCAAACAATGATGAAGAAAATTCGCCAAAAAGAATTATTCTTCATTCGTCTTGGTTATGGAGCGCTTTAATAATAGCAGTCTGTCACCTTGGTATTATGGTTTTTCCTTTATTTTTAGGAAACCCCATGTATCTACTGATCTTATATATTGGTGCCATCCATTATATTTGTTTTATGATTGCGACTATATTACTTTTCATAGGTATGAGAAAAGGAAGTAAAGGACTCCTAAATGCGGCAGCTATCTTATTTGTTATTTCCATTATAGGTACGCCAGATCCTTATTGGATGGGTCCAAACATTTTATCATTTATTCTAGGAGTTTTGGTATTTATTGGAGGTATATTATTTAAAAATGGAGACTGAGTAAAGTAGATAGGGTTGAAAATTTTTAAAGAACTGTTATCATTTAAGTAGGTGGTAGGTTTTCTAGTACCCATTGGTACGCGGACGCCTACCATTTTTGAAGATAAAAAAAGCACCGTGTGAGGGTGCTAGATCTTGCCTGCTGAACTCGTTAATTGATAGATACCCTACGGGGTATTTTTTGTGAACTTTTTAGGAACTTTGAGGACTGTTTAAGTCAGTTTAACTGGGTAGTTCATAGACCGAAAAAGCTGATTTAATGGGCTTTTTGAAAAATCATTTTCCATATCATATGTAATGTGTTATAATTAGATGTTATATGGTCCCGATAAGGTGGTAGAAATCTTCTATCAGTACTTTGTAACTCTATAACAATATTTTTTAAGGGGGGACATTTTTATGTCAGAACGTAAACTTTTCACGTCTGAATCAGTATCTGAGGGGCATCCAGATAAAATTGCAGACCAAATTTCAGATGCTATTTTAGATGCTATTTTAGAGCAAGATCCAGAAGCTCACGTGGCTGCCGAAACAGCTGTTTATACTGGTTCCGTGCATGTCTTTGGTGAGATTTCAACGACTGCTTATGTGGATATTAACCGTTTGGTTCGTGATACCATTGCAGAGATTGGGTATACCAATACGGAATATGGATTCTCTGCTGAGACTGTAGGAGTACACCCATCTTTGGTGGAACAATCTCCTGATATTGCCCAAGGGGTTAATGAAGCCTTGGAAGTTCGTGGAAATGCAGATCAAGATCCACTTGACTTGATCGGAGCAGGAGACCAAGGTCTCATGTTTGGTTTTGCGGTGGATGAAACAGAAGAACTCATGCCATTGCCAATTTCACTCAGCCACAAGTTGGTTCGTCGTTTGGCAGAGCTTCGTAAGTCTGGGGAAATCAGCTATCTTCGTCCAGATGCCAAATCACAGGTCACTGTTGAGTACGATGAAAACGACCGCCCTGCGCGCGTGGATACAGTGGTTATTTCAACTCAACACGATCCAGATGTCAGCAATGAACAAATCCACGAAGATGTGATTAACAAGGTCATCAAAGAAGTGATTCCAGCTTCTTATCTAGATGCTGAGACTAAATTCTTCATCAACCCAACTGGTCGCTTCGTTATCGGTGGGCCTCAAGGGGACTCAGGTTTGACAGGTCGTAAGATCATCGTGGATACTTATGGTGGTTATTCACGTCACGGTGGTGGTGCCTTCTCTGGTAAAGATGCCACTAAGGTAGACCGTTCTGCTTCTTATGCAGCTCGCTACATTGCCAAAAACATCGTAGCGGCAGGTCTTGCTAAGAAAGCAGAAGTGCAATTGGCTTATGCCATTGGGGTTGCTCAACCTGTCTCTGTTCGTATTGATACCTTCGGTACTGGAACAGTTGCTGAAAGCAAATTAGAAGCAGCAGCGCGTCAAATCTTTGACCTTCGCCCAGCAGGAATCATCCAAATGCTTGACCTCAAACGTCCAATCTACCGTCAAACAGCGGCTTATGGCCATATGGGACGGACAGATATCGACCTTCCATGGGAACGTTTGGACAAGGTAGAAGCCTTGAAAGAAGCTGTAAAATAATTCGTTGAAATGGAAAAGTTAGGGTCAAGTTGATCCTAGCTTTTTTTCGTTTTGAAAATTCCTACAGATGGAAAAATAGGTCAATCTGTGGTATAATAGATGCAGTATTTTGAATACGTTGTCCCTTTTATTTCCGTTACCAAAAAACGATAGTAAAAGGAAAAAAGACTTGAAAGAGCTAATAAATTATTAAGATGAAAAAAATTGTAATAAATGGTGGTCGCCCTCTAAAAGGAGAGGTGACCATTAGTGGTGCAAAAAATAGTGTAGTAGCCCTGATTCCGGCGACCATTCTGGCGGATGATATTGTGACCCTTGATGGGGTACCGGATATCTCCGACGTGTCGAGTCTAATTGAAATCATGACCATCATGGGGGCTAAGATCGAGCGCAAAGAAGACAGTTTGATTATTGATCCACGTGGGGTGAAGAATATGCCCATGCCATTTGGAAAGATCAACAGTCTGCGAGCTTCCTATTATTTCTATGGCAGCCTACTAGGACGCTATGGTCAAGCAACGGTTGGACTGCCTGGTGGGTGTGACCTTGGACCACGTCCGATCGATTTGCATTTGAAGGCCTTTGAAGCGATGGGAGCCGCTATGACCATGGATGGCTCTAGTATGAAACTTGCGACTAATGGCAAGCCTCTTCAAGGAGCTAACATCTACATGGATACTGTTAGTGTCGGTGCAACGATCAATACGATTTTGGCAGCAGTCAAGGCTGAAGGTCGGACAGTGATCGAAAATGCGGCTCGGGAACCTGAAATTATCGATGTGGTAACCTTGCTCAACAACATGGGAGCCCATATTCGTGGAGCAGGTACGGATATCATTATCATTGATGGTGTTCCGCATTTGCATGGAACGAGACATCAGGTGATTCCAGATCGCATCGAAGCAGGAACCTATATTGCTCTTGCAGCTGCTATTGGGGAAGGTATTCAGATCAATAATGTCCTGTATGAGCATTTAGAGAGCTATATTGCCAAGTTAGAGGAAATGGGTGTGCGCATGACCATTTCTGAAGATAGTATCTTTGTAGAAAAGCAGACGGGCTTGAAGGCCATCCAGATCAAAACGTCTCCTTATCCTGGTTTTGCGACTGATTTACAACAACCGATCACACCTTTGCTATTAACGGCTACAGGACGTGGACGAATCGTTGATACGATTTATGAAAAACGGGTCAACCATGTACCAGAATTGGCTAAAATGGGGGCCACTATTTCGACCTTGAACGACCACATTATCTATGAAGGGCCAAATCAATTGACGGGATCCAGTGTGAAAGCGACGGATCTTCGAGCTGGTGCGGCTTTAGTGATTGCCGGTCTCATGGCTTCTGGAACAACAGAGATTACAAATGTGGAATACATCCTTCGCGGGTATTCAGATATTATTCATAAATTGACCCAACTTGGAGCAGACATCCAGTTGGTAGAGGAATAGTGACAGAACTAGGGATCTGATAGTGGCGGCTGGATACACGAACAATGGAGTTTGAAATGAATATTTGGACGAACTTAGCTGCCTATTCACTAATTGAAACACAAAGGTTGTATTTACGACCTTTTCTCTTTGAGGATGCGGAAGATTTTTATAAGATTGCTTCGAATCCTGATAACCTACAATTTATCTTTCCTGCACAAGCCGATCTTGCTGAAACTCAATATGTACTAGCCAACTATTTCATGAAAAATCCTTTGGGGGTTTGGGCGATCTGTGATAAGGAAACTAATCAGATGATCGGCTCCATCAAGTTTGAAAAGTTGGATGAAATTAAGGGAGAGGCTGAGTTAGGCTACTTTTTACGCAAAGATTTTTGGGGAAAGGGTCTGATGACAGAAGCGGTCAAAGAGTTGGTTTATCTATCATTTGAGAAATTTCAACTGAAGGAGCTTAAGATTGTCACCCATGTTGAAAATGCAGGGAGTCAAAAGGTCGCTTTAAAGGCTGGCTTTCGTCTCTTTCGTCAATTCAAAGGGAGTGACCGCTATACGCGTAAAATGCGCGATTATTATGATTTCCGCCTAGGTAGAGGGGACTTCTATGAGTAAACACCAAGAGATTTTAGACTATCTCGAAAAATTACCGATTGGAAAACGGGTCAGTGTCCGCAGTATCTCCAATTTTTTGAATGTCAGTGATGGGACGGCCTATCGTGCTATTAAAGAAGCTGAAAATCAAGGAATTGTCGAAACGCGTCCTAGAAGCGGGACTATCCGTGTCAAATCGCAAAAAGCTGTCCTAGAGCATTTGACCTATCGGGAAATTTTAGAAATCACCGGTTCTGAAATATTAGCAGGTGAGGAAGGTCTCGAAAAAGAATTTAATAAATTTTACATCGGTGCTATGACAGAAAAGCACGTCCTAGACTATGTGTCTGAAGGTGGGCTTTTGATCGTGGGTGACCGTACTAGCATCCAACGATTGGCATTGAAACATGAGAATGCAGTTTTGGTGACAGGTGGCTTTGAGGTGAGTGAGGATGTGATTGATCTGGCCAATCAGGTACAAATCCCAGTCATCCGAACTTCACACGATACCTATACCGTCGCGACCATGATCAATAAGGCTTTGTCTAACATGCAGATCAAGACGGATATCTTGACAGTCGAGCAGGTCTATCGGCCCTTCCATGAGTACGGCTATCTTTCTGAGACGGATACGGTCCGGGATTATTTAGATTTGGTTCGAAAGAATCGCTTTAGTCGTTTTCCGGTTGTCAATCAGCACCAGATGGTAGTGGGCGTCGTAACCATGAGAGATGCTGGAGATAAGGCGCCTCAGACGACCCTTGATAAGGTGATGTCACGGACCATTTTTACCACTAATTTGTCCACCAGCATTGCGACGATTAGCCAACGGATGATCGCTGAAGATTATGAAATGATTCCTGTTGTTCGTAATAACCAGACCTTGCTGGGGGTTATTACGCGTCGGGATGTCATGGATCGGATTAGCAAGGTGCAGTTTTCGAGCTTACCAACCTTTAGTGAGCAGATCGGTCAAAAGATTCAGACAGAGAACGACCATTACCAATTCACAGTGGAGCCAAGTATGCTGGAGAAAAGCGGTGTTTTGGCCAATGGGGTCATGATCGAAGTGCTGATGAAGATTATTCGCAAGATGATGCAACACAGTGGGCGTAGCTTGATTGTCGAACAGTTGATCATCAATTTTTTACAGGCTGTGCAGGTGGATGATGTGATCCGCATTGAACCACAACTAGTTCGACGAACCAGACGTTCGGCCTTGGTTGATTTTAGCTTGTATTTAGATCTGCAGCTAGTTGCGAAAGCAACCATTACAATTAAGATTAATTAAACAAAAAGAAATGAGGAGACAATGATTACATTAAAATCACAACGTGAAATTGAAGCCATGGATCGTGCAGGTGATTTCCTTGCCAGTATCCATATTGGATTACGTGACTTGATCAAGCCAGGGCTTGACCTATGGGAAGTAGAAGAATATGTCCGTCGTCGCTGTAAAGAAGCCAATGTCTTGCCGCTTCAAATCGGTGTAGAAGGTAGTCTCATGGACTATCCTTATGCGACTTGCTGTGGTTTGAATGACGAAGTAGCCCATGCTTTTCCACGTCACGTCATTCTCAAAGATGGTGATCTCCTCAAGGTAGACGTGGTCTTGTCAGAACCACTGGATGAATCTGTTTTGGATGTATCGAAATTAGATTTTGACAATGTGGCGCAAATGAAGAAATACACTGAGTCCTATACTGGTGGCTTGGCGGACTCTTGCTGGGCTTATGCGGTTGGAAATGTTTCGCAAGAAGTCAAAGATTTGATGGACGTGACCAAAGAATGTCTCTATAAGGGAATTGAGAAAGCGGTCGTTGGCAATCGCTTGGGAGATATTGGTGCAGCGATTCAAGAGTATGCGGAAAGCAAAGGCTATGGCGTGGTACGTGATTTGGTCGGACACGGTGTCGGGCCTACCATGCATGAAGAGCCAATGGTCCCACATTATGGTCGTGCTGGACGCGGTCTTCGCTTACGTGAAGGGATGGTCTTGACGATTGAGCCAATGATTAATACCGGTACTTGGGAGATTGATACAGATATGGAAACTGGTTGGGCCCATAAGACCCTTGACGGTGGCCTTTCTTGTCAATACGAGCATCAATTTGTGATTACAAAAGATGGTCCAGTGATCTTGACTAGTCAAGGTGAAGAAGGAACATACTAAAAAATAGAGAGGAAAGAATGGAGCTGAAGGCAAGTGTCTGGTTTCGCTCTTTGCTCTTTTTTAGTAAAATGGGGAGGTGACGAATGAAAAAGGTCCTACAAAAAATACTGGGACAGCCATTTATAAAGGGCTTCGTGCGGTTTTATCAGAGTGCAGAGTCTGATATCACCAGTATTGCGGTGGCTTATTATTTGCTGATCTCCATTTTTCCATTGATGCTGATTGCAGCCAATATTTTACCCTATTTTCATATTCGTCCTACCCAGATTCTTTTGAGCTTACAGAAGGTTTTGCCAGCCTCCTTATATCGAATAGTGGCACAGATGATTTCGAGTGTCTTGACAAAACCTTCGACAGGATTACTGAGTTTCTCGATTATTTCTGCTTTGTGGATCTTCTCTCAGAGCATTGCCTACCTCCAAAAAGCCTATAACAAGAGTTATGGGGTGGAAAAGGAGCGTGGTATTATCTGGGGGCGACTCTTTAGCTTTCTGATCAGTTTTGCCTTGCAGGGTTTGTTTGGACTCTCGCTGATCCTTTCCATGTTTGGGAAAATGATCGTTCGTTATCTCTATCAGACCTTTTCATTTGATCGGACGATTTATGTGCGCTTACTGAATTTGACAGAGCCGACCATCTATCTCTTGCTTTTTGTCAGTCTGGTCTTGCTCTATTACACCCTTCCAAATGTCAAAATTCCAAAATTTAGATATGTATTGCCAGGGGCGACCTTCGTTGTTGCTGTCCTGTATGCGATCTTAAATATCTTTTGGAAATACGTGGATCGCTATGTGAGTCATTTCTTAGATGCTCGTTTCTTCGGTTCGGTCGTCCTAGCGGTCATTATGTTCTGGTTCATCTTGGTGGCAAAAATCATGATTATTGGTTGTATTTTAAACGCCAGTATCCAATTTGCCAGAGAAGCCAAGTTCCAAACGCGCAGTGGAGAAATTGTCTCTAAGTTAAAATCAGAAGAAGTGGACTTTCGGCATAGAGAAGTTTCACAAACATTAAAGCGTCGATTACGCTTGATAAAAAAAGATAAAAAGGAATAAGGGAGAGTGGGACAGAAATCGGTCATTCGTTAGAATTCGATTTCGTAGTCCCACCTCCGCACAGTTGAGTAGGGCTGTAAAAGCTGATGGATCAGCGTAGTAGAGCTCACTCAACCACTGCGTCTTGCTCGACAATTCAAAAATAATTGAGAGGCTAGGACCTTTTGTCCCAGCCTCTTTTTTTCTTATCTATTTTTGTTGCATTTGCAACAAAAATGTGTTATGCTATTGTCAATAGGAAAGGAGGAGTGAGATGAGTATTTTGCGTGAGATTGGCATCATTGCGCGAGCACTGGATTCTATAGCAAATATTGAATTTCGAGATTTAGATCTGGCGCGTGGTCAATACCTCTATCTGGTGCGAATTGCCGAGCAACCTGGAATGATTCAGGAAGAACTCTCTGAGCTCTTAAAAGTCGATCGCTCAACTGTTGCCCGATCCGTAAAAAAACTAGAAGAACGAGGATTGATTCAGCAGCGCCCAAGGGGTGAAAACCTTAAAACCAAGGAATGGGAATTAACTGAAAAAGGTAAGCAGATTTACCCCTTCATTTTAGGGGAACATCTTTACTCTGAAAAAACTGCCTTAAAAGGATTTTCCAAAGAAGAAGTCGCACAGTTAGAGGAGTATCTGATCCGAGTTCGAGAGAATATCACCTTGGATTGGGAGCTAGTCAAAAAAGGTCAAAAAAGAAATTATAGTGAGGTAAAGCAATGAAAGTGACAGTCGATCAAGCATTTTGGGATTTATTTCCAACAGCTAGAATTACAGTGATGTCTTTGTATGGCATTGATAATACAGTAGATGAAGCAAAGGATCCTTATTTCAAAGAATTGTTGGACAAGGGTGCCAAGCGAGCATGGGAATTTATCGATGAAGAAAACTATACCCAGAGTGAGTTCGTTCAAGAGTGGCGCCAAGCTTTTAGCAAGTTTAAAACAAAAAAAGGAGCCCGATCTTCCATCGAGGCGCTCTTAAAACGGGTTCACCAGGGACGTGAATTCTATCCGATTAATCCTTTGGTGGATCTTTACAATAGTGTTTCTATGGCTTATGCCCTTCCTTGTGGGGGAGAAGATATGGATAAATTGGTGGGTGGCCTCTCTCTAGGTCAAGCGAAAGGAGGCGAACCTTTCTTTCCATTAGGAGCTGACGAAGATGCGCCAGCTTTGGAAGGGGAGATCATCTACTACGACCAAGAAGGCGCCGTTTGCCGTTGCTTGAATTGGCGTGAGGCACAAAGAACTATGTTAACTGAAGATACCAAGGACGCTATTTTGGTTATTGAAGCTATCAACGAAGAGCAGGCCAAACGTGCCCAAACAGCTATGCAGGAATTGAAAGATCTAGCCAAGGATTATTTTGGGGTTGAAGGTACCATCTATCAATTAAGTGCAGAGCATGCAAGTATAGAAGTTTAAAAGAATAAGGCTGAAACAATCGTTTCAAGCCTTATTTTTGTTTTTAAAGACAAAGAGTTTACTAAAGACGTAATTGAGGACCACAATGGCCACTTGTGCAAAGAGGGTTTCGATTAGATTGATCTGGCTCTTATTATTGTGGACGAATTGCCCGATAATTCCTGGGAACTGCTTGACAAAAATCTCGGTCAAGGCCATATCCAGTATAAAGGTCCCAGAGCGCGCAATTGCAAATCGGATCAAGCGCTGAAACCAGCCCTTTCTTTCTTGTTTAAAGACAATGGTATCGTTGGTCGCAAAGGCAAAGAGGATCCCAGCAATGTTTCCAATCGCTGTCGCTAATCGTTCGTCACGAGACACATGATAGATGAAGAGGCGGGTTCCGACGGAAACAATGGTTGTGGCAACTCCAAAAAAGAGATAGGATAAAATCTCATTATCAAAAAATTTTTTAATTAGTATTTTCATAAATTCAGTCTACCATAAAACCTTAAAATATGCTATACTTGAAAAGTTGAAGAAATCAAACCTTCGACCCTTGGTGCTTAAGATCCTTTCGCCAAGCATATTACACGCGGGAAAACCGCTAAAGGAGAATAGATGAAACAGTTAACTGCTCGTGATATGACACAAATTGCCATTGTTGCTGCGATTTATATCGTATTGACCATTACCCCACCTCTCAATGCTATGGCCTACTATGGCTATCAATTCCGTGTTTCGGAGATGATGAATTTCTTAGCCTTCTACAATAAGAAGTACTTGATTGGAGTGACTCTTGGTTGTATGATTGCTAACTTGTTTAGTTTTGGGTGGATCGATGTCTTTGTTGGTGGAGGTTCAACCTTTGTCTTCTTAGGACTTGGACTCATTCTATTTGGTCGATTCAAAAACAAGTTCTTGTTTGACGGTCTTATTCGCTTGGACCATTTCTTGTTTGCGATTTTCTTTTCCATCTCCATGTTTACGATTGCCTTGGAACTATACTACCTTCAAGGCCAACCATTCTTCTATAACTGGTTGACTATGGGATTGGGTGAATTCGCATCCTTGATTTTTGGAGCGATTGTGATCAATCAACTTTCTAAACGGATCGATTTTACAAAATAAGAAGAGAGTGGGACAGAAATCGGTAATTCGTTAGAATTCGATTTCGTCGTCTCACCTCCGCACAGTTGAGTAGGGCTGTAAAAGCTGATGAAATCAGCGTAGTAGAGCCCACTCAACCACTGCGTCTTGCTCGACAATCCAAAAATAATTGAGAGGCTAGGACTTTTGTCCCAGCCTCTTTTTTTAATGCTAAGAATGCAGTAAATTCAAGGCTAAATTAAGATTTTATGATAAAATAAGAACATGAAAACCAGAATGAAAGAATTAGTGGAATTACTCAATCGATATGCTTACGAGTATTACACAAAAGACGCTCCATCTGTTTCAGATAGTGAATATGATCAATTATATCGGGAGTTGGTGGAACTAGAAACTGCTCATCCAGATGAGATCTTACCAGAGAGTCCAACTCACCGTGTAGGTGGGGTGGTTTTAAAAGGCTTTACCAAATACCAGCACCAGTATCCCCTTTATAGTTTGCAAGATGCTTTTTCGCGTGAAGAATTAGAAGCCTTTGATCAGCGTGTCCGTAAGGAATTTCCTTCTATCAGCTATGTATGTGAGCTGAAAATTGATGGCTTGTCCATTTCCCTCACCTATGAAAATGGAGTCCTCGTAACGGGGGCGACACGTGGGGATGGTTCTGTCGGTGAGGATATTACAGAGAACCTCAAGCGGGTCAAGGACATTCCTTTAGTGTTACCAGAGCCAGTGAACATCACGGTTCGAGGCGAGTGCTATATGCCACGGGCTTCCTTTGATCGGGTCAATCAGATCCGTCAAGAAAACGGTGAGCCTGAGTTTGCTAATCCACGGAATGCTGCTGCAGGAACGCTTCGCCAATTGGATACGAAAATCGTGGCCAAGCGAAATCTCGCAACCTTCTTGTATCAAGAAGTGAGTCCGACGGATCAAAGCAGTCAGGAAGGCGTGCTTCAGAAATTAGCCCGCTTAGGGTTTGTCGTGAACCAAGAGCGAGTGCTGGCTGAGGATATGGAGCAAATTTGGGACTTCATCCAAAAAGTAGCTCAGTTTCGAGAGGATCTTCCCTATGATATCGATGGGATCGTCATCAAGGTCAATGACCTAGCTGTTCAAGAAGAACTAGGCTTTACCGTCAAGGCTCCAAAATGGGCTGTCGCTTATAAGTTTCCAGCTGAAGAAAAAGAAGCGAAAATCCTATCGGTGGATTGGACCGTTGGAAGGACCGGTGTTGTGACACCAACTGCCAATCTAACTCCAGTCCAACTAGCAGGAACCACCGTTAGTCGCGCAACCTTGCACAATGTGGACTATATTGCTGAAAAAGATATTCATCAGGAAGATACCGTCATTGTCTACAAGGCTGGTGATATCATTCCAGCGGTCTTACGTGTCGTCAAAGATAAACGGGTATCTGATCAAGCATTAGCCATTCCAACTCATTGTCCGAGCTGCCAGAGTGAGTTGCTTCATTTCGAGGATGAGGTGGCCCTTCGCTGTATCAATCCGCTCTGTCCAGCTCAGATTAAGGAGGGATTGAACCACTTTGCAAGTCGGGATGCTATGAATATTACAGGCTTGGGTCCAGCTGTTGTAGAGAAACTCTTCGCCGCTCAGTTGGTAGAGGATGTAGCTGGGATCTATCGTCTGACAGTCGAGGATCTATTGACCTTAGAAGGCTTTAAAGAAAAATCTGCTGAAAAACTCTATGAAGCTATTCAAGCTTCAAAAGAGAATTCAGCTGAGAAATTACTCTTTGGTTTGGGGATCCGCCATGTCGGTAGCAAGGTTAGTCAAATCTTGCTCCAAGAATTCCATGACCTCGATCAATTGGCTACAGCTGATCCAGAAAGAATTGCCAGCATTGATAGTCTCGGTATGGTCGTGGCTGAAAGCCTCAAGCGTTATTTCGCTCAAGAAGGATCCAAGCGCCTATTGCAAGAGCTTAAAGAAGCTGGCGTCAATATGGCCTATCTTGGTGAAAAAGTCGCTGCTGATGCGGCCCTATCAGGAATGACAGTCGTTTTGACTGGGAAGCTAGAGCGACTCACGCGTTCAGAAGCCAAGGCAAAATTAGAAAGTTTGGGCGCTAAGGTAACTGGATCGGTTTCCAAAAAAACAGATTTGGTCGTTGCTGGTAGTGACGCTGGTAGCAAGTTAACCAAAGCACAAGAATTAGGAATCCAGGTAGAAGATGAGGCCTGGCTTGAAAGTTTATAGAGGATCTTTATGGTAGAACGAATCAAAAAAGCCCGTTTAATTTATAATCCGACCTCTGGGCAAGAAATTATCAAGAAAAATATTGCGGAAGTCTTGGACGTACTCGAAGACGTGGGCTATGAAACCAGCGCTTATCAAACGACTCCAGAACCATTTTCTGCCCAAAATGAAGCAGAAAGAGCCGCTAAAGCAGGCTTTGATTTAATCATTGCTGCTGGTGGAGATGGTACGATTAACGAAGTGGTCAATGGAGTTGCAGGTCTGGAGAATCGTCCGCAGATGGCCTTTATTCCAACAGGCACAACCAATGACTATGCGCGTGCCTTGAAGATCCCGATGGGAGATCCAGTGGCAGCTGCCCGCATTATCGAAAAGAATCAAACCATTCAAATGGACATTGGTCGTGCTTATGGCAGTAAGTATTTTATCAATATTGCTGCAGCAGGGACCCTGACAGAATTGACCTTCAGTGTCCCAAGTAGTGTCAAATCTCGCCTGGGTTACTTTGCCTATGTGGCAGAAGCAGCTAAAATGTTGCCGAGAAACAAGGCTCGTAAGGTGCGGATCGAACACGATAATGGCGTTTTTGAAGGTCCAGCTTCGATGATTTTTGTGGCTTTGACCAACTCTATTGCTGGCTTTGAAAGTGTCGCACCAGATGCCAAGCTAGATGATGGAAACTTCACCTTGATTATCGTAAAAACTGCTAAGCTCTTTAACATGTTGTCCTTGATGATTCAGGCCATTAATGGAGGCAAGCATGTGCACGATGAAAATGTAGAATATCTCAAGACCAAGAAGTTGTCGATCGAAATGTTAGGGAAAAATGCTCAACCATTCCGCATCAATCTAGATGGCGAATATGGGGGAGATACTCCAGTTGAATTGGAAGTCTTTCATAATCACTTGGAATTCTTTGCGAATATTGATGAAATCAACAACGATGCTTTAGTTCACACATCTGAAGAATAAAAACAAATAGTTGGAACCATGTACGTGTTTCACGAGCGAATGGTTCCTTCGGTATCAAATTGGAAATAGGAAAATATTATGCGACAATACCATGTAAAGCTTCATTTTCATAAGCAAAAAGGAAATTATTTTGCCTATGATATGTGGCAGTGGCAGGATCAAGTAGAAGGAAAATCAGTCTCTTTCTCCAAGTTAGATTATTTTGGAGTAGAGGGAAATCTGGTATACGAGAGTGAGGATGCCTTGAGCCGGGGTCATGTCTTGGTTAAAGAAGGAGATTGGCTCACCAAAACCCGTGATTTTGAAATCGAACTCTTACCAGAAGGGCATGTTCGAGAAGTTTGGATTCTCGATGGGGACGATACTGTCTATTATTCTTTGCAAGCTGCTTTGACGAGTCATGCTTATAGTCATCGTCAGCCTCATGCCTACGATATGGCGACCCATGCCAAGGAATTTGACACCAAATGGGCTTATCAAGGCTGGCTTGGTTATCGTGAAGAAGAAGGGGAGTATTGCTTTAAGCTGTGGGCCCCTACTGCTAAGAAAGTTGAATTGTTGCTCTATCAATCAACAGAGTTGGATGCGCCTATTTGGAAGACTATTCCGATGATGCGAGGCAAACAAGAGTCTAGCTACCATCCAGAAAACACCCAAGGTGTTTGGATTCTAGATTTTCTAGGAAATTTAAGTGGCATGGCTTATCAATATCGTGTGCATTTTGAACACCAGACTCAAGTGACGCGCGATCCTTATAGCATTGCAACGACAGCCGATGGAATGCGCTCAGCCATTCTCTCAAGAGCAGATCGTCAGTTTGATTGGGGCACTAAAAAAGGCGCCGATGCGACTCCCTGGCGCCTGGACAATCCTTGTCAAGCAGTGATCTATGAGATGCACCTTCGGGATTTGACCAAGTCACCGACTTCAGGTGTGGACGAGTCTTTACGTGGGACCTATCTGGGGGCTTGCCAAGAAGGAACCGTCAATAGCCATGGTGATGCAACTGCCTTTGATTATATCCGTCAGTTAGGGGTCAATGTCGTGCAACTGCAGCCCATCTCTGATCGCTTTAAACAGTACGACGAAGAAGGTCGTGTAACCTACAATTGGGGTTACGACGTTCAGAATCATTCTGCACCAGAAACCAGTTTTTCAACAGATCCATCCAATCCCAAACAAACCATGAAAGAGCTTAAAACTATGATCCGGACTTATCATGAAGCTGGGATTTCTGTAGTCATAGATGTGGTCTACAATCATACCTACTCAACTGAGCATGGTCCTTTCCAAAATACAGTTCCGGATTATTATTACCGGATGGAGCCAGATGGGCGCTTCCAAAATGGGACAGGTGTTGGGAATGAAACAGCTAGTGAGCATGAAATGTACCGCAAGTACATGATTGATTCCCTCACGCACTGGGTAAAAGAGTACCAGATCGATGGTTTCCGCTTTGATTTGATGGGCATTCACGATGTGACGACAATGAATGCTATTCGGGAGGCGATGGATGCTCTGGATCCTCGCATTCTCCTTTATGGAGAAGGTTGGGATATGGGAACCGGTCTCGCACCAGAGGATAAGGCTAAGAAAGACAATGCGGCGCAATTGCCACGTATTGGATTCTTTAACGACACGGAGCGCGATGCTATTAAAGGAGCTGAGGTTTATGGTTCCATCAAACGTGGCTTTGTCAGCCGAAAATCAACAGAGAATATCGTTGCGCGTGCTGTTCTAGGTAGTGCGGAGCTGGGTCATTATTTAAGTCCGAATCAGGTTTTGAATTATGTGGAGGCTCATGACAATTATAATCTCTATGACTTGCTTCAGACCCTCCATCCAAATGAAGAAGTAGCAGGCTTGGTCAAGCGCTCAGAGTTGGCTACGGCCATGAACCTGCTCTTCCAGGGTATGACCTTTATGCAATTGGGTCAAGAGTTTATGCGGACTAAATTGGTAGCGACAGGTCCTCATGGAGAGATCACACCTTTGGATCGTGAGCGGGCCATGAATTCCTACAATGCTCCAGATTTTGTGAATCAGGTCAATTGGGATCTGGTCAGTCAGAATAAGGAATCGATCGCCTACATTCGAAGCTTAATCGCCTTGAAGACCAGTCTTCCTGTCTTAGGGCTTGAAAGCTATGATAACATCTACCAACAAGTCTTTATCCAATCTGCGACTGATTGTAGTGGACTTCTGATATTTGAACTTACAGGAGACAAGAAGTACTTGGTCATCTTCAACGCCAGCGGGCTTCCATATTACCTCCAAAATTCAAATAAATTGAAATTGATGGTTGGGAATAGTCGTCATAAACGACCATTCTATGTGGAGAATTTAACAGCTTCTGTTTTTGAAGTCCTAGATGAAGGTAAAGCGTAATCTTTTTAAAGAAATCACAAAATCCCTGAGTTTTTAAACTCAGGGATTCTCTTTATTTAGAAGAACTGCTAGTGGTCTCTGTTGAGGAAGAACTATCGTCTTCTGGGTGCAATTCTTTATAAGTTGGTGCCTTGAAGAGATCAACGGTAGACTGGTTGCCACGTTGGTTATAAAGGCTTGTTGATTTGTCACCTTTTTCCTTTTCAATCTTCTTCAATGCCTTGAAGGAATTGGTGTAGGAATAATCTTCTGGATTGACTTTTCCAAGATCATTGCCTTTGAAGAAGCGAAGGAGGTCACCGGTCTGGATGCTATCACTAATCTTCAATTGAAGGTTAGCAGCTTCCCTAATCTTGTCCAGTTCTTCCTTGGTTTTTTCGTCTGGGTTCGTGATTTCCTCACCTGTTTTGGTGTAATAGGTCCGGCCACTATAGCTCGTATACTGAGGAGTTACAAAGTAGTTAGCGGAGCGGAAGGCTACAATTTGATCATGATCTGGTGAGAGCATATCTTGACCAACTTGGAGGAATTTGTTGGATTCAATGCCCAGCAAATGTTCCAAGGTTGGGAGCATATCAATTTCGCCACCATAGGTATCAATGATGCCGCCCTTATCCATACCTGGAACGACTACCATATAAGGTACTCGTTGCAACATGGCATTATCATAGCTTGACCACGTTTCAGAGTTCTTACCAAGTAGAGGGGCAAGAGCTGGGTTGCGGGAGTTTGAAATTCCGTAGTGGTCCCCATAGAGGACGATGATGGAGTTTTTGTAAAGACCAGATTCTTTCAAGTAATCAAAGAAGGCCTTGATCGAAGAATCTAGGTAGTTAGCGGTCGCAAAATAGCCATTAATGGTTTCGTCCTGAGTTTTAGCTAGAGGGAAGCCAAGATCATCTCCTGACAAGCTAGTCGTATAAGGGTAGTGGTTGGAAACCGTAATGAACTTAGTATAGAAAGGCTGTTGCAATCTCTCGAGGTATTTGATGGAATCTTTGAGCATGTATTTGTCATTGAGACCATACTGGAAGGAGTTGCTGCTGTTTTGTTTGGTGAAGTAGCTAGCATCAAAGAAATAATTGTAGCCCCATTGTTTATAGGCCGTATTTCGATTCCAGAAACTTCCAGCATTCCCGTGGAAAACAGCGCTCGAGTTGTACCCATTTTTTGAAAGAATAAATGGTGCAGCCTGTTGGGTATTGGTTCCGCCATAGTTCACCATAAAGGAACCTTGGTTGAGTCCAAAGAGCCCAGTTTCAATCATGGTTTCAGCATCAGACGTTTTCCCTGCCTTGACTTGGTTAAAGACATTCGAAAAGGCAAAGGTTTCCTTCGAGTGGTAAAGTGAATTTAAGAAAGGTGTCACTTCATATTCTTTATCGTCTACTTTCAACTTGTAATCGATCAAGAATTGTTGGAAACTTTCCAAGTGAATGTAGATGACATTACGGCCTTTGGCCATTCCGAAGTACTCAGGATTAGCTTTGGCATAATGCTGTTGGATATATTCTTCCACCGGTTTTAAATCTGCTTCGGAGGCTTTGGAACGTTCTTTGTTGGCAGCATAGGTCTGATTAGCGCTATAACCCAGAAAGGCTGGTAAGCCTAAGGCACGAACGACATAGTAGTTTGAGAACCCACGAGTCAAGAGCTCAGGTCGGTCAATTTCTGCAAGGAAAAGGTTGGCCGAAAAGAGCATAGCCGATAAAGAGGTAACCGCAAAACTAGCTCGTTTATTGAAGGGACGATTGTCCATACGAATCCATTTCTTAAAGAAGAAGAAAGCTAGAATAGGGAAATCTAGAATGTAGATCACATCCCAAGGGCGGAACAATTCTAAAGCAGCAGCTCCGAGACCGGCAGAAACCTTGCTGGATGCCAACATGGTATTGACCGTTACGAAGTCTGTAAACTCTCGATAATAGATGGAGTTGGAAATCAACCAAATAAATAAGAGAAGGTAGATCCCAAAGGCCAAACTATAAAAGAGCTTGGTTCGTTTAATATAGAGTGCTAGCCCGATGAAGAGCAGACTGATCGGCAATGGGTTGATCACTGCTAGAAAAATCTGATACGGTCCTTGAATGTCTAAGTTAAAATCAACTGAATAGGCCCACATAGTTTTGAACCAGTAGAGCAGCAGAAGGGTCAAGACAAATCCTAGTCTGGTACTCATGAAATGGAGTATCGAATTCGTAATTTTTTTCACAAAATGTTACTTCCTTGTCTTATTTCCTAAAAATTTTCATATACAAGTATACCACATTTTTATGGAGAAAGAAAAAAATGACTGTAAAGGAGAGGAAAGAAATAGGAAAGATCCGGCATTTTATATCATTTGAAGCTAAATGATGAGAGCTAGGATAAAATGGTAAAAAAAGTTCCAGCAAATAAAGCCTCTCTTTGTGAAAACTGCAGACTTTTGCTATAATAGAGGGTATGAAAAAACTCACAGTCAGTCGCCAAGTCGCAACAAAAATCAAACAAGGGCAATCTCTTCTTGAAAAGCAAGATTTTGATTCACTTCCTGCTTTGGATCAAGCGGTTCAATTGCTTTCAGGAGATGGAAAATCCCTAGGAGTCGGATACTTATCTGAACAAAATAAAGGGATTGGATGGTTTGTTTCACAAGAGTTGGTCGCTTTTGATCAAGACTTTTTTAAAAAGCTTTTCAGTAAGGCCAAGCAATACCGTCGTTCTTATTATGCGGATGAAACGACGACCGCCTTTCGTCTTTTTAACCAAGAGGGAGATGGTTTTGGTGGCTTTACGGTTGACTTGTATGGTGAGTTTGTTGTCTTTTCTTGGTACAATCCCTTCGTATTTCAGATCAAGGAAACCATTCTAGCGGCCTTTCAAGAGGCTTTTCCAGAAGTCCGAGGTGGCTATGAAAAGATTCGCTTTAAAGGCTTGGACTATGAATCGGCTCATGTCTATGGAGAAGAAGCTCCGCAAGAATTTTTGATTCTTGAAAATGGAGTCTCTTACCAAGTCTTTCTCAATGATGGTTTGATGACGGGAATCTTTTTGGATCAGCATGAAGTTCGAGGTAGCTTGGTAGAGGGCTTAGCTGCGGGCAAGTCTTTGCTCAATATGTTCTCCTATACGGCGGCTTTCTCTGTAGCTGCGGCAATGGGTGGAGCAGTTGAGACAACATCGGTCGATCTGGCTAAGAGAAGTAGAGAATTATCAGAAGCGCATTTTGTGGCAAATGGCTTGGCGCTGGATGCTCATCGTTTTGTCGTGATGGATGTCTTTGACTATTACAAATATGCCAAACGCCATGATCTAAGCTATGATGTAATCGTGCTCGATCCGCCTAGCTTTGCGCGGAATAAAAAACGGACATTTTCAGTCGCTAAAGATTACCATCGATTGGTCAGCGAGGCTCTTGAGATTTTAAATCCAGGTGGGACCTTGATTCTCAGTACCAATGCGGCAAATGTGACCAAAGAAAAATTTAAAAAACAAATCGAAAAGGGATTTCAAGGCCGTAAGCATCGCTATGTAGCTGAATACGGACTTCCGGGAGATTTTCGATGGAACAAGAAAGAAGAAAGTAGTAATTACTTAAAAGTATTTACGATTAGGGTGGATGTATGAAATTAGTTGTTTCGATTATGCCTCGCTCCTTAGAAGAGGCGCAACAACTAGATCGTTCGCGCTACGATGACGCGGATATCATTGAGTGGCGTGCGGACTTTTTAGAAAAAAGCGAGATCTTAACCGTCGCTCCAGCAGTATTTGAAAAATTTGCTGGACGCGAGATTTTATTCACCTTGCGGACTCGAGCTGAAGGTGGAGAGATGGAGCTGACCAACGAGGAATATGTTGGGATCCTGAAAGATATTCAATCCATCTATCATCCGGATTATATCGATTTCGAGTATTATAGTCACCGTGAAGTCTTTGAAGAGATGTTGGAATTTTCAAATCTTGTTCTCAGCTACCATAACTTCCAAGAAACTCCGGAAAATATGATGGAGATCTTATCGGAATTGACCAGTTTTTCTCCAAAATTAGTCAAAGTATCTGTCATGGCCCACAATGAACAAGATGTTCTTGACTTGATGAATTATACGCGTGGTTTCAAGACGCTGAATCCTGAGCAAGAGTATGTAACCATTTCCATGGGCAAGGTCGGGAAAATTTCACGTTTGACAGCTGATTTGACAGGCTCTTCTTGGTCTTATGCTAGAGTTGGAGAAGAAAGTGCTCCAGGTCAAATTCCTCTTGAAAACATGAGAAGAATTCGGGAGTTATTAAATGAAGATTGACGGATATACTCGGATGGCAGCGGTCATTGCCCATCCCATTCGTCATAGTATCTCTCCTTTTATCCATAATCTAGCCTATGAATTAACAGCGACCAATGCT
This sequence comes from uncultured Streptococcus sp., assembly GCF_959025735.1. Lineage (GTDB taxonomy): Bacteria > Bacillota > Bacilli > Lactobacillales > Streptococcaceae > Streptococcus. Next base: position 28,553 of record NZ_CAUFJQ010000006.1, read on the forward strand.
GCTTATCTAGCTTGGGATATTGCTGAAGAAGACTTAGAAAGCACCATCAGCCAAATTCGTAAGTTGGATATGATTGGGGCCAATATCTCCATGCCCTACAAGCAGAAGGTCTTTCCTTACTTAGATGAAGTGGATGAGATGGCCCGAAAGATTGGCTCTGTCAATACCATTGTCCACCGTGATGGCAAGCTTAAAGGCTATAATACGGATGGAGTTGGTTTCTTTCGTAGTTTACCTCCTGCTTTCTTTATTAAGGGAAAAACAATGGTTCTCTTAGGTGCAGGTGGTGCAGCTTTAGCGATTATTGCACAGGCGATTCATCTAGGTGTAAAACGTATCCTTGTCTTTGTGAGAGAGGAAAGATTGGTTTATTATCGTTCAATAGTCCAGTTGATTGAAGATGGCTTTGATTTCTTGATAGAATTGTATGCGATTGAGAAAGATGAAGAAGTTCAAAACTCTTTTCATCAAGCTGATCTCATCTTAAATGCCACTGGTGTTGGGATGGATGGTCATTCTCTTCCGATAGCGAGTCACTTGACCTTTCCCCCACAGGCCTTAATCGTAGAGATGGCTTACTATCCGGCAGTGACCCCCTTTCTGCAATTAGCAGTGAATCAAGGAAACCAGAGGGTAAATGGGCTGGGAATGCTCTTTTATCAAGCTGAAGCAGCCTTTGAATTAATGACTGGGAAAGTATTTCCTACAGAGTCTGTATGGGAAGCATTGACAACAGAATATCGCCAATTTGTATGTGACTAAGAGAGGGTTTTACCTTTTCCTATTGAAAAAGCTTTATGAGATTAGAACAGGAACTGATTTTTTAAAAAACAGTCTTGCT
>NZ_CAUFJQ010000007.1 GCF_959025735.1 uncultured Streptococcus sp.
ATAAGAGCCACCAAAACCGGTGGCTTTTTTCTATGTACCTTAGTGAGTCAAGTCCGATAGGGACGTAGACGAGCTTAGGTACATTGACGCAGTTCGAACGCTAGTGAGAACTACGATCTTTAAAAAATTAATGAGGTGAACACAAAGAGTTCAACCGAATTTAGAGATATTGACGCAGTTTGAGCGGAGCGAAAACTACGTTCCTTATTCTTTACGAGCATCAGCGAGTTTAGGAACGTTGACGCAGTTCGAACGACAGAGAGAACTAGGATCTTTAAAAAACACATTCTATTTGTGGTACCGAAGGTATCATTTTTTGCTATAATAGACTGTATGAGTAGAATTTTAGACAATGAAATCATGGGCGATGAAGAGGCTGTTGAACGGACGTTGCGCCCGCAATATTTACATGAATATATTGGTCAAGATAAGGTCAAGGACCAGCTGAAAATCTTTATTGAGGCGGCTAAGCTTCGGGATGAGGCGCTGGATCATGTCCTTCTTTTTGGCCCTCCGGGGCTTGGGAAAACCACCATGGCCTTTGTCATCGCTAATGAACTGGGCGTCAATCTCAAGCAGACTTCTGGTCCTGTCATTGAAAAGGCCGGTGACTTGGTAGCTATCCTCAATGATCTAGAACCGGGGGATGTCCTCTTTATCGATGAGATCCACCGTCTTCCTATGTCAGTCGAAGAAGTGCTTTACAGCGCCATGGAAGATTTTTACATCGACATTATGATTGGCGCTGGGGAGAGCAGCCGGAGTGTCCATCTGGACCTTCCTCCTTTCACTTTGATTGGGGCCACGACTCGAGCTGGTATGCTGTCCAATCCCTTGCGCGCTCGCTTTGGGATTACCGGACACATGGAATACTATGAGCAAGATGATTTGACAGAGATTGTCGAGCGGACCGCCGAAATCTTTGAGATGGAGATTACCCACGAAGCTGCCGAAGAGCTTTCTCTTCGTAGTCGGGGGACCCCTCGGATTGCCAACCGTTTGCTGAAGCGGGTGCGCGATTTTGCTCAGATTATGGGCGACGGCTTGATTGACGACACCATTACAGACAAGGCCCTCTCTATGCTGGATGTGGATCATGAAGGACTGGACTATGTCGATCAAAAGATCCTGCGCACCATGATTGAGATGTACGGCGGTGGCCCGGTCGGGCTTGGGACCCTATCGGTCAATATTGCCGAAGAGCGAGAGACCGTAGAAGATATGTATGAGCCTTACTTGATTCAAAAAGGCTTTATCATGCGGACCCGGACAGGGCGCGTGGCGACCCGCAAGGCTTATGAACACCTGGGTTATCCCTACAATGGAGACTAGAAGAAGATGCTGACGGAAGAAGCAATCGTAGAACAGATCCAAGCGGATACGGAGATGATGACTGTCTTGGCTATCATTCGAGATCTCAACTTGGCAGATGCCTGGTTAGCGGCGGGCGCGGTGCGCAATTTCATCTGGAACTAGCTCTCTGGAAAACCAGGGTTTGATGCGACGACAGATCTGGATCTGGTCTTTTATGACCCTACGATCAGCTATGAGGAGACTCAGCAGATCGAGCAGGAATTAAAGAAGACCTATCCCCAGTACGCTTGGGAAGTGAAAAATCAAGTCTATATGCACCAGCATAGCCCGGGGACGGCTCCATATCATAGTGCCTGTGATGCGGTTTCTAAATACCCCGAGCAGTGTACGGCTCTTGCGGTTCGCTTAAGGAAAGAGGATCAGCTAGAGCTCTTTCTCCCTTATGGGACAAAGGATATCGAAGACTTCATCGTTCAGCCGACTCCGCATTTTTTAGCCAGTCCAGAGCGTTTAGCGGTTTATACAGAGCGGATGAAAAAGAAAAATTGGCAGAGTAAATGGCCTCTATTAGAGGTTCGTTTTCCAAAATAGAGAAACAGATCAGATTTGAAAAAGGAATCTGATTTTTCTTTAAAATGATGGAGCCACTTTGTCATCTTTCTGTCACATTTTTGTTATAATAGTAATAGTATGCTGGTTTTCCATAGTGGAAAGCCAAGAGCTCAGCTAGGTTGGGCAGTCCGAACAAGGAGTTAGGTGGAATCATGAAAAAAATCGTCTTTGTCTGCTTAGGAAATATTTGTCGGAGCCCCATGGCGGAGTTTGTCATGAAGGACTTGACGGATCAGTATGAGATTGAAAGTCGGGCCACCTCTAGCTGGGAACATGGCAATCCTATCCATCGGGGAACCCAGAAAATCTTTCAACAATACCAGGTCCCGTATGATCCAGCCAAGACTTCTTTACAGATCAAGGAAGAGGATTTTTACAACTTTGATTGGATCCTGGGGATGGACGAAAACAATGTAGCAGATCTAAAGCAAATGGCTCCTGCAGGGACAGAGCACAAGATTCATCTTTTTGCTGCTGAAAGTGTGCCAGATCCTTGGTATACCGGTGATTTTGAGGAGACCTATTCCAGAGTTCTGACTGGCTGTAAGGCTTGGTTAGATCAGTTAGCAACTTCCTAAGAGTTTGATATGTGAGAGAATACAGAATATGAAAGAATTTTATGAGACTTATAAGGTCTATCTGACGCGAAAAAATTTAGAAATAGCAGCATTAGTCGTGATTGTTCTATCTGCTTTGCTGGTTTTCCTTTCAGCCATTCCAGGTCAGGGCGTCTTGACCTTGGATAAGGGGGCGATCCGTTACGACGGAAGTTTGGTCCGTGGCAAGATGAATGGCAAGGGAACCGTCACCTTTAAAAATGGGGATACCTATACAGGTAACCTCGTCAATGGCGCCTTTAGTGGCTATGGTAAGTTTAAGTCCAAGGATGGTTGGACCTATGAAGGGCAGTTTGTTAACGGCCAGCCGGAGGGCAAAGGCACCTTAACCACAGAAGCCAACGTCGTATACAAAGGAACATTCAAGCAGGGGATTTATCAAAATGCGCATTAAATGGTTTTCACTAGTCCGTGTTACAGGACTCTTATTGGTATTACTTTACCATTTCTTCCAAAAAGCCTTTCCTGGAGGCTTCATTGGGGTAGATATTTTCTTCACCTTCTCAGGATTTTTGATTACAGCGCTCTTGATCGATGAATTTGCGCGCAAGCAAGGAATCGACTACCTGGCATTCTTGAAACGGCGCTTTTACCGGATCGTACCACCCCTTGTCTTTATGGTCTTGGTCGTGATGCCCTTTACCTTTATGGTCCAACGGGACTACGTGGCTGGTATTGGGACTCAGATTGCGGCGGTCTTCGGTTTTGTGACCAATTTCTTTGAGATGGCAACGGGTGGTAGTTACGAAAGTAACTTCATTCCACATCTCTTCCTTCATACCTGGAGTTTGGCCCTAGAAGTGCATTACTATGTGCTCTGGGCACTTTTGGCATGGTTCTTGGCTAAGCGGGCTAAGACTGTTGGGAAATACCGAGGTATGCTCTTCCTGGCATCCAGCGGGCTCTTTCTCTTCACCTTCTTGTCCATGTTCATCCGTGCCTTTCTGACAGCTAATTTCTCCACCATCTATTTTTCTAGCTTCACTCACATCTTCCCCTTCTTTGCGGGATCGTGTCTAGCAACGGTGACAGGGATTGCCAATGTCAGCCCGAACTTTACAAAGCTGGTGCAGTCTTGGAGCATGAAAAAGACCTTATCGGTCTTAGGTGGAAGCTTTGCCTTCTTGTTCGTGCTCAGTCTTTTCTTACCATTTGATAGCTTGTGGACCTATCTATTTGGCTTTTTAGCAGCGACAATCGCAGCTTGTGCCATGATTCTGTCGGCCCGCATTCTCCATGAAAAGACGCCAGATAAAAAAGAACCAGCCATCCTCAATTTCTTGGCAGATACCAGTTATGGTGTCTATCTTTTCCACTGGCCTTTCTTTATCATCTTCTCTCAACATTTGGGAAATATGATGGCAGCCCTTGTGACGACGATCGTTTCCTTGATTCTAACGGCTCTGTCCTTCTATATTTTGGAGCCAACTATTGCAGGCAAGGAACCTCGTGTCTTTGGTATGATGATGGATCTCAGCTTTTTGACCAAGCCGATCTTTTACCTCATGATTCCACTGGCTCTCTTGATGGTTGGAATCTCCGCCTTTGCACCAACCGTCGGAGCTTTCGATGAGAGTTTGGTAGTGAGTGGGCTCAATCAAGCAGACAGCAAAATGCAGGTCACACGGACGCAGGTGGATAATGCGACTGCAACAGACTATAACGTCTCAAATGGTGTGACCATGATCGGTGATTCGGTTAACTTGCGAGCGCAGGACTACCTAACTAAAGCGATCCCGGGCATCCAGATCGATGCAGTGGTGAGCCGTCAGTTGGAAAATGGAATGAAGGTCTTTGAGACCGATATCTCCAATAAAGTTCTCCTAAAAAATGTGGTCATTGCCCTAGGAACCAATACTGTAAGCAACTATAAAGAATTGCTGGATCAGTATGTTGAGAAACTTCCAAAAGGCCGTCGCTTGATCCTTGTGACACCATATGATGGGCGCTATGCCAACGATCAGTCCAGTGAATCAGTTCAAACGCGTCTTTATGAGTTGGAACTAGCTAAAAAATACGACTTTATCACCATTGCGGACTGGTACCAAGTAGCAATTGAAAATCCAAACATTTGGGTGGGAACAGACTCTGTTCACTTCAATATGGAAACCAATGGTGGGGAACTCTATGCTCAAACAGTCAAAGAAGCCCTTGATAAGGCCGAAAAGGGGCCGGTCAAGAAGTAACAATGCTTCTCTGAAACTGAAACAAAACAAATCCTAACAAAATAAAACAAAAAGCAACTTTTTACTTGTAAAAAGCTGCTTTTTTTAGTAAGATTAAGAAAACGCTTACAAAAATCAATTGAAAATATCACTTTGTGAAGAAAAAAATTTTTTAATTATTTCTTCACAATTTTGCTAAAGAATTGCTTTCACAGCAATACGATTGATAAAGTTTTCACAAACTTCGAAAAATTCTTTGTGAAAGTTGCTTGGAAGTGTTTACAAAAATCTCAAAATAGAGTACAATTATATTGTGAAATAATTAACAAATCGAAATTTCTTACACTATTCTTGAAAATTTCCGAAAACATGAAAAAGTTCTAGAAAAGGATAAGGGTTTCAAATATTGGAGGAAAGCATCAAATGGCTGATAAAAAAACTCTCTCACCTGAAGAAAAGAAACTCGCTGCTGAAAAACACGTAGACGAGTTGGTGCAAAAAGCGCTGGTGGCGCTTGAAGAGATGCGCAAATTGAATCAGGAGCAAGTGGACTACATTGTGGCGAAAGCATCTGTAGCGGCTCTTGACGCTCACGGTGAGCTCGCTCTTCATGCCTATGAAGAAACTGGTCGTGGAGTCTTTGAAGACAAGGCGACTAAGAACTTGTTCGCTTGTGAACACGTAGTAAATAACATGCGTCACACGAAAACAGTTGGTGTCATTTCAGAAGATGACGTCACTGGTTTGACCCTTATTGCTGAGCCAGTCGGAGTTGTCTGCGGGATCACACCTACAACCAACCCAACTTCAACAGCAATCTTTAAAGCCTTGATTTCATTGAAAACACGGAACCCTATCGTCTTTGCCTTCCACCCATCTGCTCAAGAATCATCTGCTCATGCGGCACAAATCGTACGCGATGCGGCAATTGCAGCTGGAGCACCTGAGAACTGTGTGCAATGGATTACCCAACCTTCTATGGAAGCAACTAGTGCCCTTATGAACCATGAAGGAGTTGCGACCATCCTTGCGACCGGTGGTAACGCCATGGTAAAAGCCGCTTATTCTTGTGGAAAACCAGCTCTTGGGGTAGGTGCCGGAAACGTTCCTGCTTACGTTGAAAAATCAGCCAATATCCGCCAAGCAGCACACGATATCGTCATGTCTAAATCATTTGACAATGGTATGGTCTGTGCGTCTGAACAAGCGGTTATCATCGATAAAGAAATCTACGATGAGTTTGTTGAAGAATTCAAATCTTACCATACTTACTTTGTCAACAAAAAAGAAAAAGCCCTTCTTGAAGAGTTCTGCTTCGGTGTGAAAGCTAACAGCAAGAACTGTGCGGGTGCAAAATTGAATGCGGACATCGTTGGGAAACCGGCAGCATGGATCGCTGAACAAGCTGGCTTCTCTGTACCAGAAGGAACCAATATCCTTGCGGCAGAATGTAAAGAAGTTGGTGAAAAAGAACCGTTGACTCGTGAAAAATTGTCACCAGTCATCGCTGTTTTGAAATCTGAAAGCCGTGAAGACGGAATTAACAAAGCTCGCCAAATGGTTGAATTCAACGGTCTTGGTCACTCAGCAGCTATCCATACTGCTGATGAAGAATTGACCAAAGAATTTGGTAAAGCAGTTAAAGCTATTCGTGTTATCTGCAACTCTCCTTCGACTTTCGGTGGTATCGGGGATGTTTACAATGCCTTCTTGCCATCATTGACACTTGGATGTGGTTCTTACGGACGCAACTCTGTTGGGGACAACGTTAGTGCCATTAACCTCTTGAATATTAAAAAAGTCGGACGCCGGAGAAATAACATGCAATGGATGAAACTACCTTCAAAAACATACTTTGAACGTGATTCAATTGAATACCTACAAAAATGTCGTGACGTTGAACGTGTCATGATCGTTACAGACCACGCTATGGTAGAGCTTGGTTTCCTTGATCGCATCATCGAACAGCTTGACCTTCGTCGCAACAAGGTGGTTTACCAAATCTTTGCAGACGTAGAACCAGATCCAGATATCACAACTGTTGAACGTGGTACAGAGATCATGCGTGCCTTCAAACCAGATACGATCATTGCTCTTGGTGGTGGGTCACCAATGGATGCGGCCAAAGTTATGTGGCTCTTCTACGAACAACCAGAAGTGGACTTCCGTGACTTGGTTCAAAAATTCATGGATATCCGTAAACGTGCCTTCAAGTTCCCATTGCTTGGTAAGAAGACGAAATTCATCGCCATCCCAACAACATCTGGTACAGGATCTGAAGTAACTCCATTTGCCGTTATCTCTGATAAAGCAAACAACCGTAAATACCCAATCGCAGACTACTCATTGACTCCAACAGTAGCCATCGTAGACCCTGCCTTGGTATTGACAGTTCCTGGATCTGTTGCAGCAGACACTGGTATGGACGTCTTGACGCACGCGACAGAAGCTTACGTATCACAAATGGCTAGCGACTTCACAGATGGTCTTGCTCTTCAAGCCATTAAACTTGTCTTCGAAAACTTGGAAAGCTCAGTGAAGAATGCGGACTTCCATTCACGCGAAAAGATGCACAATGCGTCAACCATAGCAGGTATGGCCTTCGCCAATGCCTTCCTCGGTATTTCTCACTCAATGGCTCACAAGATTGGTGCGCAATTCCACACAATTCACGGACGCACTAACGCGATCTTGCTTCCATACGTTATCCGCTACAACGGTACACGCCCAGCCAAGACAGCGACATGGCCTAAGTACAACTACTACCGTGCAGATGAAAAATACCAAGATATTGCTCGTATGCTAGGACTTCCATGCTCTACTCCAGAAGAAGCCGTTGAAGCTTACGCAAAAGCTGTGTACGAACTTGGTGAACGCTGTGGTATTGAAATGAACTTCAAAGCACAAGGAATCGATGAAAAAGAATGGAAGAAACATTCTCGTGAATTGGCCTTCCTTGCTTACGAAGATCAATGTTCACCAGCTAACCCACGTCTTCCAATGGTAGACCATATGCAAGAAATCATCGAAGATGCTTACTATGGTTACAAGGAACGCCCAGGACGTCGTAAATAAGACGCCAAGGAACAACTGATGTTTATCAGCCATCCCTCGCTCAAAAGAGCGGGGGTTTTTGATGGCCTTTTCAGGTTTCAATCGAAAAAAGGGAGCTGAGGGATTGCCTGTCTTTTTTTGCTTTTCAGACCTCCGAACCATTTTTTCATAAAAATTAGACTTTTTTTCAGAAATTGTGTTATTTTTATAGCATTCCGAGCTATTTTATGTTACCCTATAGTGTGTGAATCTGCCTGTAGCTGAAGGGTTATGATCCTTTTTCAGTTATAGGAAACGAAAAAATAAATCCAAGAAAGGAGGCCATCTCAAATGGAGTTAGAAGGTGACGTGCAAGGAAGACAAGATCAGGCACAGAAAATTATTGAAATGCCCCAACGAGATCGGGAAACTTCCACTTCAGAAAATCAGCCATCATCTGCTTCAGTGGTCTCCATGTATGGGCAGGAAAAGCCAAGCATTTCTAGCCTCCATCAGCAACTGGCAGGCGCATCTGGAACCCAGACCATTCAATTGCGGGAGGAATTGGTGCTGGCGGTAGCGCAGAATGCTTCAGCGCAAGCAACTGTCTTTGAGGCAGAAGTCAAGGATAAGCTGGAAGAGGCCAAGGAGACGGTTTCTCATAAGGTCGCTGAGGTGTCACAAATGGCCCACAGCATGGCCCAATTTTTAACAGATGCAGAAGTGGAGCAACTATTAGGAGAGTTCTCCATGGATACTTGTTGGGACCAAGCAGTAGAGGCGGAAAACCTCGCCCAAGCAAAGGCCTACTCCACTCGCTTGTCAGATTTGGCAGGTCAGCTGGAGGCTGCATCAGCTCAATTGGTGGACTTGGACAAGGGACAAGCGACGGCCTTTGATTTTTCATAAGTAGGAGAAAAAGATGTTAGAGATCCTGGGAGAGGACAGAGAACGAATTGAGGAGCTCCATCGAGAGATTAAAAAGGAGCAAGAGCGGATTGCGATCAGAAGTTTGATTGCAACGCAAAAAGCCTTGATGATGTTGGAAGCGATGAGTTTGCAGGTAAGCTTGGGCGGTCAATCCGAAAAGATGCGCTCTTTTGCTACAACGACCCTAGTTAGTGATTTGAAAGATGGATTTACAGGAGGAGCAGCGGACGCGGTAGAAACAGCACTGAAATCAGTGAAGAAGCCGATTTTATTGAGTCCGATTAAAGGAGGTATGTGATGTACCATTCAGGAAATAGTGAATTAGAACAACTAGAAGATCGACATTACCGCTTCAATCAAAAACTGAGCGAGTTGGAGTGGGATTATGCGGATATGCGTATGGATGTCCGCCAACATACAGAAAATTTAGTAGACTGGCTAAGTGCCCTGCATTTTCAAGCCCCAAGTGCGGAGGCTCAAAGTGGCTTAGAGCGTTTATTTGCCTTGCAAGAAGAGTTTGAGGCAGAGCTCAAGCGCTATGAAGAGCGTTTAGAAGAAGAGCGTGAGCGCGAGCAGCAAGAGTACTACAAGCAGCGTCAACAATTAGAACAAGGTGATTGAAACATTCCTCTGGTAGAGATAAGAGGAATGTTTTTGTTTGCCCAAAAAACTTTTAAAAATGTGCTCATAAATTCTTGCAAGCGCTTACTTAATATGTTATAATATTCACAAAGAAACGAAAATAAAATGGTTTTATCAAACCAACAAAAAAGGAGTCGCTTATGAAAGCTGCAACTTATGTATCTGCAGGCAATCTGCAACTGCTGGATCAACCAAAACCAGTGATCAAAAATCCAACGGATGCCATTGTGCGTGTCTTGAAGACAACCATCTGTGGGACAGACCTTCACATCCTAGGAGGAGATGTGCCAGCTTGTAAAGAAGGCACGATTTTAGGCCACGAAGGAATCGGGATCGTCGAAGAAGTCGGCGATGCAGTGAATAACTTCAAGGTAGGCGACAAGGTCATCATCTCTTGTGTCACAGCTTGTAATACCTGCTACTACTGTAAACGTAGTTTGCCTTCTCACTGTGAAGATGGTGGTTGGATTTTGGGTCACTTGATCAACGGAACCCAAGCAGAGTATGTCCACATTCCACATGCTGATGGTAGTCTTTATCATGCACCTGAAACTGTGGATGACGAAGCCTTGGTCATGCTCTCAGATATTCTCCCAACCTCTTATGAAATTGGGGTCCTCCCATCTCATGTAAAACCAGGCGATAATGTCTGTATCGTTGGAGCTGGTCCGATCGGTCTTGCAGCTCTCTTGACTGTGCAGTTCTTCTCACCAGCTACGATTATCATGGTGGACCTGTCTGAATCTCGTCTTGAAGCGGCTAAGAAATTTGGGGCAACTCATACCATTTGTTCCAGCGATATTGCTGAAATAAAAGCCTTTATCAATGAAGTGACCGATGGCCGCGGTGTCGACATCTCCATGGAATGTGTGGGCTATCCTGCTACCTTTGATGTCTGCCAAAACGTCATCTCTGTCGGTGGACACATCGCCAATGTCGGTGTCCACGGAAAACCGGTTAGCTTCAATTTGGATGATTTGTGGATCAAGAACATTACCCTCAACACTGGTCTTGTCAATGCCAATACCACTGAAATGTTGCTCAATGTCTTGAAATCAGGTAAGATCGATGCGACCAAGCTTATCACCCATCACTTCAAACTCTCAGAAGTTGAAAAAGCCTATGATGTCTTTAAACACGCGGGTGAAAACCATGCACTCAAGGTCATTATCGAAAACGATATCAGTGAATGAAGTGGCAACTAATGTTTGTTCATAGTTTTTTTAGACGGACCAGAGATATTCTGGTCCTATTTTCAATCCCAAATAGCAGATGATTCCTTGCAAAATAAATTCATTATCTTATAATAGAAGTGCAGAAAACGATTACATAAAGAGAAAGGTGTGATCTTATGAAACGGTTTTGTTATCATCGTGAATTCTGGATGGACTTCCATTTCTGGATCTTAGTCTTGCTTTTAGCGGCTGTAGCTTTGACGATGCGGGCTCCGTTTTCGGTAGTTAGCCTAGCTTATCTTGCTTTTGTTGGGATTTTGATCCTTCTTCAGGTCTTTCAACCACCTGTATCGACACGTCAGTATCCAGAAGGTAGCTACCATTTCAATTGGACTTTCTATCGCGATACCCGACTGTATATCGATCTCTTTTTACTAGCAGGTCTCTTGGCAGGCCCAATTACTTCATCGGATATGGTCTATTGGATCTTGCTTGGAGCCGTCGTCGGCTCTATCGGCTTTGTATTTGTCGTAAAGGAAAAAGCGACTCAAAAGATGGCCTAGGGAATCATCATGTCCTAGATCTCTGAAACTAGTTTCAGGGATCTTTTTATTTTTTCTAAAATGTGAAACTATAATCCAATTGCACGATTAACATTGTAAGCGCTTCAAAAATAGATTATAATCATTTTACAAGTACTCGAGTTGCCTTATTATCAAAGGAGAAGGAGTTATGTCAAAGATTACAAAAGATGAACTGATTGAACAAATCAAAGATGGCATCATTGTTTCTTGTCAAGCCCTCCCTCATGAACCGCTTTATACAGAAGCAGGAGGAGTCATTCCTCTCTTGGTCAAAGCGGCTGAGCAGGGTGGAGCTGTCGGGATCCGAGCCAATAGTGTCCGGGATATCAAGGAAATCAAGGAAGTGACCAAGTTACCGATCATTGGGATTATCAAGCGTGACTATCCACCGGAAGAACCCTTTATCACGGCTACTATGAAAGAAGTCGATGAGTTGGCAGCTTTGGATATCGCGGTCATTGCTCTTGATTGTACCAAACGTCCACGTCATGATGGCCTTTCGATTAGTGACTTTATCCATCAAGTCAAAGAGAAATATCCAGACCAACTCTTGATGGCTGATACCTCTACTCTGGAAGAAGGATTGACAGCTGTCGAAGCGGGAGTGGACTTTGTCGGAACGACCCTTTCGGGCTATACGGACTACAGCCCAAAGGTTGATGGCCCAGATTTTGAACTGATCCATCGTCTCTGCCAAGCAGGAGTAGATGTCATCGCAGAAGGTAAGATCCACTATCCGGATCAGGCCAAGAAAATCCATGATCTCGGGGTTCGCGGCATCGTTGTAGGTGGTGCCATTACTCGACCAAAGGAGATTACAGAGCGCTTTGTCGCAGCTTTAAAATGAGAAAACAAAACAGTAGATTGAAGGAGGAGGAGACCGAATAGAGAGTAGTCGAATCTGAAACATGAACAAGAATAGGCGTCCTCATTGAGGATAACCCCTTGTAAGAGTAATCTTACCGCAAATCGTGAGGAGAAATCACATGAAAATGAAAAAAGTATTGTGCTCGTTGGTAGCTGGTGCAGCTCTTCTAGCACTCGCAGCTTGTGGCTCTGGCGGAGGATCAAAATCAGAATCTTCTGGAGGAAATTCTGGTAAAACAGAAATTACCTGGTGGGCATTCCCAGTCTTTACTCAAGAAAAAGCAGATGATGGTGTCGGAACCTACGAAAAATCAATTATTGCAGCTTTTGAAAAAGCGAATCCAGATATCCACGTGAATTTGGAAACGATTGACTTCAAGTCAGGTCCTGAAAAGATCACAACGGCTATTGAAGCAGGAACTGCTCCAGATGTACTCTTTGATGCACCTGGACGGATCATTCAGTATGGTAAAAATGGAAAATTGGCTGATTTGAACGATCTCTTTACCGAAGATTTTGTCAAAGATGTCAATAATGAAAATATCATCCAAGCCAGCAAGGCAGGCGACACAGCTTACATGTATCCAATTAGTTCAGCACCATTCTACATGGCGATGAATAAGAAGATGCTCAAAGATGCAGGCGTGTTGGATCTTGTCAAAGAAGGCTGGACAACAGACGACTTTGAAAAAGTCTTGAAAGCCTTGAAAGACAAAGGCTACACACCAGGATCACTCTTCAGTAATGGTCAAGGTGGAGACCAAGGAACTCGTGCCTTCATTGCCAACCTTTATGGTGGTTCTGTTACTGATGAAAAAGTAACCAAGTATACAACTGATGATCCAAAATTTGTCAAAGGTTTGGAAAAAGCTTCTAAATGGATCGATGACGGCTTGATGATGAATGGTTCTCAATTCGATGGTGGAGCAGATATCCAAAACTTTGCGAATGGTCAAACTTCTTACACTATCTTGTGGGCGCCTTCACAAAACGGTATCCAAGCTAAATTGTTGGATGCAAGTAAGGTCGAAGTAGTAGAAGTGCCATTCCCATCTGACTCAGGCAAGCCAAAATTGGAATACCTTGTCAATGGATTTGCAGTCTTCAATAATAAAGATGAAAAGAAAATTGCTGCTGCTAAGAAATTTGTACAGTTCATCGCAGACGACAAAGAATGGGGTCCAAAAGATGTTGTGCGTACAGGAGCCTTTCCAGTTCGCAGTTCATTTGGTAAGTTGTACGATGACAAACGGATGGAAACCATCAGCACTTGGACAAAATACTACTCACCATACTACAACACGATCAACGGTTTTGCAGAAATGCGGACCCTATGGTTCCCAATGTTGCAATCTGTTTCAAACGGGGATGAAAAAGCAGAACCAGCTTTGAAGACCTTTACTGAAAAAGCAAACGAAACCATTACGAAAAAATAATCAGTCTATGAAGCAGACCTAAGTCTTTCATAGAAACGAGAATTTGCAGGCCCCTTCGAATCCGTATCTCTCTTTTTGGAATGGAACGAAGGGGTCTTCATTCTTTCTGGATCTTCTTTTCTTAAGTCGTAAGATATGTTTAGAAAAGAAAATAGAAAAAGAACACTAGGAGGTGCCTTACTGTGAAGGTAAACAAAATCCGAATGAGGGAGACGCTCGTTTCCTACGCATTCCTAGCACCCATTTTAATCTTCTTTACGGTCTTTGTCTTAGCCCCCATGATCATGGGCTTTGTGACAAGTTTCTTCAACTATTCTATGACATCCTTTAAGTTTGTCGGTTTAGAAAATTATTCCCGCATGTTTGCGGATAAGGTCTTTGTGAAGTCCTTGATCAATACCGTCATCATCGTTATCGGATCAGTTCCGATCGTCGTATTGTTCTCCTTGTTTGTGGCTTCTCAGACCTACCATCAAAATGCCATTGCGCGTTCCTTCTATCGTTTCGTCTTCTTCCTTCCAGTTGTTACAGGGAGTGTAGCGGTAACGGTTGTATGGAAATGGATCTATGATCCACTATCAGGGATTTTGAACTTTGTATTGAAATCTGGACATGTCATCAACCAAAACATTTCTTGGTTGGGGGACAAGCACTGGGCTTTGATGGCCATCATTATCATCTTGTTGACCACCTCTGTTGGTCAACCGATCATCCTCTACATCGCAGCTATGGGAAATATTGATAATTCTCTCGTAGAAGCAGCGCGTGTCGACGGTGCGACAGAATTTCAAGTTTTCTGGAAGATCAAATGGCCAAGCTTGTTGCCAACAACTCTTTATATTGCCATCATTACGACCATTAACTCTTTCCAATGTTTCGCCTTGATCCAATTGTTGACATCCGGTGGTCCTAACTACTCAACGAGTACCCTTATGTACTACCTCTATGAAAAAGCCTTTAAACTATCTGAATATGGTTATGCCAACACCATGGGCGTCTTCCTTGCGGTGATGATTGCCATTATCAGTTTTGCGCAATTCAAGATCCTCGGAAACGACGTAGAATACTAAAGAAAGGAGCCTCAGATGAAACCAACACAAAAGAAACCCATCACTGCCTTTACAGTGATTTCAACGATCATTTTGCTCCTTTTGACAGTCTTGTTCATTTTCCCATTTTATTGGATTTTGACAGGGGCCTTTAAGTCTCAGCCAGATACCATTATGATCCCACCTCAATGGTGGCCAAAGACACCAACCATGGAAAACTTCCAACAGTTGATGGTACAAAATCCAGCCCTACAATGGTTGTGGAATAGTGTCTTCATCTCCCTTGCAACCATGCTTTTGGTGTGTATGACCTCTTCCTTGGCAGGTTATGTCTTGGCTAAGAAACGCTTCTATGGGCAACGAATTCTCTTTGCTATCTTCATTGCAGCCATGGCCCTTCCGAAACAAGTTGTCTTAGTTCCATTGGTACGCATTATCAACTTTATGGGAATCCATGATACCCTTGCAGCGGTTATTCTACCATTGGTTGGATGGCCATTCGGGGTCTTCTTGATGAAGCAATTTAGTGAAAACATCCCAACAGAACTCTTAGAATCTGCTAAGATCGATGGTTGTGGAGAGTTGCGGACTTTCTGGAGCGTTGCCTTCCCAATTGTCAAGCCGGGATTTGCAGCCCTTGCCATCTTTACCTTTATCAACACCTGGAACGACTACTTTATGCAATTGGTAATGCTGACCTCTCGTCAAAACTTGACTATTTCACTAGGGGTAGCAACCATGCAGGCTGAAATGGCCACCAACTATGGCTTGATCATGGCTGGGGCAGCCCTAGCTGCAGTGCCAATCGTTACGGTCTTCCTCGTGTTCCAAAAATCCTTTACACAAGGGATTACCATGGGTGCGGTCAAAGGATAAGTCGTCTGCTTGGACAAACGATCGTTATGTACAGATCGGTTTTCTAAGCTGAGAAGTATCGAAAGGATGAGAATATGATATTTGATGATTTAAAAAACATCACCTTTTACAAAGGAATCCACCCCAATCTGGATCAGGCCATTGACTTTCTCTATGAGCGTCGGAAGGATTCTTTTGAATTGGGGAGATACGATATTGATGGGGATAAGGTCTTTCTCGTCGTTCAAGAAAATACCCTCAACAAAGCAGAAAATGATCGCTTTGAACACCACAAAAGATATGCCGATTTGCATCTATTAGTAGAAGGGCATGAGTTTTCGAGTTATGGATCTCGTGTGACAGGTGAGGCTATCGCATTTGATGAAGCATCGGACATCGGTTTTGTCCATTGCCAGGAGTCTTATCCGCTTCATCTAGGCTATCATAATTTTGCGATTTTCTTTCCAGGGGAGCCTCACCAGCCCAATGGCTATGCAGGGCAAGAAGATATCGTGAAAAAATATCTATTTAAAATTGCGATTGATTGATTGATCATGTTAGAAAGGAGCGTCTATGTCATCTAGGGGGGCAGGATTGATCAAATCCGTCTTTAACACGGACAATGTAGTGATGCGCATCAGTGAGAAGGTGCTCGACTTGGTAACCGTTAATCTTTTATTTGTGCTAAGTTGTTTACCAGTTCTCACGATTGGAATTGCGAAAATTAGTTTGTATCAGACGGTTTTTGCCATTAAGCACCAGCGTCGTGTTCCGGTGATTCGTAGTTATGCAAAGGCTTTTCGGGACAATTGGAAGATAGGCTTGCAACTAGGAAGTCTGGAGTTGCTCGTTTCAGGGATCTGTCTCTTTGACTTGCTCCTCTTTTGGAACCAGACAACTTTGCCGATGCAGGCCTTAAAAGCTGTGTGTCTAGGGCTCTTCATCTTCCTAGTTCTGGTCATGTTAGCGGCCTATCCAATTGCAGCCCGTTACCAATTGGATTGGAAAGAGTGTTTGCAAAAAGCCATGATTGTGACAGGCTTGCATTTTCCTTGGTTCTTCGTCATGGGAAGTGCTCTCTTACTTCTATGTATGGCTCTTGCAAGCTCAGTCTTAGCTTTCCTATTGGAACTCATGATCTTTTTCTTGTTCGGTTTTTCAAGCTTAGCTTATGCACAAGTTGGATTAATGGAAAAGATTTTTGCCCACTACCAAGAATAAAATGAATTCAATAGTGACAAAAGGAGAAAATATGTCAGATTTAAAAAAATATGAAGGAGTCATCCCTGCTTTTTATGCCTGCTATGATGACCAAGGGGAAATTAGCCCGGAGCGGGTGCGTGCTCTCGTAGAATATTTTATCGCGAAAGGTGTGCAGGGCTTGTATGTCAACGGATCCTCTGGCGAATGTATCTACCAGAGCGTAGCCGATCGCAAGTTGGTCTTGGAAGAAGTCATGGCAGTAGCTAAAGGGAAATTGACCATCATTGCTCACGTAGCCTGCAACAACACCAAGGATAGCGTGGAATTGGCACGACATGCAGAAGAACTAGGAGTGGATGCCATTGCGGCCATTCCGCCGATCTATTTCCGCTTGCCAGAATACAGTGTGGCCCACTACTGGAATGAAATCAGTGCAGCTGCACCCCATACAGACTTTGTCATCTACAACATCCCGCAATTGGCTGGGGTAGCTTTGACACCGAGCCTTTACAAGGAAATGTTGAAAAACCCACGGGTGATTGGAGTCAAGAATTCTTCGATGCCTGTTCAGGACATTCAAACCTTTGCTTCTTTAGGAGGCGACGACCACATCGTCTTTAATGGTCCGGATGAACAATTCTTAGGTGGCCGTCTCATGGGAGCGCAAGCTGGGATCGGTGGCACCTATGGTGCGATGCCAGAACTTTTCTTGAAGCTCAATCAGCTGATTGCTGAGAAAGACTTAGAGACTGCGCGTGCCCTGCAGTTTGCCATCAATGACATTATCGGAGTCTTGACGTCTGCTCATGGCAATATGTATGCAGTCATCAAAGCGGTTTTGCGCATCAATGAAGGTTTGGACTTGGGATCTGTTCGCTCCCCTTTGACGCCAGTAGTAGAAGCGGATCAAGAAGTGATTCAACGTGCTGCTCAACTCATTCAGGATACAAAAGCCAGATTCCTTTAATCAAAGGAGGTCTAGATGAATCCATATGTTGTAATTGATATCGGAGGGACCAGTATCAAGTATGGTCTAGCCGATGCAAAAGGGCAACTCCTAGAGACCCATGAAATGCCAACGGAGGCCCAAAAAGGAGGACCTCACATTCTTAACACAACAAAGGAAATCGTAGCCCGTTATTTGAAGAAGCATCCCTTGGCAGGGGTTGCGATTTCTTCGGCCGGAATGGTAGATCCTGATAAGGGAGAAATCTTTTATGCAGGCCCACAAATTCCCAACTATGCAGGCACCCAATTCAAAAAGGAAATCGAAGAGACCTTTCAGATCCCTTGCGAGATTGAAAATGATGTCAACTGTGCCGGTCTCGCAGAGGTCACTACAGGCCATGCAAAAGGATCGAACAATGCTGTTTGCCTGACAATTGGGACAGGGATCGGTGGTTGCCTCTTGCTTGATGGTCAGGTCTTTCATGGCTTTAGTAATTCAGCCTGTGAGGTTGGCTATCTTCATTTGCCAGACGGTGCCTTTCAGGATCTAGCTTCAACGACGGCTTTGGTCGAGTATGTGGCAGAACATCATAGTGATCCTGTGGAACAGTGGAATGGCCGCCGGATCTTCAAGCAGGCAACGGAGGGAGATAAAATCTGTATGGCTGGAATTGATCGGATGGTGACCTACCTTGGTAAAGGACTGGCCAATATCGTTTATGTGGTCAACCCAGAGGTCATCGTTCTTGGAGGGGGGATTATGGCTCAGGAAGCCATCCTCAAGCCAAAAATCTATCAAGCCCTGTGTGCCGAACTGGTTCCTAGCCTAGCAGATAAGATCCGTTTGGAATTTGCCCACCATCAAAACGCTGCGGGTATGTTGGGGGCTTACTATCACTTTAGACAAAAACATGCAACATAAAACAAGTCGCGTTGGCGACTTGTTTTTGATTCATCAAAAAAAGCATGAAAGATGAAGAAAGCCTGATCTTTCATGCTTTTTAAATAGGGAGACCATATTAAGATTTTCGAGAACGTTGATTAGAAAGTTTTTTGTTTTCCCAGTAGCTATTAAAGACAATTTCCTTTTGTTCTCGACTTTTATTAAGGAAATGAGCATAGATCAAATCGACCACAATGAGGAGTGGTAAAATGGCGGAGATTCGATCGATATAGGTACTACTAGGAAGAGGTGCGGCCGGTAACACTTCTGTGAATCCTTGGTGGATGGCAGCCGGGTTAGCGGTCACAAGAACCGTTTTAGCCCCTTTTTCTTTGGCGTCCAGGAGACTATCTGTAATGGAGTTGGTGCCTCCTGACAATGAGAAACCGATGACTAAACAAGAGGAATCGAGAATACTGGTCGTCCAAGCAAAGCCATCTTGATCAGTCAGGGCTTCACAAACGACGCCCAGTCGCATAAAGCGCAATTTCATTTCTCGAGCGACTAAACCGGAACTACCGATCCCGAAGAAATAGACTCGATCTACTTGATCGATTAGTTCAGCTACCCGATCTAATTGGGAATCTTTTACCAGACTTTCAGTGACGTTACTGATATGGTGGTAGCGTTGCAAGACGCTCAGCGTCAGTTCGTCATGCACTTGCACCTGTTTTTGATTTTTGGTTTCTTCGTTAAAGTGATAGACAAATTCCCGATAGCCGGAAAAACCACATTTTTGAGAGAAACGCGTCAAAGCTGCCTTTGAGACATGGAGTAACTCAGTTACACGAGAAGAGGACAGGGAGTGCTGTCGTGCTTCGGATGATAAAAAATATTGGGCAATGTCGCGTTCCATATCTGTTAACTCAGCTTCATGGCTGGCGATAATGGCGCGTAAATCTTGATTTTGTTTCACAGCAATCCTCCTTTCTCACGAGATGAAATAACAGGATGCTCCTATAATATATTACACATTATAACATGGGTAACCGCTTTATTCAAGTAAAAGAAATCAAGAAATACTGAAACTAGGAACAGGATATGCGAAAAGAAGAGAACGCTACCAATCCTGGCAGTAGTGGCTTGTTGGTTATCCACAATTTTCTGAAAATTTCCGGTTGGGCCTGAACAAACGATATGAATTGTGGTATAATTTAAGATAATTGTACTGTTGTTGGAAGAACAATGGTTGAATAAGGAGGTGTGACGATGTCGAATGCAACACTCGAGATGATGCAAGAGATCGAGCAAGCTGCTCAGGGCGTGATCGTAGGCTATGAAGCTCAAGTTGAACAAATCCGAACGGATTCGCGCGATCGCCTTGCAACAGTGGCACAGCATTACGATGAGGAAACCAAGCAATTGGTCACAGAGGCAGAAAAAAACGCCCAGGAAAGACTCGTCCGTTTAACGAAAGATCTGGAAGAAACGGTTGCGCGCAATGATGCCAGGGTACAAGAGGCGATGACCGATAAACGAGTTGGGCTAGTTGAAGCCATTGTAGAAAAGGTGGTAGCAAGCTATGGCCGTTAGTCAGATGCAAAAACTGTCCCTCATCTTGCCCAAAGATGACTTGGACAGTCTCCTACTAGCGCTACAGTCTGAGGCGAAAATCCAGATTTATGACCTCAGTGAGCATGAAGAATGGCAGGCTGCCTTTGAGGCAAATACCTTGTCTCAACCCTTGACAGAGAACAATCGTCAAGCTTTGGTAGAGCTGCAAAAACGTCAAGAACAAGTTGAAAAAATGATTCAGACTCTGGAGCCTTATATGCCTGAGAAAAAGGCCCTGCAAGCTCTGAAGGAAGAACCCTTAAGCTTGTCTTTTGATGACTTGCAGGCCCACGGGATGATTCGAGATGAGGATCTTCTATTGACCAAGTTGAAACGCCAATTGCGCGTGTTAGACAAGGCTCGTCAGAAGATTGCGGATGCAAAGGGAGAGATAGAACGCTTAGAAAAATGGCGACCGTTAGAGGTGACGCCAGCTGCCCTTGCTACCTTTCACTATGTGCATGGCTTGATCGGGACGATACCAAATAGCGATACAGACGCTGTTCGTTCTTCTTTAAAAGCTCATCCTGAGCTGGAGTTAGAAGAAGTCTTTACGTCTGAAACCGAACACGGCTATGTCATCTTGTATCGTTCGGGAGATCGTGTAGCTGTTCAGGAGCTTCTAGAAAACCATGGGTTCAAAGAATTGGACTATGAAGAAGAGCAGGTCCCGGCCGTCTACTTGGATCGCCTAGAAGGGGAAATCAAAGAGCAGGAAGCTGTCGTTGCAGCAACCCTAGCAGAGTTACAAAACTCCCAGAAGGAGCTGGACCAGCTCAAGTATCAGATGGATTACTTGCTGAGTTCGGGAGCTCGTGAGGAAGCCAAGTCGCTTCTTGCCAGCACGCAAAGCTTGGTAGCCCTAGAGGGTTGGATTGAAACCTCCCAAGTGGCCTCATTGCGAGACTTCTTGCAACAAGGTTTCGGTTCTCGGGTCTTACTAGAGACACGCAATGTGACGGAAAAAGATTTGGATGACGTTCCGATTCAGTTGCGAAACAATGCCTTGGTGGAGCCCTTCGAGTTAGTGACGGAAATGTATGCCCTGCCCAAGTATTACGAGAAAGATCCGACCCCAATCGTGTCTCTCTTCTACTTTGTTTTCTTTGGCATGATGGTCGCCGATATCGGTTATGGACTCTTGCTAACACTAGCGACAGGCTTTGCTCTTAAAGCCTTTAAGCTCAAGCCTGGTACGGCAAAGAATCTTCGATTCTTCAGTCTCCTCGGAATCTCCGTTGCCCTTTGGGGAGTGGTCTATGGCTCTTTCTTCGGATTTGAAATGCCCTTTGCCCTGATCAGTACGACCAGCAACGCTATGACCATCCTGATCCTCTCAGTGGTCTTTGGTTTTGTCACTGTCTTAGTGGGCCTCTTCCTAGGGGGAATGAAAAATGTTCGCCTCAAAGACTACACGGAAGCCTATAATGCGGGCTTTGCTTGGGTCTTGATCCTACTTGGCTTAATGCTTCTAGCAGTAGGCAATATCTTGCCAGGGATGAGCGTTCTGGTTCCGATTGGCAAGTGGCTGGCTATTTTGAATGCCATTGGGATCTTGATTGTTTCCATTGTCAGTGCCAAGAAGCTGTCCGGTTTAGCGTCTGGTCTCTTTAACCTCTACAATGTCAGTGGGTACGTCGGAGACTTGGTCAGCTTCACCCGTTTGATGGCCCTGGGCTTGTCTGGAGCTAGTATCGGTTCAGCCTTTAACCTTATTGTCAATCTCTTTCCACCGCTTGGACGGTTTACGGTAGGGCTTGTGCTCTTTATCGTCCTACATGCCATTAACATGTTCCTGTCCTTCTTGTCAGGTTATGTGCATGGAGCCCGTTTAATCTTTGTGGAGTTCTTCGGTAAGTTCTACGAAGGAGGAGGCAAGCCATTTCGTCCTCTTAAACCTTCTGAACGCTATATCAAAACAAAAAAATAAGTATTATCTTTTATAAATAGGAGTATATTCATGGAATCTTTAGCATCATATTTTTCAGCCCATGGGGGCGCCTTCTTTGCAGCATTTGGTGTCGCGATCGCTGTCGCACTTAGTGGGATGGGATCTGCCCTTGGGGTTGGTAAAACGGGTCAAGCAGCAGCAGCGCTCTTGAAAGAACAACCCGAAAAATTTGCCCAAGCCCTGATTTTGCAATTGTTGCCAGGTACACAAGGTTTGTACGGTTTTGTTATCGGGATCTTGATCTGGTTGCAAATTAAGCCAGATATGCCTCTTGAAACAGGAGTTGCTTACTTCTTTACAGCTCTTCCAGTTGCGATCGTTGGTTATTTCTCAGCAAAACACCAAGGAAATGTTGCGACAGCAGGGATGCAAATCTTGGCAAAACGTCCTGAGGACATGATGAAAGGGGTTATCCTTGCGGCCATGGTTGAAACCTATGCCATCTTGGCCTTCGTTGTGTCCTTCCTATTGACCCTACGCGTCGGCTAAGAGCTAGCTTTGATGGATTCGCCTTTCGAGGCGAAAAACACAAGACGCATGCAATAGGAGAAAAAACGATATGGATGAACAAACCCAATTAAAGGATTCGATCTTGGCCCAAGCCCATGAAAAAGGGCGTAAACTCATAGAAGAGGCCAAGGAAACCATCCTAAAAGAAGAGACTGCACAAGAAGAGCGTTTGATCCAAGACAAACTCAATCAACGCTCCGAGCAGCTCAAGCGGATTCAACGTCAATTGCAACGTGAAACCCAACAAATCGAAAATAAAAAACGCCAATCAACCCTTGTCACCAAGCAACGAGTCTTAAAGGATCTCTTTGCAGATGCTTATGAAGCGATGGTGGCTTGGCCCCTTGAAAAGGAAATGCAGTTTGTAGATGCGGTCTTAGAGCGCTATCAGGGACAAGTTGTGACCCTGACCTTTGGGGCGGTGAGTGCTGCTAAATTTGATTCAGCAGCTCTCGAGAGATTGAAGCAGACGCATCAGAATGTGACAGTTGCAGATGCAACGATCCCAGCTCAAGCAGGCTTTGTCTTGTCAGTTGGGAAGATTGATGACAACTATCTCTACCGTGATTTGGTGGATTCCATTTGGGAGCAAGAAAGCTACCAGATGGCAGCCAGCATTTTCACAGATGAAGAGAACTAGGAGGTTGCAATGAGCGAACGGACCTATTCTCAAGTCAATACAGGAATCAGCGTACGTGAGGCTAGTTTTGTCAGTCCCAGTCAGTTCGAGCAGTTGCTTGCAAGTCCCTCAAGCGAGAGCCGAGAAGGCTTGCTACAAGGGACACCCTATGCTCTGGATAGCAAGGAGATCAAGGATTCATCAGCCCTTGAAGCCCGCCTGATGACAGCCTTGTTGGCAGAATACCAATGGGCTTTTGAGGTAAGCCCTCAGTCAGACCTGGTTAGCCTTTTTACCTTGAAGTACACCTATCATAATCTCAAGGTTTATCTAAAACACAAGGCGACAGAGCGCAAGTTGGGGCACTTATTGATCCCTATCGGTCCTTATTCTCTCGATGTGCTCGAGCATTTGGTGGCGACCTTTTCTGCGGAGCATTGTCCGGCCTTTATGGCGGAAGAAGTGGCTGCAACCTGGCAAGAATTCCAAGACTATCAGGACTTGCGGGTCCTCGAAATCGGGATGGACTTAGCTTATTTTAAACACCTGAGATGCTTAGGGGACAGCCTAGATCATCCGATTCTGAAGCAGTTGGTGGACGTGACCATTGACTTTTACAATGCGATTACAGTTAAGCGGGCCTTGGATCAGCAAAAACCGCATAGCTTTATGCACCAATTGCTCTCAGATGAAGGGAGCCTCAGTGCCCATCAGGTGATCGACCTGCTAGAATCCGGTCAGTGGTTGACCTGGTTTTATCAAGTCAATCCGCTAGAGTACGATCTCGCTTTAGAGACTTATGAAGAAAAGATGCGCACCGGTCAACTAAAGACCGTAGAGTTGGAGTATTTAGAGAGTTTGGTGAAATTCAGTCTTCTAGACGCTGGCCGTTTTGAAGTTGATGGACCACTCCCTCTTGTTCGTTATCTTTACGGAAAAGAGTTAGAGGTGACCAACCTTCGTTTGGTCCTCTCTGGTTTGGACAATGGTTTTCCGCTAGCAGACATCAAAGAAAGGATGAGACCGATTTATGGACAAACAGACCTATAAGATCGCCGTTGTGGGCAATCGGGACGCCATCCTTCCTTTTCGCCTGATTGGCTTTCAAACCTATCCGGTCACAGAGCCACAAGAAGCGATCAATACCCTGCGAAAACTCAGTCGGGAAAACTTCGGGATTATCTACCTGACAGAGGATATTGCTCAGGCTATTCCAGATACAGTGGCTTTTTACGACCAGCAGCTGACTCCGGCTCTGATCCTTATCCCGACCCATAGAGGAACTACGGGACTGGGCCAACAGCGGATTCGTGATAATGTCGAAAAAGCAGTAGGACAGGATATTTTATGAGAACAAATGAATTTGGCCAAGCGATTGGCGATGCACTGCCGGATTTTACACCGGGGCGTCTGCCAGCTATTGAGCGGATCGAGGGTCGCTATACCGTAATTGAGCGCCTGTCAAAAGAAAAACACGGGGCAGATCTTTATCAGGTCTACGGGCCGGACTCTCCAGCAGCGATGTGGACCTTTCTGTTCAAAGGCCCTGCCCGCAATGAGGAGGAGTGGGACCACCTATTAGATGATCTCATGACAGCCCAAGGTCGCTTTTACTATGCGATTGTAGACAAAGATTCAGGCAAGGCTTTAGGGACTTTCTCTCTCATGCGGATCGATCAAGCCAACCGGGTGATCGAAGTCGGAGCAGTGACCTACTCACCAGCGCTCCAAAAAACACGCATGGCTACGGAAGCCCAGTATCTGTTAGCGCGCTACGTGTTTGAAGATTTAGGCTACCGCCGCTATGAGTGGAAATGCGATGCCTTAAACCAAGCATCTCGCAAAGCAGCTGAGCGCTTAGGGTTCACCTATGAAGGCTGTTTCCGTCAGGCTGTTGTTTATAAAGGTCGGACCCGTGATACAGACTGGTTGTCCATCATTGACCAAGAATGGCCAGAAATCAAACATCGACTAGAAGCTTGGTTGGATCCAAGCAATTTCGACGCCAATGGCCAACAAAAGCAATCTCTAAGAGAGATAGCACAAAAGTAAAACAAAGAAACAAAGGATTCCCAGGAGGAATACATGACTCAAGGAAAAATTATCAAAGTTTCCGGTCCCTTGGTGGTTGCATCAGGGATGCAGGAGGCCAATATCCAAGACATTTGCCGGGTCGGCGATCTTGGTTTGATTGGCGAAATTATTGAGATGCGGCGGGACGAAGCCTCTATCCAAGTATATGAAGAAACGTCTGGAGTTGGTCCAGGAGAACCAGTGGTAACAACCGGAGCTCCTCTTTCTGTTGAATTGGGACCAGGCTTGATCTCTCAGATGTTTGACGGGATCCAACGCCCCTTGGAACGCTTCCAAGAAGTTACTGCCAGTGACTTTTTGGTTCGTGGGGTGCAAGTTCCAAATCTAGATCGGGACACCAAATGGGCCTTCGAACCAAGCGTGACTGAAGGGACAGAGGTGGTTGCAGGAGACATCGTCGGTACCGTTCAAGAGACCAATATGGTGGAGCACCGCATCATGGTGCCCTTTGGTGTCAGTGGACGTGTGACCAAGATCGCAGCAGGTTCTTACACGGTAGAAGAGCCGGTTTATGAAATCGAGCAGGCAGATGGCAGTCTCTTTACTGGTACTTTGATGCAAAAATGGCCGGTTCGTCGAGGCCGTCCCTTTGCACAAAAACTGATTCCAGTAGAGCCTTTGGTCACCGGTCAACGGGTCATCGATACCTTCTTCCCAGTGACTAAGGGTGGAGCTGCAGCTGTTCCTGGTCCTTTCGGAGCTGGAAAAACAGTTGTGCAACACCAGGTGGCCAAGTTTGCCAATGTAGACATCGTAATTTACGTTGGTTGTGGGGAACGTGGAAATGAAATGACGGACGTTCTGAATGAATTTCCAGAATTGATCGATCCAACGACTGGTCAATCCATCATGCAACGGACCGTTCTGATCGCCAACACTTCGAACATGCCAGTAGCTGCGCGGGAAGCTTCCATCTACACAGGGATTACCATTGCCGAATACTTCCGCGATATGGGCTACTCCGTTGCCATCATGGCCGATTCGACATCGCGCTGGGCGGAAGCTCTTCGTGAAATGTCTGGTCGTCTAGAAGAAATGCCAGGGGATGAAGGCTACCCAGCCTACCTTGGTAGCCGGATCGCCGAATACTACGAGCGTGCAGGTCGGGTCAAGACACTCGGGACCACTGCGCGTGAAGGTTCGATTACCGCCATCGGTGCTGTTTCTCCTCCGGGTGGAGACATTTCAGAGCCGGTCACGCAAAATACCTTGCGGATTGTCAAGGTCTTCTGGGGATTAGATGCTCAGTTGGCGCAACGTCGTCACTTCCCAGCCATCAACTGGTTGAGTTCTTATTCTCTTTACCAAGATGAAGTTGGTCGCTATATCGATCTACATGAACAAATCAGTTGGTCTGAAAAAGTGACCCGCGCTATGAATTTACTTCAAAAGGAAAGTGAATTGCAAGAAATCGTCCGCTTGGTTGGTCTAGATTCCTTGTCTGAAAAAGACCGCTTGACCATGAATGCGGCTAAGATGATCCGTGAAGACTACCTGCAACAAAATGCCTTTGATGAGGTCGATACCTATACCTCTTTCAGCAAGCAGGTGGCCTTGTTGACCAACATTTTGACCTTTGACCAAGAAAGTCAAAAAGCACTAGAATTAGGGGCTTACTTCACAGAAATCATGGAAGGAACCGTGGCTCTTCGAGACCGCATTGCCCGGAGCAAGTTCATCCATGAGGATCAGTTGGCAACCATTCAAGCCTTGAAAGAAGAAATCGTAGAAACCCTACACCAAATCGTCGCAAAAGGAGGAGTAGACAATGAGCGTGATTAAAGAATACCGTACTGTCAGCGAAGTTGTTGGCCCCTTGATGATTGTCGATCAGGTCGAGGGGGTTCACTACAATGAACTCGTAGAAATCAAGCTCCATGACGGAACAACCCGTCAGGGACAAGTCCTCGAAGTCCAAGAAGACAAGGCCATGGTCCAGCTCTTTGAAGGGTCTAGCGGGATCAACTTGGAAAAAGCCAAGGTTCGCTTTACCGGACGTCCCCTAGAACTCCCTGTGTCTGAAGACATGGTGGGCCGCATCTTTAACGGGATGGGCAAACCGATCGACGGTGGTCCAGAGATTATACCAGAGAAGTACTTGGACATTGATGGACAAGCCATCAATCCTGTTTCACGGGACTATCCGGATGAATTTATCCAGACAGGGATCTCAGCCATTGACCATTTGAATACCTTGGTTCGGGGCCAAAAACTCCCAGTATTCTCAGGTTCTGGTCTTCCTCACAAGGAGTTGGCGGCCCAGATTGCTCGTCAAGCGACGGTTCTTAATTCGGAAGAAAACTTCGCCGTGGTCTTTGCGGCTATGGGAATTACCTTTGAAGAAGCCGAGTTCTTTATGAACGACCTGCGGGAAACAGGGGCGATTGACCGCTCTGTCCTCTTCATCAACCTAGCCAATGACCCAGCTATCGAACGGATTGCCACTCCTCGGATCGCCTTGACTGCTGCCGAATATTTGGCTTATGAAAAAGATATGCACGTCTTGGTCATCATGACGGATATGACCAACTACTGTGAAGCCCTTCGGGAAGTATCTGCTGCCCGCCGGGAAGTTCCAGGACGTCGGGGCTATCCAGGTTATCTTTATACTAACCTCTCAACCCTCTACGAACGTGCAGGCCGCTTGGTTGGAAAGAAAGGATCTGTGACTCAAATTCCGATCCTCTCCATGCCAGAAGATGACATCACCCACCCCATCCCTGACTTGACAGGTTACATCACAGAAGGTCAGATTATCCTGTCCCGTGATCTCTACAACAGTGGTTACCGCCCACCGATCAATGTTCTTCCATCCCTTTCTCGTTTGAAGGACAAGGGTTCTGGTGAAGGCAAGACTCGGGAAGACCATGCGGCGACCATGAACCAGCTCTTTGCGGCCTATGCCCAAGGAAAACAAGCCAAAGAACTGGCTGTAGTGCTTGGGGAGTCTGCCTTGTCAGATACTGACAAGCTTTATGTCAAATTTACCGACCGCTTTGAGCAAGAATACATCAACCAAGGCTTTACCACCAATCGGACGATTGAGGAAAGTTTGGATCTCGGTTGGGAACTCTTATCCATCCTTCCACGAACAGAGCTCAAACGGATCAAGGATGAGATGATTGACAAGTATCTGCCAAACAAAGAGGGCTAGCCTATGGCACGATTAAATGTAAAACCAACTCGGATGGAGCTTAATATTCTCAAAGAGCGCCTCAAGACAGCAACCCGGGGGCACAAGTTGCTCAAGGATAAGCGGGATGAACTTATGCGCCGTTTTATTGAAGCTGTGCGAGAGAATAATCGTCTGCGCCAAAAGGTGGAGGCAGCGCTGGTGGGCAATATGCAAGATTTCGTGATGGCCAAGTCCTTAGAGAGTGACCTTATGGTAGAAGAAATCTTCGCTGTACCGACTCGAGAAGTGATGCTCCATATCGAGGAAGAAAATGTCATGAGTGTGCGCGTGCCCAAGCTCCATGCCCGTATCGATAATCCATACGGAGATGATGAAGGGGACGTGGTTTATAGCTACCTCGCCTCCAACAGTCAAATGGACAGCACCATCCAAGAAATGGGGGATCTACTCCCAGATTTGCTCAAGTTAGCGGAAATCGAAAAAAGCTGCCAACTCATGGCAGATGAAATCGAGAAAACCCGCCGTCGAGTGAACGGACTCGAGTATGCGACCATCCCAGACCTCAAAGAGACTATCTATTATATCGAAATGAAACTCGAAGAAGCCGAACGCGCCAACCTCGTCAGAATCATGAAGGTAAAATAAGATACATCAAGATACAAAGCCGTTAAACAACTCAAAGGAAAATAGGAAATCCAAGGACGAAGCGCCAGCTTCTAGTTGGATTTATCTTTTTCCAAAGAGTTGTAGGCGTGTTCAGTTGCTTTAAAAAGACAAGAACCTCATCGAGGAACCGCTCCTTGATGAGGCTTTTTTACGCCCTCGCCCTCTTCTTCCACCACCCTCTTTTTATGTTACTAGTTTGTAACAATGTGACAAGAAAGACGAAATGTTACAAGAA
>NZ_CAUFJQ010000008.1 GCF_959025735.1 uncultured Streptococcus sp.
TGATTGACATAGTTTTGGTAGAGGCCAACTTGGGTGTCGTAGCTACGAAAACCACTATATTGGTCACTGATCGGATAACCTTCTGCCTGCATAGCCGCGATCAATTCATGAAGGGCTGAAACAGCTTCAGGATCTTCACCTGGGTTAAAGTCAGGCGACAAGGGATAATGTTTGTTGGCGATCATGACCTCACCATATTTCCCTTTGACACTATAGTAAGAACCATTGTAGCTGACACCAGAGTCCACTTTCACATCTGACTTACCAGCTTTTGACGACTCTTCTTTGCCAGTCTCTTTTGACGTATCCTTTGCTGAAGACATTTCTTTGGAAGACTTGGTTTGCGTTTGTTTGGTTTCTTCTTTTGCAGAAGATTTAGAACTAGTGGATTGAGATTGGGAGCAAGCTGTCAGGGTTAACAAGGCAACTGTCACCAACGTTAATTTGGAAAATCTTGCTTTCATGGAAATCTCCTATGATTCTTTTGTTACGACAATATCCGTGATCACATAACTTGCACCTACTTTTTTCAAAGTATAAGTTTTGTACTTGCGGTTTTGTGAATCTGGATGACTATCTGTATAATGCACAGTAAAGTCTTCATAAGTCTTGATCGTCACCACACCATTTTCTTCAGTGACACTTTGAATATCCAAAGCTCCTGGAGTATAGTAGTCAATTTTAGCCTTTCGAACACCATCACCCGTTGTGAATTCAACCATGTCTTTGTAGGCTTGACTTTGTGTGTCATAGTATTTAGAGTAGGTGTTATTTCGATTTGAAACGGAGCTAAAGACAGCGTCGCGGTACTCTTTCAAGAACTCTTCTGCCAAGGTTCGATTTTGTTCTTCTTTGGCTGCTTGCGCTTTCTTAGCATCTTGAGCACTCTTGATGCGTTTTAAGGTATCTTTGGCTAGTTTGAGTTCGATCGGATCGTTCTCACCCTCTTCAATCGTCACCTTAGCCTTTTCAGTTGTATAGGTTTCCCCATTCATGTTGAAGACAGCATGTACTTCAATTTCTTGATAAGGGATGCTATCCACTTCAAAGGTTGTGCTGGTTCCGACTTCTTTGCCGTTGACCACAACCTTCACATCCGTTGGGTTTTCAACTTCATCTGGGAACTCAACTTCTAAATTGCGTTTCTCAGAATTCAACTGCAATTCTAAGTTATTCTTTGTTGCTTTTTTAGGATTGAGATGGATCTTAGAAGTAACATTTCCGACTTTAGTTTTAGCAGTCAATTCCATTTCTTTTGTATTGTAATGGAAAGAACCAAGGTCTGTCACTGCATCTTTCTTCAAGGTCACGGTTTTATTGGCAGCCACTTTGAGTTTGGCTTGGTCCAAATTGGTCTTGACCTTCACTTGCACTGGATAGCTGGCCACACGGTATTCTTGGAAGATTCCAAATTTCTTGTCCGCCTTTTCCAAACCAAAAATCTTGTTTCCAGATTTATCCGTATAGCTGCCTTCTCCACCATTATCGATGATCTTGTTCAACTCTGTACCGATATCGATCCCTTGATCTTCCATGCTGGTGATAAAGCTTTCGGCTTCATCCTTTGTCCATTTATCGTTATCGGTTGAAAGCAGATCTGCTGCTTCGCGATAATCCTTGGTGTCCACTGCCTTAATAAATTTATCTGCAGTCACTTCGACACGTGTTGTAGACTGGAAGTAAAAGAAGGATGCCACCAAAGCGATCACAAGGACTGCAATAGCAGAAATAATCCCAATTTTCTTCTTGGAAAGTTTCTTTCCACCCTTCGTTTTAGGGGCCTTTTGTTTTTTCTGAGCTGGACCGGCTTCTGTGACATTTGGACCAGCAAAGACCTGCGTTTGCTCAGTAGCAAGTGGAGTCGTATACTCTTGAGTTTGCTGTTGAGGGACATATTCCTGTGTTTCTTCAGTTGCATCTGGGGTTACAAATTCTGCTTCAGGCACAGGTCCTACAAAAAACTCAAAGTTTTGACTTTTAGCCGCGGTAAATTCTTCTGCACTTGGCTTGCGGCCATAGGTTTCTTCAAAATGTTGCAACCAAGCCTGACGAGCTGCTAGAAGTGGATCGACATTCTTCACTTCTTCAACTGGTTCAACCCCTGGTTCCTCAACAGGAGCGACTTCCTCAGCTGGGGCATTTCCTGCGATAGACTGAATTTGTTTCAAATCAAATCCACAAGCTTTCCCAGCCATAAACTCTTCTGGTGACGGTTTGCGACCGATCACTTTTTCAAATAATTCAACCCATTTCTTTTGCATGGATCTCTTCTCCCTCATTATAAAATAGGGAAAGTGGGTCCCCCCACCTTCCGTTTTGTGATATTGTTAGAATCCAAAGTTAGAGAAATTTGGAGCACTAGGAATAAATCCTACGGCTACTTGTTCTAAAATACGAGCATTCACATAAATGACAAAGATCGCAATGAGAAGCAAGACAACAGATGATGCTACTAGAAGCAAGAATTTATCTGCTTTAAAGCTTGTCTTGTTCAATCCTTGATGAACGACATAGCATGTTCCAACAAAGAACAAGAAGAAAATAAGGAAGTTTACAAAGCCATAAAATTCATAAACTTTTACAAGACCTACTAAGAAAGCAAGAAGGGCAAGTGGCAAAGTGTAAACAGACAAACGTCCAAACTCTTCAAATGAACGACCGTAACTGTATTCCTTGTCTTGAAGAACCACACGACGAACAAAGAATCCAGCTACTTGGAAGGCGTAAACGCTAAAGAATAGGGAAATCAATGTCAACATAAAGGCACGGAAATCCATTCCATAACCACCTGTAGCTCCACTAGCTGTGAAGAAAGTTGATAGGGTCAAGACAAAGGCAGTCAAGACATACTGTAAAATTCCGTTAAGAGCTTTTGGATTTTCTACAGCTGATGGACGTTTCAAAGCTGAAAGGAACCAATTCCAGTAACCACCAACGGCTACACCAAATTGACTTGGTTGGCCAGGATAAGGTTGTCCTGGTTGACCTTGGTAAGGAGCCTGTTGATAAGCTGCTTGAGTAGGTTGTTGGTAGGTTTGTTGTGGAGCTTGTTGGAAAGCAGGTCCATTCGCTGGAGCTGCTTGAGGGGCCGGTTCTTGAACTGGAGCTGCAACTGGTTCTTCTGCAGGAGCAGCTGGCGCTGCGACAAACTCTGGAGCTTGTGGAGCTGCGACTGGTTCTTCTGTTGGGGCAGTTGGTGCTGCGACAAACTCTGGGGCTTGAGGAGCTGCTGGCGCTGCAACAAACTCTGGGGCTTGTGGAGCAGCAACTGGTTCTTCCACAGGGGCAGTTGGCGCTGTAACAAATTCTGGGTCTTGTGGAGCTGCTACTGGTTCTTCAACAGGGGCAGTTGGCGCTGCAACAAATTCTGGGGTTTGTGGGGTTTCTGGAACCACTACTTCTTCTTGAAATTCTCCTGCAGCCAGTGCTTGAGCAATTTCTTCTGCACTAGCAGAACGACCATTTACGGCTTCGAAATAATCCAGCCAATCTTGTTTTGACATAATGAATCTCCTTAACTATTGTTTATACTAGGGTATTATACAAAATTTCTGAACCATTTTCAATGAAAGACTGGGAAATCCCTGTAATATCTTTTGAAAAACATACAAATTCTACTCATTTTTAGAAATTAGTAAAGAAAACGACCTCTTTTCAGAGGTCGTTTCTTAGGATTCAAATGCATCCATGCCGCCTTGGACGTTGGTCACATCATAGCCTTGCTCTTCCAAAAATTGGCAAGCACGTGCTGAGCGTCGCCCTGACTTGCAGATGACATAATAGGGATGATCCTTCTCTAATTCCTGGTAGCGATTTGCTAACTCAGATAAGGGAAGAAGACGAACCCCATCTAAGTGAAGGGCATCATATTCCTCCTGCTCGCGTACATCAAGAACGTGTATGTTTCCTTTTTGATAAGCTTGGTAAAAGCTTGAAAATGGAATTTCTTTCATGATTTCTCCTATCAGGTATGTTATGGAAGGGTTAGAATTTGATAGCTAAAGCCAATTGACTCTAAAAATCGGAACAAGTCTTGGGTTTTAATAAAGATCGTTTTTTCATTGGTATTGGGATGGAAGGTCATGATCTCCTCTGACACAATGTCTTTATCGAAATAGACTCGAATATCTTTTTCTTCATTGTTCAATAAACCAAATGGAGAAACCGTTCCTGGCGGTAATTGCATTTTTTCAGCTAAAGAATCTGCTGAAGCCATGCGGATCCGGTTGGCTTCCACTTGCTCTTTGAAATCATCCATATCCAATGGCTTCTGGTCATCCATGATGAGCAAATAGTATTGAGTTTTCTTCTTGTTGGTCAAAAACATGGACTTGGTCCGGACACCTTCTAAGCCTTCAATATAAGAATCCGCCTGCTCCGTCGTAAATGCAGGTGGGTGTTCCACCACATCAAATGAGATTCCTAACTCATCTAATTTTTCTTTAACTTGTTGATAAGGATCCATCGTCGCTCTCCTTTATTTTTGAATGATCTCTTGTACTAAGGTTTGCAATTCTGGCACCACCTCTGCCTCAAACCAAGGATTTTTAGCCATCCAGATTTGATTGCGAGGGGAAGGGTGAACAAGTGGAAAATAGGTTGGCAAATAGTCTTTAAAATGGTGAACCCGTTCGGTTACCTTGCCGCTAACCTTCTCATGAAGGTAGTAAGCTTGGGCATATTGTCCAATTAAGAGGGTCAACTCAATATCCGGACACTCCTTGAGAAGTTGAGGGTGCCACTTTTCCGCAAAGCCTTTGCGAGGTGGAAGGTCACCAGATTTTCCATGCCCTGGGAAATAAAAGTCCATAGGAATGACCGCAAACAAACCAGAATGGTAAAAGGTGTCTTCGTCAACTCCTAACCACTCTCGCAAGCGATCACCACTCTTATCCTTCCAGTAAATGCCCGCTTCTTGTGTTTTCAGTCCAGGTGCCTGTCCGATGATATTGATGCGAGCTGTCTTTGGAGCTGCAAAGAGTGGCTCGATTCCTTTATCCGTATATGCTTTATTTTGAGGATCTGCCATAATGGCTTGTTTAATGCTTTCAATCGTTGACATAAGACCTCCTTCTATGGAAAAACTCAGCCAGAAAAACTGGCCGAGTAGTGGGTTATTTGATTAGTTCATAGATAGCTTCTGCGTAAATAGCTGCTGCACGATAAAGGTCTTCGACATCTGCGAACTCATTAGCTTGGTGCATGGTATTGACATAGTCTGGGAACATAGCACCAAAGGCAACCCCACGTTTCAAGAGACGACCAAAGGTACCACCACCGATCACTTGTTCGTGTCCTTTGAGGCCAGTTTGTTTTTCGTAAACACGCAAAAGAGTGGATACCAATTCGTCATCCATCGGAACATAGTGAGGTGTGTGACCATGAGCGGACAAGCTTACTGTAGCCACTCCTTCGATCTTTTCAAGGGTGGACTTGATGGTTTCAGGATCGGTTCCTTGAGGGTAACGGATATTGAGGGCAATAGTGTTGTCTGCTTGGCTGTCATCAAAATGGAAGACACCTGCATTCATGCTCAATGGTCCCATTTTGGCATCTGTATGGGCAATTCCTAATTTTTCACCGGCAAAATCTTCGTGAAGAAGTGAAGCTGTCACATGAAGGTAAGCCTTAGCAGCACCACCAAAATCAAATTGGTTCAACAAGAGAGCCAAGTAGGTCGCACCATTAATTCCATCTTCAGGGGTTGATCCGTGAGCAGATTTCCCAACAATCGTAACGGTATAGGTTTCTTCATCAACAGTTGAGATTTCATACTGAAGCTGGTGTTCCTTGGCAAAGGCATCTAAGAGGCCAGCAAGATCTGGTAGTTGTCCAGAAACGACTGCAGTCGCTGACTCTGGTACCATATTTTCACGAAGGCCACCTGTAAAGCTATGAAGATGGGCACTTCCTGTGTTGTCATTTCCAAAATGAAGGTACTCAGTGATGTTTCCTTTTTCCCCATTGATGATTGGGAATTCCGCATCTGGTGAGAAGCCAAAATCTGGCTCAGGAAGTCCGACGTGTTTGAAATAGTAATCCATGTCGCCCCAGCCTGATTCTTCATCCGTACCGACAACAAAGCGCACGCGCTTAGAAACAGGGAGTCCTAGGTCTTTGATGATCTTCAAACCATAGTAGCAGGCCATTGTAGGCCCTTTATCATCAGACGAACCACGCGCATAGAGCTTACCATCGATAATTTCTGGTTTGTATGGATCCGTCTTCCAACCACTACCTGCAGGCACGACGTCCATATGGGCAAAGATTCCAAGCTCTTCTTCTCCTTCACCAAAGGTAAAGTGACCGGCATAATTGTCGACATTCTTGGTTTCATAGCCATCACGTTTGGCAATTTCCAAGAATTTTTCAAGAGCTTTTACAGGACCAGGTCCAAAAGGATGCTCTGCATCTGCCTTGCTGTCATCGCGTTCAGAATTGATTTCCAAGAGGCTGTATAAGTCAGCCATCATCTCATCGCGACGTTTTTCTACTTCTGCTTTAAAGTCAACTGTTGTCATGAATTCCTCCTCAATCTTCTATTTGCTAATTGGCTTAGCGTTTGTCAATGATTTCGTCCACTGGTAAGCGATAGCTCGGCTCTACTTTTTCAGCCGCATAGCCAACCGTAATCAAAACTTCTGGACGGAAACGCTCTTCGATGTCCAAGACTTCATTGATTTTTGATTTATCAAATCCCAAAATAATATTGGTTCCAATGCCTTGGTCCGTCAAAGCCAATACCAAGTTCATAGCCACAAGACCGGCATTCAAAGCCAAGTAATCGCTTGTCTGTTGGGCATCATAGCGTGCAAATTCAGCAGGAAGGTTTTGCATAAAGTATTGCAACTGCTCGTCTGTGAAGTTTTTAACCCCACCGACACGCGCAATCTTGCGAGCCCGTTTTTGCAAGTCGGTATCTGTAAAGAGGGCGATGGTCACAGGTGCTTCCATGACTTGATCGTAGTTTGCACCATAGGCTAATTTTGCCAATTCCGCATTTTTTTGACGAACAACCACAAATTTCCAAGGCTGGCTATTGTGGGCGCTAGGGGCCAAGGTTGCGATCTCAATGGCAGTCCGTACATCCTTTGGATCGACCGGTTGGTCAGTGAAATGCTTGATCGCATGGCGTTTTTTATTGAGCTCTAGAAATTTCATAAGCTTCTTCCTTTTCTATTTCTGTTACCTCTATTTTAACACAAAATGAAAGAGCTTGCAGGGTTTTACAGCCTAAGATTGTGAAAAAAGAAGCGGACATTTTGAAGATCCGCTTCTTTTTTATAGGTTGAATACACAAGAGATCAACCTATGATTCATTGGAAAGATTGAAATAGGCAGCTACTTCTTTGGTATAACCGTTTTTCTCAATTAAGCTAGTTAGCAGCTCGATGTTATGGCCCCGATAGTTATCCTCGCGTCTCAACTCTTCGTACATCTCAATAAAGGGAAGACCCTTGTCCTTGGCATCTTGGAGTTCTGCTTCATAGTCATAGGCCACCTTACGAAATTGCAGGTTGGTCACCCCATCTGCTTCGACATCGATCAGCGCATACTGAGCTCTATGGTTTTGAATTGGTTCCCAGTCAAAATAAGGCATGCCAATAGTCCCCGGATTGAGGATCTGTTGGCCCTGACTGCCATAGCGAAGCAACTGCTTGTGAACATGACCGTAGATCGCCAGATCCGTCTGGTCATCCAGCAATTGGTCAAAGTTCTCCGTCGCATTTGCTGGACGCAAGTCTCCACCGTAATTCTTTTCTGGCAAATTGTGGGTCAGTGAAAAACGAATACCATTGACCTCCTTCTTCTCTACCAATGGAAGGGAACGAAGCCAATCGATCCGCTTAGGATCTAGTCCTTCCATGAGGTACTGAGTGAGACGAAGAAGTTGGATCTCCTGCGGATCCTCAAGGCCGTACTCACCATCCAAAGCCTCTAGGACACAATCGTCCCAATTTCCACGAACAGCCGCTGTAATCGGAATCGCATCCAGCAATTCAAAAAGGTCCTCTCTTCCAGGCCCCGGAAGCAAAATGTCCCCTAAAAGCCAGTATTCTGTCGCGCCTTGAGCACGCGCATCCGCAATCACTGCCTTGAGGGCTGTTGTATCTCCGTGAATATCAGATAAAATGGCGATTCGATGGTTCATAACTACTCCTTTTTGGATTGAAAAATCTGTGTGCCTTAAGTATAACAAAAACGAGCAAAAATAAAAAATGTGATCACACTTGGATATCACATTTTAAACGACCAGTCATCATTTGATTTCAAAACCATAAAAATATTTTCTTCCTTCGACCC
The DNA here is from genome assembly GCF_959025735.1 of uncultured Streptococcus sp. Lineage (GTDB taxonomy): Bacteria > Bacillota > Bacilli > Lactobacillales > Streptococcaceae > Streptococcus. The sequence continues at coordinate 8,305 of NZ_CAUFJQ010000008.1, forward strand.
AGTCTCGCTTGGAAACATCTTCAATGTAATCAATCATATTATCGATATCTTTTCTTGAAATTGTTTCGTTAACTTTTACTGGAACCCTTTTACCAGTAAATGTAGAAAGGAGAGCAGATTGAAGGTATTTATGAAACTTACCTTCAACTTGGATACCAGTATACAATGAAGTCATGATTTCCTTAGCAAACATTCCCGGAAAGACAGGAGAGCCCTTATAGTAATAGGTATCTGGTTCTTTCTGTTCGCTTACTAACGACCATAATTCTTCAACCTCTTCTTCGGTTGCTTCCTCCGTCGATAATTTCTGATCATAAAAATAATCATCCAATGCATCTTGGATCGCATATTCAATGTCTGAATCGCTATCTTCCCACTCGTCCCAAAGTGCAAGCAAATAAGGAACTACTTCATAGGACATCGTGTCCACAGCACCAGTGACAAATGTAAAAATAGCAAATTCTGACACATCGGATAAACATCTAAGATTGGAAACATCCCTTAAATCTTCATTGGTGCATACCGAGCAAAACAATCGAATACACAAATTTAAGACAGATTCATCTTTCGTTTGATTCATCAGTTCAATCAACAATGGTTTAACTGAAAAATCCCCCTTTTTTAATATCTCTGCAATCAGTAAAATACATTCTTTTTCATCAGAAATAGACTCTAGATTAGTTTTCAACTCTTTAAGAGACAAAGGACTAACCCCACCAAAATCTACTCCTGTCAGTAGTAAGTTATTTTCCATCAAACCTAAAATCCATTCGTTCCTATTGTATTTTAAGACGTGTGATCACATCTCGCCCCGCCTAAATCAGCATACAATAAAACTAGTATAACAAAAACGAGTACAAAACGTGAAAACCATCCACATGAATATGAATGGTTTAGACTATATTATAATAAGGTTCTAGAATGAACTAGATATTCCCTTCATCATCGGCTTCTTCATCCTCTACAACCTCTACATTCAAGTAACCATTATCTAGGTATTCTTCATGAGTGATTTCACCGCTATGATACATAAATTGCTTATTTAATTTTATGGACATTTGCTTAAACTCTGAAAAGCTATCTGCTAATCCGTCTAGAGCCAAAAAGACATCTACAAAACCAGTTGTATAATCTTGATCTTTTGATGAAGAAATCTTATCTTTCTTTTTGTCTAACAAGGTAATTCCATTTTTTAATTGCTCCAAGTAGTCTTCTATTTCATTCTCACAAGTTTTTAAATCAATAAGATATTCAGAATTATCTATATGCTGTTTAATATTTAATTGTTCAAAAAAATCGATATATTGTCTTATTAGTTTGCTTACTTCAATCATTTATTTAGTCTCCGCCCTGCTCCTAATTTGGTCTTCATTTTGTTTATTGTACCGTCAATATTTATTACTTTTTTAAATTCTCCATTCGACTTAAATACTTCCAAATGGTCTTTATGCATACCATCTAAATATATCTGATCACCTTTTTTAAGCCCAGGAATACTCTTATCTACTACTTCATACATAGTTTGTCCATCATATCGCTTCTTTGTCTTTCTCACCGAACTTTTTAACTGTTCACCAAAATCCGTCTCAAAAAATTCTTGCATATTATTAACTGGTGTAGGAATCGATCTTCCCCCACCTCTACCTTCAAATGCTGCAATCTTCTGTTTGTGATCGACTGAGATTTGTTGGATGCGATCGGCGAAATCATCTATCTTCGTTGAGACGTTAGACTTTGGTAGATTAACATTTCCATCCCCTGCAAGAGCAAAGGCAGGTTGACGTTGATTTCCAATGGAATCCATCATGTTTTGAACATTTTGTCGACCTGTTTCCATCGCATCATTGAAGTTCCGAATCATTGAAGTTCCGAACTTTATTGGAAGCGCTTCTGCTCCTGCTGCAACAGTTTTGTTCTTCACATTTGAAACACGGTTCTTGAAGTTATCAAAAGCTTCTCCAGCTTGAACCTTGACATCACCCACCTTGGTCTTAACTTCCGTCCAAGTTGTTTTGACACGATCTTTAATACTAGCCTTAAAGCTAGTCGCTTCCCCACTGTGGATGTTCACATTAGCTGCTTGACTTGCTCTATAGGATTTGTATTTATTCCCGAGGTGACCAGTAGCTGACTGGTAAAAAAGTGTTAGAAGTTTAAATCAAGTATAACAAAAACTCACAAAAATAAAAAATGCGATAACACCTTAGTTACCACATTTTGGCATGGAACGAGCCTGATGGCCAATTGAAATTTTTAAATTATTGATTTTTAGCAATCTTTATAAATGCTTGTTTAAAATCCTCATACATTTCAAAAGCAATTTTCATAACATCTCGAAAATCAATATAATCAGAAATAACTGGATCTAGAATAATATACTCTCTAGAAATTAGCCATTTCAAAGGGACTACCCATGATGACTTTATCTCCTTCATATATGACCCAAATCAATTCCAATCTACCATGTTCAAAAACAAAATGAAAACCAAAACGAAAATTCTCAACTTGCTGCAAGTTAATATGGAAAAATCGTTCTCGCTTATCATATTGAACTTCATAGCCCAATGACTCTACGATTTCCAATAAATAATCAAGCTCTTGACCCTCTGGTGTCCTATCTTTACTGCAAGTCTTTTGCGGACTCCGCCACTTCCATCAATGGACTTGCTTCTTCCTGCTTTCCTTGATGGAGCTTGGCTTGCACCGCCTCCGCGACTGCTCGTGGGATGCCAACTGTGACGATCTCTTCCACAGTAGCTTCTTTGATCTTGGTCAGTGACTTGAAGTGTTTCATCAGCAACTGCTTGCGTTTTGGTCCCAAACCTTCGATGCCATCCAGCTGGGAGGAGAAGGAATTCTTGGATCGGAGCTGGCGGTGGAAGGTGATGGCGAAACGGTGGACCTCATCCTGGATCCGTTGGAGGAGGAAAAATTCCTGCGAGGTTCGAGAGAGTTCGATGACTTGGAGGGGATCACCGAAGAGCAATTCATGGGTCTGGTGCTTGTCATTCTTTTGCAAACCTGCAATGGGAATATCTAACCCCAACTCGTCTTGGATGACTTGCTTAGCGACATTAACCTGACCCTGACCCCCATCTATGACGATCAGATCTGGTGGCGTCAGGCCATCCCGCATAACCCGGCTGTAGCGTCTGCGAATGACTTCTCGCATGCTGGCATAGTCATCTGGTCCGACAACGGTCTTGATCTTGTACTTGCGGTAGTCCTTTTTGCTTGGCTTCCCATTGACAAAGACCACCATGGCAGATACGGGACTGGTCCCCATAATGTTGGAGTTATCAAAGGACTCAATGCGCACAGGAGTTGGAATTTGCAGGAGTTTTCCAAGATTTTCAATGGCACCTAGGGTCTTCTCCATGGATTTTTCAAGGAGATTGAACTTCTGCTCCAGACTGACACGCGCATTCTTAATGGCCAGATTGACCAATTGTTTCTTCTCCCCACGCTGGGGTTTGAGGACCTTGGTATCCACTAGTGCCTTGACCGCTTCCTCATCGATATCCTGAGGGATAAGGATTTCATTAGGAATCAGGTGAGATTTCTCCTGGTAAAACTGCCCCACATAGGTCAACAAATCCTCGTCTGGATCATTGTAGTATGGAAAGAGATTGACGTCACGCTCAATCAGCTTGCCCTGACGGACAAAGAAGACCTGCACACACATCCAGCCCTTGTCCACGTAGTAGCCAAAAACATCCCGGTTCTGCAAATCCTTGGCCATGACCCGCTGTTTGGTCCGCAGGGTCCCAATAGCCTGGATCAGATCCCGATACTCGGCTGCCCGCTCGAATTCCATGTTTTGCGCAGCGGTATTCATCTTGAGCTTGAGCTCATCGATAATCTTGTCATCCTGCCCTTTGAGGAAATCAGAAACCTCCTGGGCCATGCCCTTGAAATAAGCCTCATCCTTGTGGCAGACTGTGTGGGCCATACATTGCCCTAAATGGTAATAAAAGCAGACCTTGGAAGGGGGATTGGTACACTTGCGGAAAGGAAAAATCCGGTCCAAAAGCCTTTTGATCTCATTAGCCGCTCCTACGTCTGGATAGGGACCGAAATAGAGACCGCCATCTTTTTTGACCTGGCGCGTGATGATAAGACGGGGATAACGCTCATTGGTAATCTTGATGAAGGGATAGGACTTGTCGTCCTTGAGCATGATATTGTACTTAGGCTTGTTCTCCTTGATCAGGTTGATCTCAAGAAGCAAGGCCTCAATATTGGACTCAGTGACGATAAACTCAAAATCCACAATCTCAGATACCAGCGCTTCTGTCTTGGTATCGTGGCTTCCTCTGAAATAGGACCGCACGCGATTGCGAAGATTCTTGGCCTTGCCCACATAGATGATGGTACCGTTCTTGTCTTTGTGAATGTAACAGCCCGGACTCGTCGGCAAGAGCTCGAGCTTGGATTTAATCAAGTTGTTCATACTCTCTATTATAGCAAAAAAGGGGGAGCTAGTCCCTCAGTGTAATGTGTTTAAAATGCTTCGTTTTTTTTAAGTCTCTTTTACAAATTTGACTTTTATTCATCCTGTAGCATATCTAAAAACTCTGTAAAGTTATTTGCTACTAACTCTATAGCTGGCTCTAGCTCGTACGATTCTTCGTGATACCAGATACAAATACTTGGATTTTCGGAATCCTTGACATAATTTAGACAAACAAAATCACCACCGAACAATGCTGCTATGGGGATTAGTTGCATTCCGACATAATCTTCATCAAAGACAATGCGCCCTTCTAATTGTGTACTCAGCACTCCGATATCATAAACCTCTTCTGGTTTCTCACCTGAAATAGCTAGTATGGCTAAAAAGCGATCGATTACTTTCTCATTATTCCCAAAATGAAAATACCGTTTTGACGGAATCAATCCATTCTCATTCTTTATAAATTCCTAATAATCTTCAGGTAGTCGAACTTTCCACGCAGCTTCTCTTTCCTGTAATAGCGCATCAGTTGGCAGGGGGTAGATGATTGATTGATCTTGTTGGGACATACCTTTATCTCCTACAATTGCTTGTTTTTTACTTCCTCGAACCATTTTTCAAACTCCAAACGTGGAAGCAATTCTTCATCCTTGTCGTAACGTCCTTCATAGCTATAGCGACTGTCAAGGCTGTTTTTTTGAACATCATAAATCAACCACATTTCAGTTGGGTGTTCGCGATTGTATTCTTGGCAAATATCAATCATTGCCTCTACATCCTTGATACCTTCCTTTAACAAGGCAGTTTGTAAACTAATATCAACATGAGAGTCTTTAGGTAAATAATCATTTACTAAGTGTTTGTGTACAATATTTCCCTTAATCTCATAGAAGAGATTAAAACTATACAAACTGTCCGCTATCGCATAAATAAAAATTTTATCTACTTGATTTTGGACATATTCCAGCGCTAACGAAATCATGCTTGCTTGGACTTCCATAAATTTATCTTCAAATTGTGTCATTGCAATAATCCTATTCTCTTTAATTCGTTTATGGCCTCTTCCTTAGATGGTGATTTGCCAAGCGCAAGGAAGTCTTTAACATCCTGTACGTGATCATAAAAATTAAAATTGATCTCTTTTAAATTCTCAATAAAATTCTCTATCAAAGAATCGTCGATATTTTCCAATGGAGATGGTAGCTTTTTCTTATTTTCATATGAATAAGCTACTTTTGCAATGGTAGCTATTGCATAAGTCATATTATCCCAGGATGGCACATTCGCCTCATTATCATATAATTGCATATAGATAAAAAGTCCGCCAAAGTCTGTGCCATCATCTAATAGAGCATAGAGCTTATCTCCACCTCTATCTTTATTCTCCAAAAAGTCCCAACAAACATCGAAAGCAGAGCGAATCTGAGGTTTATAGGGTGTTTCCAGTTGATCAACGATTGCTTCTGAAAAAATTAGCATAAAATAACTATCAAACATATTTTCTCCCTGTCTAGTGCTAGCTAGATAAGAAATTTTGGGACAATCTCATCGTTAATAAAAGTGCTAAATCAATATTTCATCTGAATTTCACGAAGTAGATCTCCAAAGTAATTGTCAACCAAAGGATCATTCAAAATTAGTTCAAGGTCTAGTGCTGATAGTTGGTCCGCTAATTTTTGATTTTCAGCTACCAGTTGCAGGTAACTCGAAACATAAGCTTCTAGCGTTTCCTCATCAACACTTTCAATTGTTTGGGGAAGATACTTTTCTCCAGATTGCTGATACAAATGATAGCAAATCAAAGCAAAATAATTGGCAATACAGCTCCATACAAGAGAATTAGTCTCCTTGTCCAGCTCCATAAAAGTTAAAATACCATACTCATCCAAATTTTCCAATCGATCATAAAGAATATCTCACTTTTGTTATCTAGTGCTTGACTTGAGAGCTTCAAGGATTCACGAACAAACTCCATATAATCTTTATCGCTAATATAATCCACTAGATTGTAAGTCAACTTTTGTAAAAAATCTAGTAAGTTCGCATTCCATTCCATAATTTTATCCTCAAGTAAGCTACCCTTGTATGTTATTTACAGAGATTCTATATTATTATTACTCTCTCTATTATAGCAAAAAGAGGGATCTAAAACGATCCCTCTTTGCTAATAATCGATCAAGCTCACCCCTTAAGATTGGCCATCTGGAAGAGCGGAATCACATAAGGAACAATAGACATCAGGATAGTCAATAGCACGAAGAACCAGAACCAGAAGGAAGCGAGGGAACGCTGGAAAACTCCCGGTTGAGGTTTATTGGCTTGAATATAAGCCTTGATAGCTGGCCATTTGGTCGCAAGAACCACTATCATGACAATGGAACCAATGGCTAAAACACCGATTTGGAGCCAATTCGCTAGTCCCTCGTCCACATGATAGGCCACATAATGCAAGCCTTGGGAAATCACAAAGTTATTGAAAATGTGATAGAAAATAGCCCACCAGATATTGTATTCAAAGGCAATGTAGCCGAAACCTAGACCAATGATACTCGCGAAAAAGAGCTGGTCAAAATTGGCATGGAAGAGACCAAACAAGATAGCCGTCATGACAATGGCAAAAATCTTCCCATACCGTTCCAAGCCTCGCAAGCCGGCCCCACGGAAGAAGAATTCCTCTGTGATAGGACCAAAAAAGCCAGCATACAAGAGCATAGTCCAAGATCGCTCAATCGTATCTCCTAGATCTGGTGTTGGAGAATGAAGGCCAATGGTCTCAAACATGCGCTCAATCACTTGTGTCATCACAGATGAAAAGACTTGAGAAAAGCCAAGAAAGGCGAGAAGAATAAAGAAGACTGAAAGTGTCATCTTACGTCCCTTATGCTTAAGATCATATTTATAAAGGGCCTTCTTGCGATAGGCATTAAAGAGAAAGAGTCCAATGGAAATAGAGATAAGGTAGGGAATACCAGCCCAAACATTCAGGGCATTGAGTTTCTCCGTTACTTGACTTGGATCTTTTCTGAGAGAGCCTGCTATGGTTAATCCAAGGAGGACTTCCCACAGGACGGTTACCAAGGTCATGATCAAGAGATAAATGGCAAGTGTCCCGGAATACCTTCCTATATCTTTTTTAGGGTCTAATAATCGGTTGTATTGGTTCATTTCTTCCTCCAAGAAAATAGATAAAAACTCGCACACATTCCTTCGTATAAGACAAAGAAAATTAAAAAGGCATGCATAAAGTAGTCTTCTGGTAATGCAAGAATAATCGAATCCACGCGCGGATCAAAGAGCCAAGTATTGTCCCCAGCAAATAAGACCTGATGAAAGAGCGTAAAAAATTGATCAAAGCCGATCATAACAGCCATCACTGCAAGCACTACTGGTAAAACCATCATCCAAAAGAAGAGACTACGGTACAAGGCCAGGTAGCCTTTTTTGACGACTGTCCGCATAAACTGGATAAAACCAGGTAGTGTGACCACGAAAACGACCGTCACTAAGTGAAATAGGTACTTGACGGCCTCAAAATGGTGCAATCCATTTTTTGAAGAGGGGAATTGAGGCATCTTCAACACCCATTGAAAAGGATTGGTCAAGTAGTTCATCAAGATATTAAAATTCTTCATGATGACAGAAGCCGAAAAACCAGTCCGGCTTTGAATCCCCAACCTATGAATCTCCATGGGATAGAGGGCCCAAGCGAGAGCGATGGTGAGAAGGATGGTAGCTGACAAGATAAAGAAAAATAGGTTAATTGATTTCAGACTTTTAAGCATCAAAATCCCACTCCGCTAGACTGGCAACAACATGTGTCGGTGAAATTGGTAAGGTTGGCACTTCTTCTGGTTTGGTAAAACCTGTCGTTACCAAAAGGGTTGGAATCCCATTGTCAATACCCGCACGAATATCTGTTAAATAATTGTCCCCAACCATAACCACTTCTTCTCTTGCAAGCCCCAGGTGTTCAATGGCCTTATCCATAATGATGGCCTTTGGTTTGCCAATGATCACAGGCTCGACCCGTGTCGCTGCTTCAACAAGGGCAATCAGAGATCCTGCTCCCGGCAACAAGCCACGCTCTGTTGGAATGTTGAGGTCCGGATTGGTCCCGATAAAGTGCGCTCCCTTTTGAATCGCCAAGGTTGCTTTAGCAAACTTCTCATAATCCACTTGCCAATCCAGTCCAATCACCACATAATCAGGTGCTTCTTCATCCATGATATAGCCAGCTTCTTCAATAGCATCTTTGAGCCCCGCTTCTCCGATCACATAGACCTTTTTGCCCAAATTTTGGTCATTCATGTAGTCAATGGTCGCAAGGGTAGCTGTATAGATAGTCGAAACTGGGGTTTCAATATTGAAATGAGTGGCCAGCATATCCCGAACAGTCTCTGGTGTGCGGGTTGTATTGTTGGTCACAAAGAGATAGGGAATCTCACGCGCCTGCAGTTCATGAACAAAAGCTTCTCCTGCAGGAATTCGTGATTTTCCTTTGTAAATAGTGCCATCCAAATCAATCAAATAGCCCTTATAGTGCATTTATTCTTCCCTTTCTGTGTCAGCTTCTTCATGAAACTTCTCTGCATCGACTCGTCCACCAGAACCATATAAGAGCAATGCTCCAGCATAGAGGACAAATTGTAACACCAAACCTGTAAAATTAATCCCTTGACTTCCCGATTGGGTGAACAAGAAGGATGCTACCATGAGGATCACAATGGTCAATAACAAGCCTATCACGGTTGCCTGATCCACACTGATTTGATAAACCGTGCGTTTGGTGCTCCGATTTTTCCCGTCAGACTTAGTTTCTGGTTGCAAATTCTCCACAAAATCCGTCACTAAGGTCGCAGCGAGGCTGACTGTTGTGCTAAAAAGCACGCCTTGGGACAAGCGGTGATAGAAATTGGACCAGAAGGATCCTGATTGGCTAGTAATCCCAATCGAGAAGATCATGACCGGTAAAAGAAAGGCCAAGGTGAAATGGATCCAGACCCGATACCAGCGTACATCTTCTCTTAAAAAGCGATTAAAACTCTCTAAATTCAAGCGATAGCGGAAAAATTTATAAATTTCCTCTACCAGGATGATGCCCAAAGCACAAAGAGTCAAGAGCCAATCTCCCAACATGTACAAAGGGTTCTTTTGACGCTTGGCATAGGCCACAACCCGTTTTTGATAGCTTTCAAGTTCCTGTTTTTTATTTTTTAATCTTCTACTTTCCATAATTCCAACCCTTTTCTTCTACTTCTTCCCACTCAATTTCAGCTTGGGCATTGATCTGACCATCTGAAGTAATTTGGTGCTGAGTTTTCAAGCCCTCTTGTTCATATTGAGAGGTGATGAGACCTCCTGCCAGCACTTCTTTGACATATTTCAGATGAACTTTTTTAGGGACATGATGGGTCAAGAAGTCTGCTCCCATCACCTCAAAAACCCAGTCCAAGTACTTGCTATTGTTGACATGTCCGTTCATATCCAAGTCGTAAAACCGAACCCGGTATTCTTGTTCCACGCCACCTTCTAATTCTTTGAAACGGGGACCGCGGAGCATGGTTTTTGAAAATTCAGAGTCAAAGGCATCCGTGATTTCACTCATAACAGGATGAACCTTGCGTGTATCACGATCCATCAAGACAAAGGTCGCGACCATCTCAATGATAGTATTTCCTGCTTCATCCTTGATATTAAAGGCCCGGTAGCAGAAAAGTCGATTGTGACTCTTGGCATAGGTTTCAATAGTGATTTTCTCATCAAAAACAGGGAGACGCTCGATCTTCATATTGTAATCCGTGATAATCCAGACTAGATTGTAGTTCTCTAAAATGTACATATCACTCATACTCAGCTCAATCGATTGCATGCCCGATACCTGTAAAGACAGCAAGATCAATTGGGGAATCTTAATATAACCATTGACATCGCTCATATCAAACGGAATTTTCATGCTGTATTCAAATGTTTTTGCCATTTTCTACTCCAAAATAAACTTCTCTGCTACAGTGTCTCCTAAAAAGAGACCTTTCTTGGTCATTCGTACAATGTCCTTGTCAGGTACCAAAAGGCCCTGCTGGATCAATTCCTCAACCACTGATCCATATTGTTGGTCAAAATTCACACCAAACTTTTCTTCAAAACGCTTCTTGGAAACGCCTGTTTTCTTACGGAGTCCTAGAAACATCTCTTCCTCCATCATTTCTGTCTGACTCAAGTGCTCTTCTTGGACACGCGCATTTCCCTTATCAACAGCCTGCATATAGTGACGGATAGGCCCATGATTCTTGTAGCGAATCCCATCGACATAGCCGGATGCTCCAGCTCCCAATCCATAATACTCGGCATTGTCCCAATACATGAGATTGTGCCGACTTTCAAAACCAGGCTTGGAGAAATTAGAAATTTCGTAATGCTCAAAGCCCGCTCGCTCCAACTCCTGAATAATGTATTCAAACATCTCTGCCTCCAGCTCCTCTTTTGGTAGAGGAAGCTTGCCCCGTCTCATGCGATTCATAAAAACTGTGTGATTCTCCAGAATCAAGCTATAAAGACTCATGTGGGGAATGTCGAGGGCAAGGGCCTTCGCAACATTTTCCTTGACCTGGTCCATGGTTTGTGTCGGAAGCGCATAGATGAGGTCAATCGAAATATTGTCAAAACCAGCCAGCTTCAGACGATCGATATTGTCATAGATATCCTGCTCTTGATGGCTCCGACCAATCTTTTTGAGCAAGCGATTATCAAAGGTCTGTACGCCTAAAGAAACCCGATTAACCGGTGAATCCTTTAAGACAGCAATCTTATCCGGATCCAAATCACCAGGATTGGCCTCGATGGTCAACTCCTCCATCTGAGAAAGATCAAGTGACTTGGTCAGCTCCTTGAGCAGATACTCTAGCTGATCCGCAGTTAAGGCTGTCGGTGTCCCACCCCCAATATAGAGAGTCCGTAAATTTGTGATTTCTTCCCGACGAAATTCTTGGATCAAATGATCCAAATAAGCATCGACCGGTTGGTTCTTGATAAAAACCTTCGAAAAATCACAATAAAAACAAATCTGGGTACAAAATGGGATGTGGACATAAGCGGACGTTGGTTTTGTATGCATACCTTTAATTATACCATAAAATCCCCCTAAGTCCGAAAAGAAAAGGGAATAAGAAGCCAGGAATTCCTTGACAAGAAGGAATAAAAGGAATAGAATGAATTTAATCATATTCGGAGGTAAGGAGATATGAACAACTAAGTTTCGTTAAATAAAATACTTTATTTAGTGGACTGCTTGTTCTATCTCTTTTTGTGTACCCTCTTGCCTATTCTCCAACTTCTTGTTGGCTATATTAGATCTTTTTCTGTTTGGGTTCCACTTGAATACAGCTCTACTAAATAGGTAGAGCTGTTTTTTGTCCCAGTAGAAAGGAATCTTATGCTAAAACTATCCCACCTCACCATCCGCCATACAAAAGATTTACGCGATCTGGTTCGCAATCTGTCCTTAACCATTCATGAAGGAGAAAAAGTTGCCATTATTGGCGAAGAAGGAAATGGAAAATCTTCTTTGCTTCATGTCCTCATGTCCCCAAAATCCCTACCAGATTATCTGACAATAGAAGGCGAAATCACCACTTCCTTTCACTCCTATGCCTATATTCCCCAGTCTTTGCCAGAAGCATTGAAGGGAAAAACATTGGAAGAATATTTTTTTGGAGAAGACGAGCTAGACTATGCCACCCTCTACAGACTGGCTGATCAATTGCATTTTGATAGCGACCGCTTTGCAAGCGACCAAGCTATTGGAAGTCTATCTGGAGGAGAAGCCCTCAAAGTTCAACTACTTCACGAACTTTGTCGTCCTCATGAATTACTATTTTTAGATGAACCTTCAAATGATCTGGATTTGAAAACCCTGGACTGGCTCCAGCAGATGATTCAAACAAGCCCCCAAACCATCCTATTTATTTCCCATCATGAAGATTTTTTGACGCAGACGGCGGATACGATCATCCACCTAAGACAGATCAAACACCGCAAGGAGGCTGAAACCATTGTAGAGCACTTAGGTTATCAAGACTACAGTAGCCAGAGGGAGCAACAATTCAAGCAGCAGTCCCAGCAAGCTGCCAACGATCAACGAACCTACAAGAAAACAATGGAGAAGCATCGCCGCGTCCGTCAGCAAGTTGAAACAGCCTTACGAAACACTAAGGATAGCACTGCTGGACGTCTCCTGGCAAAGAAAATGAAGTCCCTCCTCTCACAAGAAAAGCGCTACGAGCGAGAATTCCAATCCATGACTCCCCAACCCTATGATGAGGAAGTCATCAATCTGCATTTCCCTCCCCTCACTCCCTTGTCTCCTCAAAAACGAGTCCTTCTATTAGATCAGGAAGAACTCGCAATTGGTGACCGATTCCTGGTCAAGAACCTCTCCCTCACTCTTCAAGGCCAGGATAAGATAGGGATTATCGGTTCTAACGGTGTAGGGAAATCCACTTTCCTAAAAATGATATGGAAAAGTCTACAGAAGAATGAAAGTATCCGCACTGCCTATATGCCACAAGATTACACTGAACGCCTCCCTCTGACTCAGACACCCGTTCAATTCTTACAGCATTCAGGCGATCGTGAAGAAATCAACACCATTCAATTGCATTTAGCCTCCCTCAACTTTACCTATTCTGAAATGCACCATCCGATATCAGAACTTTCTGGTGGTCAGCAAGGAAAACTCTTTCTCCTACAACTAGTCCTCACAAGTCCCCAGTTTCTACTCTTGGACGAGCCTACTCGCAATTTTTCCCCCACTTCCCAACCAGAAATTCGACGCCTATTCGCAGACTACCCAGGCGGACTAGTCACGGTCTCTCACGACCGGACCTTCCTCAAAGAAGTCTGCCAAAAAATCTATCGTCTGACCGAAAATGGTTTGGTAGAAATAGATTCGCTCTAACGTAAAAAAGATTGGCCAAAAAACCAATCTTTTAAATTGAAAATGAAGTCCTCTTAGAAACTTTCCTTAGGTGAGAATGGACGTCAGCGAACTTCATAGAAGTTCCATGACTTAGTTTTGAATCTAAGGCTTCAAAACTCCCGAGTGCTTGAAACAATCCTGTTTCAAGCACTTTTCTCACGGCGGAAAGTTTCAATAGAGGATTGGATAATTCTTGATTTGTTAGCTTTGAATGAAAGAACAGTTTGTCAATGTTCTCCAAACTTGGTTTTGACCAATTATTTTATCTAATTTTGTTCTGCCTCTTGTCCCAATTCTTGGGTGCGTTTGTAAGCCGCTTCCACACCTGCAATGATGTCGCCCCGTAAGCCGACTTGTTCTAAGCGGTTGACTCCTGCGATGGTAGAGCCACCTGGGCTACAAACTGCATCTCGCAAGTTGGCTGGGTGCTCGCCTGTCTCTAAGACCATTTGACTAGCGCCTTGGAAGGTCTGTGCAGCCATCTGCAAGGCTTGCTCTCGTGTAAGTCCTAATCCTACTCCTGCATCTGCCATGGCTTCAATCATCTGATAGACAAAGGCTGGCCCACAGCCTGCGACAGCCGTTGCAGGATCCATCAATTTTTCTTCAATTTCGTATAGGACCCCTGCTCCTGCTAAGAGCTGGTTGACTTTGGCTACTTGCTGGTCTGTCACTGCTTGGGAGCGGGCCAGACTGATAACACCTTGACCAATGGCCACAGGCGTATTGGGCATGATGCGAATTAGCCCTAGCTGGTCGTTCTGGATCACTTCAGCCATCTTTTCTAATTCCAGGCCTGCAGCCATGGAAACCAGTAAGAGATTAGAGCGTTGGGCCAAGATGCCTTGGTACTCTTCTAAAAGAGGGCAAATCTGATAGGGTTTGACCCCTAAAAAAATCACTTCAGCCTCTTGAAAGACTTGTTCAAGATTAGACGCCGTTCCCCCATACTGGCTGATAAACTCTTGTACCTTTTGAGGAGAACGATTGACCAAGAGCAGGTCTTGCGCGTCCACTTCTTTTGCGACTGCTTTGGCTAAACTAGCCCCCATGTTTCCAAGACCGATAAATGCAACTTTCATTTCTTACCTCACTTGACCATTTCCACTGACGATATATTTGTAACTGGTCATTTCCCGAAGTCCCATTGGTCCACGCGCATGGAGTTTTTGGGTCGAGATCCCCATTTCACAACCTAGACCAAATTGACCCCCATCTGTAAAGCGTGTAGAAGCATTGACATAAACCGCTGCTGAATCTACTTGCTTGGTGAAATAAGCGGCTGTCTCAGGATTTTCAGTGACAATGGCATCTGAATGATGGGTGCTATGAGCTTCAATGTGGTCCACCGCTTCCTCAACTCCATCAACGACCTTGACTGCTAAAATATAATCTAAAAATTCGGTATCAAAATCCTGCTCCTGCGCTACTGTTCCCGAAATGATGGCCTGTGCGTCCTCATCTAGGCGCAACTCAACCGATCTTTCCCGCTCATCCACTAAGCGCTCTTTGACCAAGGGCAAGAAATCAGATGCGATTGCTCGATCGACCAACAAGACCTCCATGGCATTGCAGACAGAGGGGCGACTGGTCTTGGCATTATCAATAATCGCTAGGGCTTTCTGGAAGTCAGCCTCCTTGTCCACATAGACATGAACAATTCCAGTTCCTGTCTCGATCACGGGGACAATGGCATTTTCAACCACTGCTTGGATCAAGCCAGCACCACCACGTGGAATAAGCAAGTCCAGGTAGCCCTTGGCCTTCATCATAGCAAGGCTGGAAGCTCGACTCGTATCTTGGATCAATTGGAGAAGATCTGGATTGAGTCCGGCTTCTTCCAATCCAGCCTTGAGAGCGGTCACGATCGCTTGGGCAGAATAAAAGGCATCCCTTCCAGTACGAAGAACCACTGCATTTCCACTCTTGATGGCAAGCGCTGCAGCGTCTGACGTTACATTTGGACGGCTTTCATAAATGATCCCAATGACGCCCATGGCGACTCGAACTTTCTGGATTTCAAGGCCATTTTCCAAAACTTCAGTATCCAGCTCTTCCCCAATCGGATCTGGCAGATCGATTAAAGCACGGATACCTTGTGCCATCCCTGCAATCCGCTCTTGATCAAGAAATAGGCGATCCAGCATGACTTCAGAGATCTTCCCGCGTGCCGCTTCCATATCGATTTGATTGGCTGCTAAAATGCCTTCCGTCGCTTTCAGAAGCTGGCTGGCCATAGCTTCTAAGGCCTGATTTTTAAGAGCTGTACTGGCCGTATTGATGCTTTTTTTAGCCGATCTCGCTAAGGCTAATTGTTCTTGTGTTGTTTCCATACATTTTCCTTTAGAATTCTGTAAAGAGTAAGTCAATCTCAGGAGTTACCGAGATCCAATCATCCCGGTGGATGAGGATTCCCTTGGCTTTTTTTGATTGGAGCATATCGCGCACAGCTGATTGGCCGAGACGGACCTTGCCTTTTCCTAGTAATTGACCAGTCTCTTGATGATAGACGCTGACGATGTCGTGATAAGAGAAATCCCCTTCTGCCTTGGTCACACCAGAAATCAATAGACTCTTTCCATGATCCAACAGGGCTTCCGCTGCTCCAGCATCCACCCAAAGAGCTCCTTTACTTTCTGCATAAAAGGCTAGCCATTGCTTCTGGGTTTTTAAACCCTTATCCTCTGCAAGGAAGTAACTGCCATTTGCTTGCTCTTCTGCTGCTTCGATCAAGGCATCCGGCTTGAGAGACGAGCAAATATAGACGGGAACCCCTGACTCGGTCGCAAGGGTCGCTGCCTTGAGTTTGGTCAGCATGCCACCCGTTCCGTTGCTACTGCCAGCACCACCCGCCATCTCGATCATCTCGCGGGAAATGTGTTCGATTCGATCCAAGCGTTTAGCTGTTGGATCCTGAGAAGGATTAGCTGTATAGAGACCATCTACATCTGTTAATAGTACCAAAAGATCCGCTTGAACCATGGCTGCAACCTGCGCACTCAAGGTATCATTGTCACCAACTTTTAACTCGGCAATCGAGACCGTATCGTTTTCATTGATAATCGGGATGGCCCCACGATTGAGCAGGACAGAAAGGGCTTGATGAGCATTTTTATAGCGGCGCTGATCTGCAAAATCATCCTGGGTCAACAAAATCTGCGCAGAAACAATGTTGCGTAAGAGCAGGTTAGCTGTATATTCTTCCATCAGTAAGCCTTGCCCAACTGCCGCAGAAGCTTGCTTGTCTGCCACCTTGGTCGGCCGTTTTTTAAAACCAAGGGCACCAAATCCAGCAGCAACTGCCCCTGATGAGACCAAGATCAACTCATGGCCCGATTCGTGTAAGAGAGCCAACTGCTGGGTAATGACCTTGACCTTCTGTCTGGAGAGGCTCCCATCAGGATTGGTCAAAGACGAGGTCCCTACTTTAAAGACGATTCGTTTTGCTTTCATCGCTATGATTCTTTCTAATACTATTTATTTCGTATGTAATGAAAGTGACTGAATCTCCATTCAGCCATCTTCACTATCCTTTTCGAAGGTCTTCCAGCGTTTTCTCAAAGATCGCTGGTACTTCTGCTGTAAATTCCAAGGTCTCGCCTGTACGGGGGTGGGTAAAACCTAGTGTCCGCGCATGAAGAAACTGTCCTTGTCCTTTAAGTGTCTTCTTAGGACCATAAGCAGGATCTCCAGCCACGGGGTGACCAATATAGGCCATGTGCACCCGAATTTGGTGGGTCCGTCCAGTCTCCAGTTGCAACTCTACCAAGGTGTAATTCCCAAAGCGTTCCAAAACTTGAAAACGGGTCACTGCAGGTTTTCCTTTAGCTGTCACCGCCTGTTTTTTCCGGTCCTTTTCACTGCGACCAATTGGTGCTTCAATCATCCCACGATCGTTGGGGAGGTTGCCATGAACAATGGCCCAATACTTCCGTAGAGATTTTTTGTCTTTTAGTTCCTCTGCTAAGGCGACGTGAGCTTGGTCATTTTTTGCGACCATCAAGAGGCCTGACGTGTCTTTATCGATCCGATGAACGATCCCTGGACGCAATTCCCCATTGATCCCTGAAAGGTCCTTGACATGGTATAACAGCGCATTGACCAAGGTTCCACTGGTATGACCCGCACTTGGGTGAACAACCATGCCTTGAGGTTTATTGACCACCACAACATCTTGGTCCTCATAAACGATGTCTAAGGGCAAATCTTCTGCTTCATAGCTGACCTCTTCCACTTCTGGGACTTCATACTGGATGATATCCCCTTCTTTGACCGTGTACTTGGCTTTTTTCACAGTCCCATTGACCAGAACTTTCCCTTCTTTGATCTGCTCATTGGCCACAGCTCGTGACAAGGGAGTCAAATCCGCCAAAGCCTTATCCAGTCGCGCACCGGCTACTTCGATTTTAATTTCCATGCGTTTCCTCTTTCAACATCAGGATCAGGAGCAAGAAAACTCCAACTGTCAAATAGCTATCTGCTACATTAAAAATAGCAAAATTCATAAAGTCCAGGTGGAACATATCGACCACAAAGCCCTGACGCAGGCGATCGATAAAATTCCCCAACCCACCTGCAATAACCAAGGTCAAACCTGTCACCATCCAAAGCGACCCCTTGAGATGCTTATAGAGATAGTAAAAGGCCCCTACCATCACGACTAGAGTGATGAGGGTAAAGAACCATTGCTGATTTTCAAGAAGCGAAAAAGCTGCACCTGTGTTTTGAAGATAAGTCAGGCTAACCACATGGGGAATAAAAGACTTGACGACACCCAGTGGAATATTCTTCACCACATACCATTTGACCAGCTGATCCAGTAGGACTAAAAGGACGATCGCTACTGGGACCATTGTTTTTCTCTTCATTTCTTACCTCTTTTGATCAAAATATTCTACCATGACCTCGACAAACTTCTCTGCTACAGGAGAGAGATCCATCTCTTCGCGTTTGACATAGACCATTTTATTGTCTAAATTATCTTCCAAAGGAATCACGGTGATCCCATTCACGGACTGGCTATCTAAAAAGCCTGATCCCGTCGCATAAGCATCTGTCCGCTCCAAGATCCCATTCAAGGTAGCCCGGTCGGTCACATTGAACATTTGTGAGCTCGAGCTGGTATCGACAAAGTTCTCTGAATAATAGAGGTACTCATCTTTTTCTTGGGTAAAACGAACAGTTGGCAACTGAGCTAGATCTTCCATAACCAGTTTTTTCTTCTTAGCCAAAGGATGTCCTTTGCGAAGGTAAATATGAGTCTGAAAAGGAATCAAATCCACCACTTCAAGCCCTAATTTATCAACCCGTTGCATAATCCCCTTGGTATTTTGACGGTTGAGATAAATAATTCCCAACTCACTATGCCCTTGAGCCACTTCATCCAAAATTTGGACCGTCGTTGATTCAAAGATGCGGAAGTTTTTATTTTCCGGATAACGGATTGAGAATTCCGTCATCAAAGGTGGCAAGAAGTCATAGTGCTGACTAGAAATGGAGAATTCTTTCTTCTCTTCTTCGGGACTGGCATATTGATTTTGAAACACATCAAACCCTTTGACCACGTCCTGCGCTTTTTCATAAAATTCCATTCCCCGACGGGTCAAAAAAGTCCCAGAACTAGTCCGACGAAAAATCTTAAAACCCAGTTCTTTTTCCAGATCTCTGACGGAGATGGACAAGCTAGGCTGACTCACATACATTTTTTCAGCAGCCTCACGAAAAGTACCACTATTGGCAATCGCCACTACATATCGTAATTGTTGTATATTCATTCTATTTTCCTTATTACAGTATCGATCTATTATACCATAAATTAGGGGCTGAAAGAAGAGATCCGTTTAAGAGACCCTCTTCTAGTAAAAATAAAAAAGAGAGTGAGACAGAAATCGGTAATTCGTTAGAATTCGATTTCGTCGTCCCACCTCCGCACAG
>NZ_CAUFJQ010000009.1 GCF_959025735.1 uncultured Streptococcus sp.
GGACAAAATCAAAGGCTTGTTCTAATAAGACGATGAGAGTGGGACAGAAATCGGTAATTCGTTAGAATTCGATTTCGTCGTCCCACCTCCGCACAGTTGAGTAGGGCTATAAAAGCTGATGAAATCAGCGTAGTAGAGCCCACTCAACCACTGCGTCTTGCTCGACAATCCAAAAATAATTGAGAGGCCAGGACTTTTGTCCCAGCCTCATTTTTGTTTACCCCAATCGCAAAAAAAGATCCTTGAGAAAACTCAAGGATCTTTCTAGTCTAGTAAACTAGATTATTTTTTCAAGTTGTAGAATGATTTCAATCCACGGTATTCAGCTACTTCACCAAGTTGATCTTCGATACGAAGCAATTGGTTGTATTTAGCGATACGGTCTGTACGTGAAAGTGAACCAGTCTTGATTTGTCCTGCGTTTGTTGCAACTGCGATGTCAGCGATTGTTGAATCTTCAGTTTCACCTGAACGGTGTGATACAACGGCAGTGTAACCAGCTTCTTTCGCCATTTCGATAGCATCGAATGTTTCAGTAAGAGTACCGATTTGGTTAACTTTGATAAGGATTGAGTTAGCACCACCTTCTTCGATACCTTTTTCAAGGTAAGAAGTGTTTGTTACGAAGAAGTCGTCACCAACCAATTGAACTTTACCACCAAGACGTTCAGTAAGAGCTTTCCAACCGTCCCAGTCGTTTTCGTCCATACCATCTTCGATAGTGATGATTGGGTATTTGTTAACCAATTCTTCAAGGTAGTCGATTTGTTCTGCAGCAGTACGAACAGCAGCGCCTTCACCTTCAAATTTAGTGTAGTCGTAAACTTTACGTTCTGCATCGTAGAATTCAGATGATGCACAGTCAAATCCGATAAATACGTCTTTACCTGGTACATATCCAGCAGCTTCGATAGCTTTGATGATAGTTTCAACACCATCTTCAGTTCCGTCGAAACGAGGTGCGAAACCACCTTCGTCACCTACGGCTGTTTCAAGTCCACGTTCTTTAAGGATTTTCTTAAGTGCGTGGAAGATTTCAGCACCCCAACGAAGAGCTTCTTTGAATGTAGGTGCACCAGCAGGTACGATCATGAATTCTTGGAAAGCGATTGGAGCATCTGAGTGAGATCCACCATTGATGATGTTCATCATTGGAGTTGGAAGAACTTTAGTGTTGAATCCACCAAGGTAGCTGTAAAGTGGGATTTCAAGGTAGTCAGCAGCAGCACGAGCTACAGCGATAGACACACCAAGGATTGCGTTTGCTCCCAATTTACCTTTGTTAGGAGTACCGTCAAGAGCGATCATAGCACGGTCGATAGCTTGTTGATCACGTACATCATAGCCGATGATTGCTTCAGCAATGATGTTGTTTACGTTGTCAACAGCCTTTTGAGTTCCAAGACCACCGTAACGAGATTTGTCACCGTCACGAAGTTCAACTGCTTCGTGTTCACCAGTAGAAGCTCCTGATGGAACCATACCACGTCCATGAGCACCTGATTCAGTATATACTTCTACTTCAAGTGTTGGGTTACCGCGTGAGTCTAGGACTTCGCGAGCGTAAACATCAGTAATAATTGACATTTCTTACTCTCCTTATTGAGTTATATTTTTTACTCCTCTATCATATCGTAATTAGGCTATTTTTTCAAGAAAAAACAAGGAAATCTACGAAAATTGAGAAGTTTTTAACAAGAAAACGGTTCCACTATCTTATTTTCTGCCATTTCCCCTCCTTATTTAATTTTTTAGCATTCTTCTACTCTTCTGCTACGCTTTATGCTATACTAAACTTATGACAGATATTAATAAAACGATTTTAGAAAAAGCTGCTGGTCCTACTCGATTCAATCCGGATGAGCAGCGTCGATTTTTGGAGACGTATGAGGAGCGGGTGATTGCTTCATGCACCTTGGAGGAGGCAAGGGACAAGATATACCTGGAGCAGTATTCGACAATCCTCACTGATATTTCAGATCGCTTTCATCCTGTTTTGGTCAAGATCTCCCCAACTTTGGATGAAAACAGCCAGCTACAATATTTGAAAAAAACCAAGGATCTTGGACTTGTGGCAAGCATCGTTTCGGATGACTGTCGCCATTCTCCATTTGGTCTCATCATCCATACTGACCACCCATCTGGAATTTCACCAACAGACATGAGTCTCCAGTATCCAAATTTATTTGAAAACAAAGAAGAGACTGCCAGTCCAGAAAAGAAATCATTTTGGAAACGTCTCTTTAGCTAAAGAAAAACCAATGGAAGGGAACATCCCTTTTCCATTGGTTTTTTAGTTTGCTTTTATTTTTAAAAGGTTCCCAATATTTCGAGCACAGGAAATCAGATTCCTTTCAGCATGAGCGAGTGCATCTGCTACCTCACAAGGACCAGGTACGATAGAGAAGGCAGCTTCAATGTGATGACTAGGAAAAGCAGGCAAATCCTCCGCTAAGCTACCACAAATAGCTATCACTGGGATCTTCTCTGGTGTTCGTTTGGCCACCCCGACAGGTGCCTTCCCAGAAAGGGATTGGAGATCCATCCTACCTTCCCCAACAACGACTAGATCAGCTTTTTGTACTTTGTAATCAAAGTCAATCAAATCGAGGCTTTTTTCAATTCCTGAGGAAATCTGACCTCCCGCAAAAGCGACCAAGCCAGCAGCCATGCCACCTCCAGCTCCGGCGCCAGGCATAGACAAAATTCGTGCATCAGCTAGCTGGTAAAAATTCTGCATAGCCTGATCAACAGCTGGAAACAGCAGCGGATTCAATCCCTTTTGCCCACCAAAGATATAGGTCGCTCCTTGACTGCCACAGAGAGGATTGGTTACATCCGTTAAGACTTGGAGCTCGATGCCTTGTAAAGCTTTTGGAACCGCACTGGTATCTATTCTAGCCACACGACCGAGCGAAGCCCCAACAGGACGAAGCAGATGGCCTTGATCATCATAGAAGGCTACCCCTAATCCGGCTGCCATCCCAATCCCACCATCATTCGTTGCAGAACCGCCAATTCCCACACAGATCGTTTTAACCCCTTGGTCAACCAATTGCAAAATAAGTTCACCAATTCCTCGTGTTTCCAGTTCAAGAGGATTTCGTTTTTCAGCTGGAATCGACCCTAAACCGACAAGAGACGCCATCTCAAAAAAGGCCATCTCATCTTTTTTGTAGTAAGACATTTCAACAGGCTGTCCAAATGGTCCGGTTACTTGCGTTTGGTACTCCGTTACATCCAGAACTCCAGCTAGAGTTTCCATGGTGCCTTCGCCACCATCCCCAATAGGAAGGAGGTCAAAAGTTGCATCTGGTAGAGCCTCTTGAAATCCTTTTTTCAAGGCTTCTGCTACTTGTTTGGCAGATAAGGATTCTTTAAATGAATCCGGGGCTAGTAGGATATGCATGCTGTTTCCTTTCTATGCTGGTCTAGAATTTCAAGAACAAGGCTTAAATCCCTCTTCTCGATACGATATGGGGCTCGCTCAGCGACGATTGGCTTGGCCATAAAGGCAATCCCGATACCGGCTGTTTCAATCATCGGAAGATCATTGGCACCATCTCCCATCGCAATCGTCTGACTTCGTGGGACATGATTTTCTTTCGCCCAGGTTAAAAGTGCCTCTTTTTTCCTTTCAGGAGTGATTATCCCACCGAGGACTTCCCCTGTTAGACGGCCATCAAAAGTCCGCAAACGATTGGCAAGGACCAGATCAATTCCTAAAGACCTTGCGATGGGATCAATGACTTCATGAAATCCCCCCGAAACAAGACCAACCTTGTAACCTCTTTGATGGAGTTCCATGATCAATGTCTCAGCACCAGGCGTGACTTCCATCTGCTCCAAAATTTTCGGAAAGATAGAGGTCTCTAATCCCTTCAATAAAGCAACACGCGCCTCTAAAGATGCTGCAAAATCCAGCTTCCCATTCATTGCTTGTGCTGTAATCTCAGCCACTTTTTCTCCCACGCCAGCTTCTTGAGCTAGTAGATCAATCCCTTCCTGTCGGATCAAGGTTCCATCTACATCCATAACGAGAAGACCTGTTACTTCTTTCATCGCTTTCCTTTCTTATTTCTCCCTTACTATACAAAAATAGGGTTTAAATTTCAAGTTTCAATTATGATTTGAAGATAAAAAAATGACCTCCTAAAAGGTCATTTTTCTGTTATTAAAAGCGAATTTGCTCGCGGGTTTTTTCATAGGAAGTAACAAAGCGATCAGTTACGCCTGCTTCTACCATTTCCAAAGCATCTGAGATGACTTTGAAGGAAGCCGCATAGTCATATTCTCTTTCGAAAATATAAAGGGACTCATCAAAGGCTGCCTGTACATGATCATCAAATGAACGGTAACGGTTCGAGTATTGCAACAATTGTTCTGTCAATGTCGCATTTTGAACAATTCGATACGCCGCTTCTTCCAATTCATTCATATCATTGGTCAAGATTTCCAACAAACGATTAGTTGATTCGATGTTGATTTTATCCCCTTCCAACTCATCCATCAAAGCTTCTGTATTGTTACTTGCAGTGAAGAAAATTTCTAAGAATTCTTGAGGAATTCCTGGCAAGTTCCGTTTGTCCATATAGCGTTTAATGGCATGCAAACGGTTGGCATAGATGTTGACTTTTTGGCGAGCATTGGCATCATCTTTTTCAATTTTTGAAAGGGAATCACTTAAGCCAATTTGCTCATCTTCGATTTCTTTCAAACGAGCTTCGATAGCTTCTAACTCTTCTTCTACGATAGAATAGGCCTTTTGTGTTTCAGATGAATCTTTCAAGGCATCTTCTACCACATTTTCTTGTGAAGATAGCTCAGCTTCCAACTCTTTTAACTGTTGGCTGAAGCTTTCATTCAAGACAAATGTTTTACCGAGACGTTCCACTTCTGCCGCAAGGTTGCTATTGTTATCTTTAGCATGTTTTAAATAGCCAGGCAGTTGTTTCACTAACTTCTTCACAACTTTCTGTGATTCAATTTCACGGGTAAAGATGTGATACAATGCATCGATTTCTTCTTGAATTTGTTCATTTTCGTAAATGGCATTGTCCAATTCAAGGGCAGATACATTTGCCATATTGTTCTTCAAGGAAGCATGCAATTGTTGGAAACGAGATTCAATATCTGTTTCAGTGAAGTGGTATCCAGATTCCAAAAGCTTACGGTAGCCACTTTCCAAATCCTCTAATTGATCAGGAAGTTTTGCTTGAAGAGCAGTGACAATTTCTGGCACTCGCTCAACAATTTGTTTTAAGGCTACAATATGATTTTCAGCTGTATCAAGGATTTCAGCTGCTTCAACAGGGTCACCTGAAGAATTCAAGGTTACAAATTGTGAGAACTCAGATTGAATATTTCCAATTTGTTTTTCAATTTCAGGAAGCGCACTGCCATAACGATCTGGGTCTGAAGTGACTTCTTTTTGAAGTTCTTCAAACATATCCAAGGCATGAACCACACGACCGCTATTCTTTTGTTCCTGCTCTTCCAGATCAGAAAGGGCTTTGCGAATCGCCTTGATATCTTCGTCGATCAATTGGATCTGACTTTCGATATTGTCAATGGCTTGTTTAGCCTTCATGAAACGGAAAGAATTGTTATAGCCTTCCGCTTCAAACAGATTGTTTTCAATATCAGCAAATGAATTTAAGGATAAATCTACCCATTTTTGATTCCATTCACGAAACGCAATTTGACTTTGACCAATCAAATGCATGTTTTTTACGGCCTCTACTTCATCGTTGACCGGAAGGTTGTATAACTTTTCTTTTCGTTCTTCCAGTGCTGCCAGTAAGGCTTCATTTCGTTTTCTCAAAATGACTGCAACCACATATCCTACAATCAAGATAAGGGCGACAATAAAGATGAGAACAATTAGTCCACTAGACATATAAAAACTCCTTCATCGTATTACTTGAACGTAATCCTAGTAATTATACCATAAAATATCCATTAATGGGAAGCGTTCGGTGAATTTTATACATCGAGTGTACTATATTCAGCGTTTTCTTCGATAAATTCACGACGTGGTTCCACGCGGTCCCCCATCAACATATCAAAGATCTTATCTGCTTCCGCAGCATCGTCTACTGATACTCGTGCCATCAAGCGGTGTTCTGGATTCATGGTTGTTTCCCATAATTGGTGATCATCCATTTCTCCAAGACCTTTATAGCGTTGGATGGTTGGTTTTGAGCGACCTTCTGAATAACGTTCCAAAGCTGCAGCTAATTCGGCTTCTTGGTTGGCACCAGGTTGGATATATTCTTTGATTTCACTACCGACTTTGACCCCATAGATTGGTGGTTGCGCAATATAAACATATCCCGCTTCCAAGACTGGTTTCATATAGCGATAGATCAAAGTTAATAGAAGTGTTCGGATATGAGCGCCATCGACATCGGCATCGGTCATGATCACTAATTTTTGATAACGCGCTTTTGTAACATCAAATTCGGCACCAAATCCAGTTCCCATAGCAGTAAATAAACTACGGATCTCTTCATTGGCTAGAATTTTGTCCATACTTGCTTTTTCAACGTTCAAGATCTTACCACGGATTGGTAAAATCGCTTGGAATTCCCGATTTCGACCAGATTTTGCAGATCCTCCGGCTGAATCCCCTTCGACGATAAAGAGTTCTGTTTCTTGTGGATTATTTGAAGAACAATCTGCCAATTTACCAGGTAGGTTGGAAATCTCAAGCCCTGATTTCTTACGGGTCACCTCACGCGCTCGCTTAGCAGCTACGCGAGCTTTCGCTGCTAAAATCCCTTTTTCGACGATTTTCTTAGCAATTTGCGGATTTTCCAAAAGGAAATCAGAAAAGGCATCACTAAAGAGTCGATTGGTAATCTTAACAACTTCTGAATTTCCAAGTTTGGTCTTGGTTTGTCCTTCAAACTGTGGATTTGGATGTTTAACCGAGATCACTGCTGTTAAGCCTTCTCGAACATCTTCCCCGGTTAGATTGTCTTCGTTTTCTTTTAAGAGCTTATTTTTCTTAGCATAATCATTGATCACACGAGTGAGAGCTGTACGGAAGCCCTGTTCATGAGTCCCACCTTCATGGGTATGAATGTTATTCGCAAAACTCATGACCGTCTCATGGTAGCCTGTGGTATATTGCATAGCTACTTCAACTGTAATATCATCCATTTCACCATCTGTGTAGATTGGTTTTTCAAAGATGACATCTTTGTTTTCATTGATGTATTCGACGTAACTAGAGATCCCACCTTCGTAGTGGTAATGCTTTTCTTGCTCCAGGCCTTCTCGCTTATCCGTCAAAGAAATACGCAAGCCACGATTCAAAAAGGCTAGTTCTTGAATTCGTTTATTTAATTTTTCAAAATCATACTCGGTGGTTTCCGTGAAGATTTCTGGGTCTGGAATAAAGTGGACGGTTGTCCCTGTCCGATCAGTCTCCCCGATGACTTTCAAATCATCCACAACGTGTCCACGTCGATACTCTTGGTAATAGATACTGCCATTTTTATAGACGCGAACATCGAGGGATGTAGAGAGGGCGTTAACAACGGATGACCCTACCCCGTGAAGACCACCAGAAACCTTGTAGCCGCCTCCGCCAAATTTTCCTCCCGCGTGAAGCACGGTAAAGACAGTTTCAACGGCAGGTCGACCTGTCTTTTCTTGGATATCCACTGGGATCCCACGACCATCATCGACAACCGTGATCGAATTATCTGCTTCAATGAAAACTTCAATATGGCTAGCAAAACCGGCTAAGGCTTCGTCAATCGAGTTATCCACGATTTCCCAGACCAGATGATGAAGACCTTCTTTTGAGGTAGATCCAATATACATCCCCGGACGCATCCGAACGGCCTCTAGTCCTTCCAAGACCTGAATCTGACTGGCATCATATTCTTGTGCTTGATTTTCTTGCTGTTTATCCTCTGTCATAATTTCCCTTTTCTATTCAAATATAAACTGGTGTAAGTGTGGCATGGAATCAAATAAATAGGTCGAAAGCCCTGCAGCCTTCCCAGCTTCTATATCGATCGGACGATCTCCAATGACCAGACCGTCTTGAATGCCATATTTTTCCTTCAAATAAAGCATAGAGGCTGGATCTGGTTTTCGAGGAAAGCCCTCGTCTGCTGTTACAATCTCCGTAAAGTAGGGTGCAATGCCTGTCTGTTCAATAAGGGTCAAAACTTGGCGATCCCGATGAGATACCAAAAAATGGCGTCCTCCATGTGCTTGGATCTCTTCTAGTAACTCTTTTGCTCCCTCAAATAAGACCGGCTCTTGCAAGCCCAAGGCTTCTTTTTTCTTGTACTCCGTACGAAAATTGGAAATATGAGGTGCAAAGGTTTGAATTGCATCCTGTGTTGAGATTTTTAATGCTGCATAAACAGAATCATGATCGGCTTGGATGTGAAAGTCCTTCAATGTCGCTACAAAGGCATTTGTGGACGTTTCGTAATTATCCAATAGCGTCCCACCAAGATCCCATATAAAATCATGATAATTCATAGTCAATATTATACCACAAATGGACAAAAAAAATAAGCTAAAACCCTCATTTAGGGGGGATTTTAGCCATTTTTTACGGTCATTTCATTTTAAATCATAGAGAAGTCATTTTCCGTCATAGGATGTAAACTTTCACCAGAAAATATGGTGTCCAAAAGAGCAATTTTAAGCATCTCCAAAGACATCTTGATAGAGCATTCCTTGACGAAGGCTTTGGGCATCTCCTCCAAACTGCTCTACCAAGGCATAGGCTAAGGCAAGAGCCGTTGAAGGACCACGACTGGTCAAGAGATTCCCGTCTTTCACCACTGTTTCTTTCTGATAGTGTCCATCTTGAATCTCTTCTTCAAAACCATCGTAACACGTATAGTGTTTATCTTTTAAGAGGCCGGCACGCGCCAAAACAATTGGAGCAGCACAAATTGCAGAGATGGTTTTTCCTTTGCCACTTTCTTCCTGAAGGGCTGTGATCAATTCTGCATTGTCCCGCAAATTCGCTGCTCCTGGCATCCCACCTGGTAAGAAGATTCCATCATAATCTGAAAGATCTCCATTCCAGAGGCGGTCTACTTCCACGGTGATCTGGTGAGAACCTGTGACCGTTTCTTCCATGCCAACGAGGTCACAGTCGATCCCAGCCCGTCTCAAAACATCGACAATGGTCAAGGCTTCAATTTCTTCAAAACCGTTTGCTAAAATCGTTGCTACTTTTTTCATTTTCATTCCTTCTTTCTACTATTGCGCCTTTTTAAGGACTACTTTTTTACGGATTGGAACCTCTTCTTCGGGCTCTTTCTTTTTGCTACTATGATTATATATTGAGAGGACCAGACCAATCCCAATCAGATTACTAATAATAGACGATCCACCTTGTGAGATAAAGGGGAGGGGAATTCCCGTCAAAGGGAGAAGACCCGTTACCGCTCCGACATTTTCAAAAATATGAAAGACCAGCATCATGATAAATCCAATGGAAATATAGGTATAAAACTGGTTATTAGACTGAAGGGTGATTTTTAAAATGCGGTAAATCAGGGACACATATAAGATCAACAGCACCAGAGCTCCAACAAAGCCAAAGTCCTCTGCTACTACCGTAAAAATCATATCGCTTTCCCGTACGGGAACCAATAAATTGGAGACATTAAAGCCTTGACCAAAGAGGCCACCACTTGCAATGGCTAGCTGTCCTTGTGCCTGCTGGTAGGTGGTGGTTTGTGCATAGTCAAAAGGATTTAACCAGGCTAAAATACGGTTCATCTGATAGGTTGGCATCCCTACTTGCTGGTGCAGAAAAGCTCGCCCCCCTTCTGAAAGAAAGAGGAAGAGAAAGCCTGCTAGCCCACCTGCCAGAAGCAAGATGACCGGCAAGATAATTTTCCAGGAAACTCCTGAAACGAGCACTAAGCCCGCAAAGATGGCCAAGAATACTAAGGCCGTTCCCAAGTCCTGCTGGAGGGCCAATAAGGCAAAGACCGGAATTGTATAGATGGTCATCTCTAGAATTAAAAACCAATCTTGTCGTAACAATCGCTCACGCCCCTTATTTCTTTGTAAAAATCGAACAATAGAGCGTGACAGCATCAGGATGAAGGGAATCTTCATAAATTCCGAAGGCTGAAATAAGGTGATGTTTCCATAAGCTACCCAGTTTTTTGCTCCTGTTGAAGCCACCAAGTTTGGATTATAAAAAACAAGAGGAAGAACCATCAAGGCCAAGCCTAGTAGGTAAAGAAAGGGAGTGATTTTCCAAAGAAATTTCGTACTAAAAATCGTCACAATCAGGCAAATGATACATCCCACACCAATCCAGGCCAATTGCTGCCCCAAAAAAGGCCACACCATTTGGGGATAATCATGAGAAACTGCCACATAAACGGATAAGATCCCAATCATAAGTAGGGTGAAGACAATTCCAATGATCGAATAATCCAGGTGGATCGTCCAAAAATGATTTTTCTTCATTCACGTTCCTTTCTGTGAGAATCATCAAATTAATTAATAGAACAACATCTGTAGAATCAAGCTAGATCCTGCCACACAGAACCAAGCAATCAAACCTACCAGAAGGGGGGCTGCTCCAGCCGCACGGAACTGTTTCCAAGAAACCTTGCTTCCGATTCCAACCAAGGCCATGGCCATAAAGAGGTGAGAAAGGTCATTTAGGTAAGGTAGGACCACTTTAGGTACCAGGCCAATAGAAGAAAGAATGGAAGCCACAATAAACCAGATAATAAACCAAGGAATAATTTTCTTTAACATTCCTTTGTTTCTTCCTTGTTGTTTACTCCGATACCATTTTAAACCGATCAAGCCCAAACAAACTGGTACAATCATCAGAGCGCGTGTTAACTTAACAATTGTAGCCATTTGCCCCGCTGCTTTACTGTAAGAAAATGCTGCTGCTACAACAGATGACGTATCGTTAATGGCTGTTCCTGACCAGAGGCCAAATTGGAAATTAGACATATGCCATAAATGCCCTAATACTGGAAAGATAAAGACAGCCAAAATGTTGAAGAAGAAGATAGTTGACATAGATAGGGCAATTTCCTCTTCGTCTGCTTCAATGATCGGAGCTGCTGCTGCAATAGCAGATCCACCACAAATAGCTGTACCAAACCCAATTAAGGTCCGTAGATGAGATTTCAGGTGGAAGACTCTCCCAAAAATAATAGCTGCAAGAAAGGCAACGGTTATCGTCGGCAGACTAATCTTTAAAGAAGACAAGCCTGTAGAGGCAACCGTCGCAATGGGCAAGCTAAATCCCATGAAGATAATCGAATACTGCAACAATTTCTTACCGGACCAGTTCAAGCCTAGTCGTGAATTCTCTGGCAAATCTACTAATTCATTGAGGACAATTCCTAAAATCAAAGCAAAGACACTGGAGCCAATGATGGGAAAGAAAGTTCCCAATAACATGGCACAAAGAGCCAGTACAAATGCAATTGCAAGTCCAAATCCTTTATTTTTCATTCTCTCAATTCCTTTCAAAAAAGTCAGCTGCTTGCTCAACAAGCCGCTCTCTCACTGTCGTGTGAAGGGGCAACACTTGCTGCAAGCCATCTAAAATTTGTTTTCCATATCGTTTGGTCACCACCCGCTGATCCAATAAGAGGACCAACGATTCCTGGTCTTGAAAACGGCTGGTTCTCCCAATAGCCTGTTTGAGCCTTAAAATCGCGACCGGAAGGCTATAGTCATAAAAGGGATTTTTCCCCTGTTCTCTGAGTTGGGTATTCAGCTTTTGAACCATATAATCTTTAGGGTTGTCAAAAGGAAGGCGCGTGATGATTTGAATCACTTCTTTTTGTTGGGAAAAATCGACTCCCTCCCAGAAGCTTCCCGTCCCCAATAGAATGGAGCTTTCTCCTCTGTCAAATCGTCGCTTAATATTAGCTGCATCACCATTTCGATACTGGGCCAAATGAGGAAACTTCAAGGCGTTTGACGTCTCCAGTAACAATTCTTTTGAAGTAAACAAAAGAAAAATTGGTTTTCTTAGAGGAAGGAGTTCATCGATGAGCTGACAAATCTCTCCTGCATACTCCACAGAAGATAGAGAAACGACATCTGGAAAATCTATCGGCAACAATAATTCCTGGTGTTGTTTGACTGTTATTGGCACCCGGTAGATCTGCTGCTCTTGGTATCCCAAAAGGGCAGGTAAGTGCACCTTTTTACTGATCGCGATCGTCGCTGATACAAAGAGCACGGGTACTTCTTCAGGCACAAACTCCTTAAAGGATAGCAAGTCCTCAACTCCTCCATGGAGACGAAGAATCTGGTGGCTTTCGACCACTTCCTTGTCCATCCAAAAGGTTTGGTAACGCTCATCAAACAATTCCCTTAGATTCTCTAATGATTCGTTTTTTAATTCTGAGACATCCTGTCGCATTTTTTCCACTGTTTGATCTGATAAGATGGCTGGTTTTCCTTGTACAACTTCCTTAGAGCAGGCATTTAACTCAAATTGAATACTCTCCAGCAAACGCCTTTGCAGCAGATCTTTTTCCTCTTCGATGGCGTGTTGCAAGCCTAGAAGAAGAGATTGCAAGTTTTCTTCTCTCTGTGAAAACTGCTCTAAAGCAAAGAAGAGTTTTTGCGCTTCATCCACTACCAGAACAGATTCTTGAAGTAGACTCTTATCATCCTCTAGACGAGTTAACAGATAGGCATGATTGGTCAGAATTACCCGGCTGGTTTTCACTTTTTCCTGGCCGAGGCGCCAAAAATCTTCCTGATAAAAAAGCGAACGCTTTGACAATTGGCCATCGTGGCATATTTCAGCTACAAAATGAAGATGACGATAGAGTTGGCCAATTTCACTGAACTCTCCCGTTTCTGTCATGGTCAGCCAAACCAACAGTTGCATTTTAAAGCGTCGGATCATCCCATTATCTGACTCACTCTGTAAGGCCTGATAAAATTTATCGAGTTGGATATAATCCTTGGGACTTTTCAGGCTATGAAAGGGAATTTGGAAAAGATCTTGGATGGTCTTTCCTTCCTTCTTCATAATTTGATCCTGAAGAATTTTAGTCGGAACACTGACAAGAATGCGTTTGGAGGTTTTCGCCAAAAGCGTTAATAGATAGGCATAGGTTTTCCCAATACCCGTTGGCGCTTCAATAAAACTCGGAAGTGGCTGTTGCAAACTATCCTCGATATAGGCCACAAATTCTCTCTGCTCCGGATAAGCTTCCATTCCTAACAGCTGCATATTGAGTTCAAACTGTTCAGACAAATGACGACTTTCTAAAAACTGCTGTGGCTTTCGCAGATAGAGACCATGAACTTCTACTAAATGATCTGGTAAAAAAAGGCTACTGTCTTCAAGCGCATCTTCTATTAAGAGTCGTGATTCATAAATCAAACAATCTGCCATCGAAAGAAGTTTTTCGATCAATCCTCTTGGTAAGCTCGCAATTTTCTCTCTCAATTTCAACAGCAGCTGGGCCGTTGCCATAGCATCCGCTAGAGCGGAGTGAGCATGGTGCAACTCAATTTCCAGTTCAGCCGCAAGCGCTCCTAAATTGTAGCGTTCCAAAGTCGGATAGAAAATTTGAGACAATTCAACCGTATCAATCCGAGGAGTCGTTAGCTCAAATCCTTCCCAAAAGAGGGCTTCTGCCAATAAATTCGCATCAAATTTGACATTATGGGCCACAAAGACGGCATCTTCTATTAATTCAAAAATTTCCTTTGCCACTTGTGCAAACTCTGGTGCTTTCCGCAAGCGAGCATCTGTCAGGCCAGTCAGTTGTTTGATATGCTCATCCAATCGTTCATGGGGATTCACATCCGTCTCATAGGATTGCGTAATCCTCCCATCTTCGACGATGACAATCCCAACCTGAATGATCTTAGCATTGCTTCCAGCACTGGTCGCTTCCAGGTCCACAATGGCATATTTCCGTTTCTGTCTTGTCATAATACTTAAAATTATATCACGTTTGAGCAAGCTCTGCAGATTTTTTTCTCCTTTCAGGCTGACTTCAATCCTGTTATTTTCCTTACAATTTGATACACTATTCTAGAAAGGAGTCCTTATGAAAATCTATCGTACTGTTAATCCTGTAGCTTATGAAAACACCTACTACCTTGAAAATGAACACTCCCTCATTCTTGTTGATCCAGGTAGCGACTGGGCGACTATTCAAAAACAAATTGATCACGTAGGAAAACCAATTGTAGCGATTCTTTTAACCCATACTCACTACGATCACATTATGAGTCTTGAAAAGGCCCGTCAGAAGTATCATTTCCCACCAGTCTATGTCCATTCGGCAGAAGCCAGTTGGTTGTCTTCTCCTGTCGATAATTTATCTGGTTTGGATCGTCATGCGGATTTAGAAGATGTTGTATGTCAGGAGGCCGACTTCCTTTATGACATTCGCTCCGATTACCAAATAGCTGATTTCCACTTTTATGTTCTAGAGACACCGGGCCACTCTGCAGGAGGAGTCTCCATCGTCTTTCCCGAGGATCACTTGGTACTATCCGGTGATGCCCTTTTTCGCGAAACCATTGGACGGACCGATCTTCCAACAGGGAACGCGGCACAGTTGCTTAGCAGTATCAGGGAAGAGCTCTTTACCCTTCCATCTTCCTATACCGTCTATCCTGGCCATGGCCCTGAAACTTCTATCGGTCACGAGAAGATGTTCAATCCCTTCTTTAGACAATCTTAAAGAATCATGTATCCTTCTTCCTGTCCTCATAAAAGTAGACAAAAAAAGCAAGTGTGAACTTGCTTTTTTATTATATCTTAAGAAAACGTCTCATGGAGATTGAAGAACCAATCGCCCCAATCAAAATTCCTAATCCAAAGAGGCCACCGACCATGATCGGTACCAAGAGATGAGGGCTATAGAGATACAAGTTTTGATCTGCCAAGTTATTGTTCATAGATGTATAGACAACATTATAAACATAAAAGACCAAAGCTGAAGGAACCAAGGCTCCCAAGAGACCGATCCAAGCACCTTCTAAAAGGAATGGTGCACGAATATAACCATTTTTTGCTCCTACCAGTCGCATAATCTTAATCTCACGACTACGTGAAATGATGGTAATCCGAATGGTATTTGAAATCAAGAAGACTGCGATGAAGATCAATAAAGCTACACCAATCAAGCCCCAGTTTCGGATGAAGGTTCCAAGAGCGAACAAACGTTGGGTATCGACCCCACCATCTTTTACCTCAGAAACTCCTTCAATTTTTTTGGCATCAGCCGAAACTTGCTTTACATATTTAGGAGCCGTTGTCTCTACATAATAAGCATCATAGAGAGGATTGGCATCTCCATCAAAAATCTTCCAGTTGTTCCCAGCCGTTTTGATCAGTTTATCATACTGTTCTTCCTTGCTAGAAAAATCAACCTTGTCGACATGCTTCATGGCTGTCAGAGCATCGTAGACCTTATGGTAGTTTTCATTGGTCACGGTTTGACCGTCTTTTTCAATCTGCTCGCTCTGATCTTGAATATCCTTGCGCATGTATACTACAACCCGCACACTGTTTTGAATATCATCTGAAAGCTTAATGGTATTGGCAATAACTGAGGCGAAAATAGCAACCAAGCTAAGGGTAATCATAACCGAGCTGACCGCTGCAATCGTCATCCAACCATTTCGTTTCAAGCTTTTAAGCGATTCGATTAAGTGTCGGAAAAATCTTCTAATCATCGTATCCGTACTCTCCTTCCGCTTCATCACGCACTACACGACCATTTTCAATCGCGATGACACGGTGACGTAAAGTATTTACAATCTGGCTATTGTGGGTCGCCATCAACACTGTGGTCCCTTGTAGATTAATCCGCTCCAAAAGATTCATGATTTCCCATGAATTATCTGGGTCCAAGTTACCCGTTGGCTCATCCGCAATCAAGACTTTCGGATTGTTGACGATCGCACGAGCAATCGCAATCCGTTGTTGCTCTCCCCCTGACAATTCATTCGGGAATGAGCGGACCTTGTGTTTCAATCCGACAAGATCCAAAACTTCCATCACACGCTTTTTAATATTGCGACGGCGCTCACCGATAACTTGCATAGCGTAGGCAATATTTTCATAAACGGTTTTCTTTGGAAGCAATTTATAATCTTGGAAGACCACTCCTACATTGCGTCGCAACATAGGAATATCGCGTTTTTTGATTTTATCCAAATCAAAATCAGCTACTTTCAAACTTCCTTTATCGTGTTTGACTTCACGGTATAAAAGTCGAATAAAGGTCGACTTCCCTGCACCAGAAGGTCCTACGATGTAGGCAAATTCTCCTGGTTCAATTTGGACAGAGACCCCGCGAAGGGCCGTCGTCCCGTTGTCATACTTTTTGACAACATCTTTCATTTCAATCATTGACATGTAATGAAATTCCTTTCATTCTTTTCTGGTTGATTCCCTCGAGGTTATTGGAGACGCCATTTAAGGTAGGCATCGATAAAGCCATCGATATCTCCATCCATCACCTTGTCCACCTGCGCTACTTCGTAGTTGGTCCGGTGATCCTTAACCATGGTATAAGGGGTAAAAACATAGGAGCGGATTTGACTTCCCCAGGTGATTTCTTTTTTATCCCCTTTTAGAGAATCCACTTCTGCTGCTTTTTTCTCTTGCTCTAATTGGTAGAGTTTAGCTTGCAACATCTTCATCGCACGATCACGGTTCCCGTATTGGGTCCGATCCACGGTGGATGCCACTACAATCCCTGTCGGAATGTGGGTCAAGCGAACCCCTGTAGAGACCTTGTTGACGTTTTGTCCACCAGCTCCACCAGAGCGGAAGGTGTCCATCTTGATATCATCATCACGAACTTCGACTTCAATGGTATCGTCTAATTCGGGCATGACCTCAACAGATGTAAAGGAGGTATGACGACGTTTAGCGGAGTCAAATGGAGAGATCCGAACCAAACGGTGTACCCCCATTTCAGATTTCAGAAGACCGTATGCATGTGGCCCTTCAAAGGATAGGGTCACAGACTTGATTCCAGCCTCATCTCCAGCCTGATAGTCCAAGACTTCAACTTTAAAGCCGTGAGCATTTCCAAAACGAGTATACATCCGAAGAAGCATGTCGCCCCAGTCCTGAGCTTCTGTTCCTCCTGAACCTGGGTGGATTTCTAAGATGGCATTATTATTGTCATAGGGTTCAGACAATA
This sequence comes from uncultured Streptococcus sp., assembly GCF_959025735.1. Classification (GTDB taxonomy): domain Bacteria; phylum Bacillota; class Bacilli; order Lactobacillales; family Streptococcaceae; genus Streptococcus. The sequence goes on from NZ_CAUFJQ010000009.1 coordinate 17,187, forward strand.
GCAAGGTCATCTCATAGCTGGTCATGCGTTTATCCAGCTCCTCCAACTTCTCGATCAATTCTTCCTTGACCGAATCATCTTCTGCCAAAAAGTCCAGTAAGATTTCTGACTCATCAAAGAGATCCACCATTTGATGGAAATTTTCATAGGTCTGCTTGAGTTCATTTAATTCTTGAGATGTCTTTTGCGCAGCAATGTTATCATCCCAAAAATCAGGTTCTGTCATTTTATTTTCTAAAATGGCAATTTCTTCTTCCAATGCCTCTAAGTCAAAGAGACCCCCTGAAAGAAGCTAATTTTTCACGATTTGCGTCAATTTTTTGACGAATTTCTGAAATGTCCATAAGTACCTCTTTCTATGTATCTAGTCTATTATATCATAACCTTCACTATTTGCCCACCTTCCAATATTGGATCTGCTGGTTGACAACTGCCAAGCCAGCTGATTTTCAGCATTTTTTCTATTCATTTGTAACCTAATTGTTAGAAAAAAAGATGCTCTTATGCTAGACTGGTAGCATGACAACAGTAGCTTTTATGTCCGATTTACATATTGATTCAAACAACTTCGGCAAAGAAGAATTAGAGACTCTGATCACTCTTTTCAAGGACAAAAAAATTCAACATCTCCATATTGCAGGAGATATTGCCAACGGCTTTGAAAAGACGTCACAGGAATTTTTAGACCAACTTCAATGTCACCTTCCAGTGACCTTTAGCCTAGGAAATCATGATATGCTGGGCCTATCAGAAGAAGCCATGAGACCTTTTGAATTTCAAAAAATCTCATTCTCCAATCATACGCTTCTTGCCTTTTCGGGCTGGTATGACTACAGCTTTGTTCCTACTATTTCTCCCCAAAAACATCTCCAAACCAAGAATCTGTTTTGGTTTGACAGACGCCTCCAACGAATGGGATCTGATCCAGCCATTACCCAACGTCTGTTGCAAGAACTGGAACAAGAGCTCATGCGTGTAGACCAACCCCTGATCATCGCCATGCACTTTGTTCCTCATAGTCAGTTTCTCCTGCGCCACCCTTATTTTGAACGCTTTAATGCTTTTCTAGGGAGCCAAGCCTTTCATGAGCTTTTTCGGCAATTCCCTGTCAAAGATGTCATATTTGGACACAGCCACCACAGAATTTCAGATAGGAAAATCGACAATATCACCTATCATGCCAGACCTTTAGGCTATGTCCGAGAATGGGAGCTTTGCAAACAATTTTTCGAAGCTTTTCCTGAATATGATTTTTCAAAACGATACGATCCCTACAAACGCTATCGCAGAATCAAAGACCTCCCCGAATTTAAAGCATACAAGAAAAAAAAGCTCGCTCATGAATTTTCTCAAGCCATGGCGATCCTTGAACTATAAAAAAATTGGTTCCTTAAGAACCAATTTTTTTACTCTTCTGTATCCAAGAGATTTTTTGCAACGATTGCAGCCAGAACACCACCGACAATTGGAGCCAAGATAAAGATCCAAATTTGTTGAAGAGCCGCACCACCAACAAAAAGGGCAGGCGCCAAGCTACGAGCTGGGTTAACAGAAAGTCCTGTAATGTTCAAACCAACAAGAATAATCAAAGTCAAGCTCAAACCGATCACAAGACCAGCGATCTTGCCATTACCTTTGGTAGCTGATGTCACTGTCATGATAACCAAAATAAAGATAAAGGAAGCAATTACTTCAAACAAGAAACCGCCAAATGGAGTTACTCCTTTAGCCAAGGCATTTTCACCAAGACTAGCTGTTGACATACCTGAATTTGACAAGAGGAAGAGTACTGTTGCAGACGCGAGAATCGCACCCACTACTTGCGCTGCAATATAATTAACCAAGTCTTTAGATGACAAGCGTTTGTTCACAAACATGGCAATCGAAACAGCCGGGTTCAAGTGGGCACCCGAAACAGTCCCAATTGAGTAAGCTGCTGCAACAATGGATAAACCGAATGCCAAGGCAATTCCTAAATGTCCCAGACCTTCTGTTCCATTTCCAAAAACAACTGCGCCAGTCCCGATAAAGACAAGCATAAATGTGCCGATTACTTCAGCAAAAAACTTTTTCATAACTAAGTTTCCTTTCTTCAAACTGTTGACTAGTTTATCAAAAATCCACACCTACCTCAAGAAATATGCCCAGTCTATTTTGCCCGCAAAAAAAGCCATCCGGAGATGACTTTTTTTATGTTTAAATGGCGTTTTTATCTTTTCCAAGTGCACGTTGAACGGCTTTGACAATCTCAACGAGAACAACAATCAAGAGCGAACCAATCATAACAGCTAACCATTGTGTCAAGCTTAAATGAGACACATGGAAGAGTTTGTTAAATCCAGGGACAATGATGGTCGCCATCAAAAGAACAAAGGCAACTGGAATCGACCAGTTAAAGGTCTTGTTCTTGAAGAGTCCCACTTTAAAGATCGATTGGTAAACCGATTTAACGTTAAAGGCATGGAGCAATTGGATCAAACCAAGAGTTGCAAAAGCCATAGTCAAAGCGTCTGCATGGATTTCGGCACGAGTCGCATGTTCTGGATATAGTAAGGCCCAGCCATAAACACCAAGAACCAGCATGGTTTGGAAGACACCTTGATAAAGAATAGCTCCGAAGACCCCACCGTCAAAGAAGTTCGATTTACGTCCACGAGGTTTGTGGGTCATGACACCTGGCTCAGCTGGTTCCACACCAAGAGCGATGGCTGGAAGAGTATCGGTAACCAGGTTAATCCAGAGAAGATGTACTGGTTGAAGAACATCCCATCCAAAGAGGGTTGCAAAGAAGATGGTGAAGACTTCAGCCATATTGGCAGACAAGAGGTATTGGATAGATTTTTGGATATTTGAGAAGACCTTACGTCCTTCTTCTACCGCTACGATAATGGTTGCAAAGTTATCATCTGCAAGGACCATGTCTGAAGCTCCCTTAGAAACTTCTGTACCAGTGATCCCCATACCGATACCGATATCAGCTGTCTTAAGTGATGGCGCATCGTTGACTCCGTCACCAGTCATGGCAACAACCTTGCCTTCATTTTGCCAAGCTTTCACGATCCGAACCTTGTGTTCAGGTGATACACGCGCATAGACAGAGTATTGCTTGAAGACTTTTTGGAATTCTTCATCAGTCAGTTCATTCAACTCAGCCCCTGTGAAGACATGGTCTTCTGTATCATTTGGATCGATGATTCCAAGACGTTTGGCAATGGCTTCTGCTGTATCTTGGTGGTCACCCGTGATCATGATAGGGCGGATACCTGCTTCCTTAGCGACACGAACAGCTTCTGCTGCTTCTGGACGCTCAGGGTCAATCATGCCGACCAAACCAGAGAAGATCAGGTCAGACTCAACAATTTCAGATTCCAAGGTAGGGATTTCCTTGCTTGTCTTATAAGCCATCATCAAGACACGAAGGGCTTGTTTAGCCAAGTCTTTGTTGGTAGCAAGGATAGCTTTCTTATCTTCATCTGTGATAGGACGAACTTCCCCATTGACTTCAATACGTGTCACACGTTTGAGCAATTGGTCAGGAGCCCCCTTGACAGCGATAAAGTAAGAACCGTCTGCTTCCTTATGGATAGTAGACATAAGCTTACGGTCAGAGTCAAATGGCAATTCTGCCACACGTGGCTCATCCTTCAAAATTTCGCGAACATCAAAATTGTGATCCAAACCAAACTGTACCAAAGCAGTCTCTGTTGGGTCCCCAATCAACTTGCCAGATGGGTCCACCTTAGTATCATTGGCAAAGTTCATGATACGAAGGGTATTGTTGCTAGCAGCAATCTCAGCTGCTGAGCTTTGCAATTGACCGTTGGTGTAGACCTTCTCAACAGTCATTTGGTTCATAGTCAAAGTACCTGTTTTATCAGATGCGATGATTTCTGTTGAACCAAGTGTTTCAACCGCTGGCAATTTACGAACAATCGAATTGCGTTTGGCAAGGGTTGTTGTTCCCAAAGAAAGAACGATGGTTACAATGGCAGGAAGTCCTTCTGGAATCGCCGCAACCGCAAGGGCAACCGCAACCATCAAGCCTTCTAATGGATGCTCTCCACGAACGAAGACACCAACTAAGAAAGTAATGACCGCAATCACAACAATTAAGTAAGTCAAGGCTTTAGATAATTGTTCCAAGCTTTGCTTCAATGGTGTTTCAGTCTCATCGGCATTAGCCAACATATCTGCAATCTTACCAACTTCTGTATACATACCAGTGTTTGTTACGACACCAATACCACGACCATAAGTTACATTTGAGTTTTGGTAACCCATATTAACGCGGTCCCCAATACCAGCATCTGCTTCAACAAGTCCTGTCACATCTTTTTCAACTGGCACAGACTCCCCTGTAAGAGCTGCTTCTTCAATTTTAAGAGAAGCTGCTTCAAACAAACGCATATCTGCAGGCACGACATCTCCCGCTTCAAGCAAGACGATATCTCCGGGTACCAATTCTTTTGAGTCAATCTCAATAACATGGCCATCACGACGAACACGAGCCATGGGGCTAGACATATTTTTCAGAGCTTCAATGGCTGCTTCTGCTTGCCCTTCTTGGTAAACCCCAAAGGCAGCATTCAAGACAACAACGGCCAAGATGATCATGGCATCCGTTAGACCGTCCATTCCTTCTGTAATCACAGAAAGTGCCGCTGCCACAAGCAAGATGATAATCATCAAATCCTTAAATTGATCAAGGAATTTAGCTAGTAGGCTACGTTTTTCACCCTCTTCCAACTCATTACGACCATAATTCGCTAAGCGTTCTTGAGCCTGGGCGGTTGACAAACCTTCGACAGATGAGTCCAAGTTCTTTAGGACTTCCTCAGAAGATTGCGTGTAAAACAAATCTTTATTTTGTTCTTTTGACAAAACAGTCTCCTCCTTTTTGGCCTCTTTTTACAAAAAAAGAGACCTGTTTTTTAAAAAAACAAGTCTCGCTGTTTAATATAGTGCCGGAAATAATTCGTAATGACGACACTATCGCGGAAAACCGCCAGCTACTCCCTTGAGTGGTTTTATTATACCATTTTTATAGAATAAAGCAAGCGGGATCTCTAATAATTTAATGAGGTCTATTCTTCCCATTCCACTAGTAATTGATAATTAGCAAATTCCTGTTCTCCATCGAGAGTTAACAAGCGATAAGAGACTTGCAAATGACCTACTTCTAATTGAAAGAGGTCCGTTGTAATCAAAAACTGCTGAATCCCCATCGGAGTTGGGATGATCGCCCCACCATCTTCATTTTTGTAGAAGCGCATGATGGATTTAGGACTTGAGAATCGTGTCATGACCAATTCATCGTTTGAAAATTTCAAAGCGACCTTTTCATCTTCTTCATTGGTATACAAGAGATATTGAAAACCTGCTTTTTCCTTCCATTCTCCTTGATAGTGCTGATCAACGATTTCCATTTCTTCTCCAAATCGAATGGTATTTTGAATGCGAATCTGCATCTTTCTCTCCTTCTCTTCTTTCATTACCCTACTATTCTATCAAATTTAATGCATTTTGACTGCCCCTATTAGCCTCTAGATCGCAAAATAGGCTTTTTTTTGCTATAATAGAGCCATGAATGAAAAAGTCTTTCGCGATCCCGTACATGATTACGTTCATGTGGATCATCCCATCATTTATCAATTAATTAATAGTAAAGAATTTCAACGACTACGCCGCATCAAACAACTGGGGACATCTGGTTTTACCTTCCACGGTGGGGAGCATAGTCGTTTTTCTCACTGTCTGGGTGCCTATGAAATTTCAAGACGAATTCTGTCTATTTTTGAGGAAAAGTATGCAGATCGATGGAATTCTGATGAAAATCTACTGACCATGACAGCGGCCCTTCTTCATGATATCGGGCATGGTGCCTATTCCCATACCTTCGAAGGACTCTTTGGGACCGATCACGAAAAAATGACCCAGCTGATCATCACCAGTCCAGAGACAGAGGTCAATCAGATCCTCTTACAGGTGGCACCTGATTTCCCTAATCGTGTAGCCAGCGTCATTGACCACACCTACCCCAATAAGCAAGTGGTGCAATTGATTTCTAGTCAAATTGATGTGGACCGGATGGATTATTTACTACGGGATGCTTACTTTACAGGTGCTTCCTATGGAAAATTCGACTTGACCCGCATTCTTCGCGTCATTCGACCGATTGAAAATGGCATTGCCTTCCAACAAAATGGCATGCACGCTGTCGAGGATTACGTGGTTAGCCGTTACCAAATGTATATGCAGGTCTACTTCCACCCAGCTACTCGTGCCATGGAAGTCCTCCTTCAAAATCTACTCAAACGCGCTAGAACCATTTATCCAGATCAGAAAGAGTATTTTCAACTGACTTCGCCTCGCTTGATTCCATTTTTTGAAGAAGAGGTCACCATCCAAGACTACTTAAATCTAGATGACGGTGTCATGAATACCTATTTCCAAGTCTGGATGGACAGCCCGGATACTATCCTGTCTGATCTTGCTCAGCGCTATATCAATCGGAAAGTCTTTAAGTCGATTCTATTTACAGAAGATAAGCGGAAAGACTTAGCAATCCTTGAAAAATTGATTAAAGAGGTTGGGTTTAATCCAACCTACTACACAGCTATTCATCAAAATTTTGACCTGCCCTACGATATTTATCGACCAGAGCTTGAAAAACCGCGGACCCAGATCGAGATGATCCGAAAAGATGGGAGTCTCGCTGAATTGTCTCAATTATCACCACTCGTCGCTGCTCTTGCAGGAACACGCTATGGAGACAACCGCTTCTATTTCCCGAAAGAAATGTTGGATGCTAATGGACTTTTCAGTAAGCAAGTAGAGGAATTCACTTCCTACATGACCAATGATTATTTCACAGGAGAGACACATGTCCATTAAATTAGTTGCGATCGATATCGATGGTACACTCCTCAATTCAAAAAAAGAGATCACACCTTCCGTATTTGAAGCCATTCAAGATGCTAAAGCCGCAGGCGTTAAAATCGTGATCACAACCGGTCGTCCTATCGCAGGGGTCTCAAAACTTTTAAAAGAACTCCATTTGATGGATCCTGGAGACTATGTCATTACCTTTAATGGCGGTCTGGTGCAAGAAACTGCTACTGGAAAAGAACTCATCAAAGACCTTTTACATTATGAGGACTATCTCGATATCGAGTCTCTTGCTAACAAACTCCAAATCCACTCTCATGCTATTACTAAAGACGGCATCTATACCAGCAATCGCGATATCGGACGCTACACCATTCATGAATCTCAACTGGTCAATATGCCCCTTTATTACCGGACGCCTGAAGAAGTTCGAGAGAAAGAATTTGTCAAGGCCATGTATATCGATGAACCAGATATTCTGGATACTGCGATTGCAAAAATCCCAAAAGAATTTCAGGACCGCTTCACCATGGTCAAATCAGCCCCTTTTTATTTAGAAATTCTAGGAAAAACGACCAATAAGGGAGCTGCCCTTCTTCATCTAGCTGAACGACTTGGAATCCAGCAAGAAGAAACCATGGCCATCGGAGATGAGGAAAATGACCGTTCCATGCTAGAAGTCGTGGGACATGCCGTCGTTATGGAGAATGGCAATCCAACTCTTAAAAAAATTGCTACACATATTACCAAATCAAATGATGAATCTGGCGTTGCATACGCCATTAGAAAGTGGGTATTATAAGAAATGTACCATTACCAGCTAGGAATTTCTGCTAGTGAGCATGACGACTTTGTTACTCAGAGTGACCAAACCAATCTCTTACAAAGCAGCTCATGGGCAAAAATCAAAGATAATTGGGGAAATGAACGGGTTGGTTTTTATCAAGAAGACCAATTAGTCGCTGTTGCAAGCATCTTGATTCAACCCCTGCCACTTGGCTTTTCCATGCTCTACATTCCTCGAGGCCCAATCATGGATTACCAAAACAAAGAGCTGGTTTCATATGTGATCCAGTCCCTTAAAAAGATAGCCAAACAATACAAAGCCTTATTTGTGAAGTTTGATCCAAGTCTTTTCTTGAGTAAACAATTGATTGGACAAGAAAATACGGAAACCACTGATGTACAAGCGGTCATCGACACCTTAACTAAAGAAGGGGTTGAATGGACTGGCCGAACCAGTGATATGGCAGAAAATATCCAACCACGCTTTCAAGCGAATATCCACAAAGAGTTTTTCACTGAGCAAGATCTTTCAAAATCTACTCGACAAGCCATCCGAACTGCTCGAAACAAAGGGATCCAAGTCCAAATTGGCGGGACCGAATTGTTAGAGGACTTTGCTTCCCTCATGAAAAAGACTGAGGCTCGTAAAAGCATTCATTTACGTGGAAAAGACTACTACGAAAAACTACTCACAACCTACCAAGGACAATCCTACATTACTTTGTCTACTCTAGATCTCGAGAAACGGAAAAGCTCCCTTATAAAAGATCTTGAAAAAAACAAGGCAGAGGCTGAAAAATTCACAGAAAAAACAAAGCCTGGCAAGGTTGAGAACAACCAAAAAGAAAAAGAGCGTATAGAGGAAGAACTGCAATTTCTTGAGCAGCATCTCCAAGAAGGTAGACAGGTCGTTCCTTTATCCGGGACCTTAACCCTTGAATTCGGTGGGACGTCTGAAAATGTTTATGCAGGGATGGATGAAGAATTCCGCCGTTACCAACCTGCTATCCTCACCTGGTATGAAACTGCCCAACACGCTTTCGACCGTGGTGCTTCTTGGCAAAATATGGGGGGCATTGAAAATTCACTCGATGGTGGTCTCTATCATTTCAAATCAAAATTTAATCCTGTCATTGAAGAATTTGTTGGGGAATTCAACCTCCCAACTAGTCCACTCTATCCACTTGTAAACAAAGTCTACAAGATCCGGAAAAAATTAAGGAGTAAATAAGTTACATGACTCTTACGACAATTTCAAAAGAAGAATTTACCTCATTTGCAAATACTGTCTCCCATCGCTCTTTTATCCAGTCTGCTGAAATGGCAGATCTGCTTGAAAAGCGAGGAAACACGGTCCAATTTATCGCTTGGAAACAAGAAGATCAATTCCAAGTGGCAGCGATCTTGTACAGTCTTCCTATGACAGGTGGTCTCCATATGGAAATCAATTCTGGCCCCCTTTACCAAGAGGAGGCTATGCTAGAACCCTTCTATGCAGCCTTAAAAGACTATGCGAAAGAGAATGGAGCTATTGAACTCGTTATCAAGCCCTATGATACCTATCAAACCTTTGACAGTGACGGCAATCCAACCAGTGAAGAGCAAACCCATTTCATGGATACCCTTAAAAACTTGGGCTATCAGCATGATGGTTTAACAACAGGTTATCCAGGTGGAGAAGGTGATTGGCACTATGTGAAAGATATGGAGGGCATCACCGAAAAAAATCTTCTCAAGAGCTTCAGTAAAAAAGGAAAGCCACTAGTCAAAAAAGCTAAATCTTTCGGTATTGAACTGAAACGATTAAACCGGGATGAACTACAACTCTTTAAGGATATTACTTCCTCTACCAGTGACCGTCGCGACTATCAGGATAAGACTTTGGATTATTACCAAACCTTCTATGACAGTTTTGGCGACAATGCAGATTTCATGATCGCAACACTGAACTTCCACCATTACTACACGAATCTTGAAAAAGACCAAGGAAAACTAGCACAGAAGATTGAGAAATTACAGAAGGATCTTGAAGTCAACCCCAATTCAGAGAAAAAACAAAATCAACTTCGTGAATTCTCTAGCCAGTTTGATACCTTTGAGGTGAGAAAGAAGGACGCAAAAGAATATATTGAAAAATATGGAGATCAAGACGTCATTCTTGCAGGTAGCCTCTTCGTCTATATGCCACAAGAATCCACCTATTTATTCAGTGGCTCTTATACAGAATTTAATAAGTTCTATGCTCCTGCTGTTCTCCAGGAATATATGATGCTTGAAACCATCAAACGTGGGATACCAAGATACAACTTCCTTGGCATCCAAGGAATCTTTGACGGGTCAGACGGTGTTCTTCGCTTCAAACAAAACTTCAACGGCTACATCGTCCGTAAGATGGGAACCTTCCGTTATTACCCAAGTCCTCTGAAATACAAACTGATTTCTCTCATTAAGAAACTATTAGGACGTTCCTAACTCAAAAGACCAGCTTTGTAGCTGGTCTTTTCTAATATAAAAAAAAGACGAGAACCTTCTCGCCTTTTAGATGTCATTATTTAACGAAGTCAAGCAATGCCAAGAAGCTTTCTGGATCAAGTGATGCACCACCTACAAGAGCTCCGTCAACGTCTGGACAAGCCATGTATTCAGCAACGTTTTCAGGTT